>CAYMWV010000195.1:0-6175 GCA_964394395.1 uncultured Sediminispirochaeta sp.
AATACTCCTTCTGCTCGAAAAACCGCCTCTCCGAATCGCTTTTCTGATCTTCAAAGCGCTTATCGAAATACTCCTTCTGCTCGAAAAACCGTCTTTCCGAATCGCTTTTCTGCTCCTCAAAACGCTTATCAAAGTGGTCCATCTGCTCTTGAGAGCGCTTATCAAAGTAGCCCAGCTGATCTTCAAAGCGCTTATCAACGTTTCTCATCTGCTCTTGAAAGCGCTTATCAAAGTAAGCAATCTGCTCTACAAACCGCTTGTCCGTACCAATCCTGAACTCCCGGAACTCGGTAATCAGTTCTCTCAGGCCACTTTTAATTTCAGCGGTTTCCGTGTTCAAGGCCTGCTTTGAAGCAGCGTTCTGAACTATCATAAGGGTGTAACGGTGGAGGCTTTTGCGATCCTTTACCTGTACAGCCTCGGCGAGGGTTGATTCGAGGATATCCGCCATCTCTTCCATAAACGACTCCATTCTATAAAGAGTATACTACAACCCAACGGGTTCTTACACCTAGAGATAACGCAATTTTGTCACCGTTGGTTCATTTTCCAGGAATTCAGGCCGTCCCGCAACATTAATCCCACTGAATAAACGACCACCGGTAAAACCGGTGGTTTTACTGAGCCCCCTGGAAGGGGGCTTACAGCGGCCACGGGCCGCTGTCGGTGGTCGTGTGTTGAAAAAACAAGATTCAGGCAGAGCCTGAATCCTCGCCAGTTTGTTAACTGGCGGACCACCGCCAGCGGCGGTGGTTTGCTTTTACAATCGAGGCTGTCTAAACCGCTATACATAATGGTGTTAGCGTTTTATAACCACTATATGTAGCGTGCATAAAGCTCAAGAAAGGTTGCGGGACAGCCTCAATGAAAGAGCAGTCCCAGACCGAGAAACAGCCATTCCGGGAGGAAGAGGAGCCTACGGGGGGTCGGCTCCTTGACCTTGTCTCAGCGGATCTTCATAATTCAGGCCAATGATTCCTGAATTAATCTATGATACTTTCATGGCTCCCTTTGAGACCTTTGCTGGTCTTGCTTCGTGCCGGAAGAAACTACTGCCGGAGGCTTTCGGCAGGGTCCTTGAGGTTGGGCCGGGAACCGGGGTCAACTCCCGTTACTACCGGAAGGATCAGATCACATCGCTGACCCTTATCGTTCCGGAAGGGGATGCCGGGGGAAGGCTGGAAAAGCGCTACCGGAGCAGAGGGTTCGAGATTGAGGTTCTCACCGGAGATGTTCAGGCCCTGCCTTTTCCGGATGGGAGTTTCGATACGGTGGTGGCTACCCTGCTTTTCTGTTCGGTTTCCGATCCACTTAGGGGCTTGAAAGAATTGAAGCGAGTGGTAAAACCCGGGGGGCGCTATCTCTTTATGGAGCATGTGAAGCCCGAGGGGAGAGCTGCTGCGGGGCTCGCCGACTTCGTTACTCCAGCGTGGAAACGGATAGCCGGAGGCTGCCATCTGAACCGGGAGACAAGCAGTACCATAGTAAGGGCGGGGTTTCAGATAGATGAGCCCTGTTCTCTCACTAAAGGAGTATTTGTTGCAGGACTTGCTCTTGCAAAGGAGGATGCGTGAGTATGAGTCCCTTTGAAGCTTTGATGTTGCTCTGTTTTGGGGCAGCCTGGCCGGTATCGATCATGAAAAGCTGGCGGTCCAGGAGTACCGGAGGCAAGAGCATCGGCTTTCTTTTCGTGATATTCACCGGCTATGGTTCCGGACTTATCCATAAAACCTTTTACAGTTTTGATCCGGTTATTCTTCTCTACGGCCTTAACTTCCTCATGGTGGGGATCGATATCATCCTCTACTTCCGTAACCGCAGAATCGAAAAGGGCGCACTGTGAAGCTTTTAAGAAGGTCTCCTGCAAGTACGATTCTACTGCTGATCCTGCTTTTCCTCCTCCCCCTTACCCTGGCCGGGGAAGATGTCCTTTCGGTACTCTATTTCGAGAATCTTGACGGGACAGAGGAGTACGGCTGGATGAGTAAGGGGATAGCGGACACCCTTATCTCAGCCCTTTCTCCGGTCAAAGAGATAGAGCTTGTGGAACGGGAGGAGCTTCAAAAGGTTTTGCAGGAGCAGAAACTCACCCTTTCAGGACTTACCGCCAGCGATGATGCAGCCAGGGCGGGGGAATTGCTCAATGCAAAATATCTTGTTTCCGGCAGCTATGTGGTTCAGTCGGGACGACTTCTGATATCATCCCGCATCACCGACACCTCCAGCGCTTCGATCCGGGGGAGCTTTTCCAGCGAAATCCCCCTTGGTGATTTCAGCCGTTTAGGCGTATTTCTGGCCCGGGAGATATGCGGAGAGCTGGGATATTCCTATCCCGAATCCGGGGCCGGACCGGGTCAGGAGCTTACCCTTACCGCCATGGAGCGCTACTACCGGGGGATTGATCGTTTTGATGCCGGGGATTTTGATTCTGCGGTGGAACTCTTCAAGGATGCCCTTCGGGAAAGCCCTGAATATGCTGCACCCCAGCGTAGTCTGGAAAACAGCTACCAGTTTCTCAAGGATTTCCGCAAGGCCCGGCAGATCCGGGAGATCCGGGACCTCACCGAGAAGGTGAAGGATCTGCGGAAACGGCTTGAGGAGCGCCCCTTCAAAACCTATGCAGATGTAATCATGGAGCTTAGCCAGGCCGGAGCCTCCCAGAGCGAAATCGCTGCCCTCCCGCAAAAACGGCCCGAACTGCTCCAAGGCAACACTCCTGCCCAAGTCATCTGGCATATCCAGATAAGCCTTTTCGAACTGGCGAGTAAACAGGAGGAGTATTTCTCCAACGCCGAAGCGGCGACTGCAGCGAGGCAGAATATCCTCTTCCTTGCTTCCAGGGCGCAGCAAAATCTACCCGGTGATCCCTTTCTTCCCGAGATCCTCTACCAGGGGCTCCTCTCCCTGGCGATGGAGAAACGGTGGAAAGAGGTAAAGCAGCTCTCCGAAGAGTTGTTGATCAGCTGGCCCGATTTTCGCATGACCTGGGCTATTGAGGATTTTTATTCCCAGGCCCTGGATGAGCTTTCTGAGCGAGAGTGATGGGACAAGGAGATAGTATGGGATCCCGTAAAAGATTTTTCGATACGATAAAAAATGGAAATAGTGAAGAGGGTCTGCCCTTCATTCCCATTACCATGATGGTGGCCGCTGATGAGATAGGAGTTCCTTATCTTGAATACGCAACCGATTATCGGGTCCATGTGAAAGGGCAGGCAGGAATATCCGAGCGTTTTTCCATCGATCATGTCTCTTCCATCTCCGACCCGGCAACGGAAGCTGCCGATCTTGGAGCAGAAGTAGTCTATTATGACGATCAACCGCCGGCGATACAGGAAGCAAATGCTCTGCTCGCAGACAAAGCAAGACTGAAATCATTACGCATTGTTAAACCTGAAGATGGGAAAAGAATGAATAACCGGGTTGAACTGGTTCGGCGGTTAAAAGAGGAACTCGGGCATGAGAAGATCATTGAGGGATGGATAGAGGGCCCTACGGCGGAATCCTCTGATCTCCGGGGAATCAACAATTTGATGATGGATCTTATGCTGGAACCGGATTTTGTTACCGATCTTATGGCTTTTACTTCCGAGGTGAGTCTTGGACTTGCAAAAGCTCAGGTTGAAGCGGGGGCTGATGTGATAGGAGTTGGTGATGCAGCTGCATCGCTTGTTGGCCCGGATTTATATCAGAGGATAATAAAGCCTTTCCAACGGAGGTACATAGAGACGATCCATTCCTTTGGAGCTCTTGTTCGCTTGCATATCTGTGGAAACATAGAGCCAATCCTCCCCTATATGAATGATCTGAAGATAGACATCCTGGATATCGATTCAATGGTATCGGTTGAAAAAGCAAGAACCTGTTTGGGGGAAAAGGTGCTGCTTGCAGGTAATATCAACCCCGTTTCGGTGTTAAAAGATGGGAGACCTGATATCATCAAGCATGCATTAAGCAGTTGCTATGAGATGGCGGGGAAAAACAGGTATGCGGTTGCCGCCGGTTGTGAGGTCCCTAGGGGGACCCCCTCTGAGAACATCCACGCAATGAGAATGTTTGCCGAATCGATCTAAGCTGGCAGCGTCCAGCCTTACGCTGCATCCTCTCGCTTCCTCTCACAAATCCACTTGAACAGCCGCTCCTCTTCCTCTATCATGCTGCCATGGCAGAGATTACCTATCACAGCACCCGGTCCGGAGATTCCGGTTCGGTAAAACCCATCACTTTTGCCGAGGCGGTCATTAACGGTCTTGCTCCCGACGGAGGGCTCTACGTTCCATCGGCGTTTCCTCGTTTCGATCCGGCATTGCATAAGCTTTCCTACCAGGCTCTGGCAAAGAGGATCCTCTCCCTCTATCTCACCGATTTTTCTGAGCAGGAGATATCAGCATGTGTTGATGGCGCCTATGACGATAAATTTCGCCGACCGGAGATTGCACCCCTCTCCAGTTTCGATGGCCTCCACTTTATCGAGCTCTACCATGGACCTACCCTGGCATTTAAGGATATGGCCCTCTCCATCCTGCCCAGGTTTCTCAAGACGGCGGCGGCAAAGAGAGGAATCGAGGATACCATTGTCATTCTGACAGCCACGAGCGGGGATACCGGTAAGGCGGCTCTTGAAGGCTTTGCCGGGGTGGATGGCACAAGGATTGTGGTGTTCTATCCCACCGACGGGGTAAGCGAGGTGCAGAAGCGTCAGATGACCACCCAGGAGGGGGGAAATACCGGTGTCTGGGGAATCCGGGGTAATTTTGATGACGCCCAGAACGGGGTAAAGGCGATCTTTTCCGATCCCCAGCTGCGCTCGGAGCTTTCCCGGCGGGGCTACCGTTTCTCCTCCGCCAACTCCATCAATATCGGGCGTCTGGTTCCCCAGATAATCTACTATTTCTACGGCTATCAGGAACTCCTTCGTCGGGGAGTAATTAAAGCTGGAGAGGCGATAAATATTGTCGTTCCCACCGGGAACTTCGGAAATATCCTGGCTGCCTGGTACGCTGGAAAGATGGGCCTGCCCGTGGGCCGGTACATCTGCGCTTCCAATAAAAACAGGGTGCTCACCGATTTTATCCGGACCGGGCGTTACGATCTTAACCGGGATTTCTACCCCACCATCAGTCCCTCCATGGATATCCTCATCTCCAGTAATCTGGAGCGCTTTCTCTACGAGCTTGCCGGAAGAGACCCGGAGCTGATACAGCATCTGATGGCTGAACTGAAAGAGAGAGGCTCCTATTCAATCACCGCTTCCATGCGCCGGGGGATGGAAAACTTCTACGGCGCTTATGCGGATGACCAGGCGACCGAAGAAGCCATCGGAGAGCTCTACCGCAGGGAGGGATATCTGGTGGATACCCACACCGCTGTGGGCTACCGGGTGTTGCAGGATTACCGGAAGGAGACGGGTGACCGGCGTCATGCTCTCCTCACCTCCACTGCCAGCCCATTCAAATTCTCCAGGCCTGTGGCCCGGGCTCTGGGAGTGGATACGCAGGGAAAGGATGATTTTTTCCTTTTGGGAGAACTTGCAGCAGCCACTGGAATTGAGCTGCCTGCGCCTATCCGGGGCCTGGATAAACGTACTGTTCTCCATCCGGGGATCTGCGAAAGGGATAAGATGGCAGAAGTAGTAAAGGAGACTCTGGGCTGAAAGAGGACAGAAAGAGGACAGAAAGGGGATATAGAAGGGGCGGATGATGAAGTATGTGATTGTACTTGCCGATGGAATGGCCGATGGGCCCATAGATGAGTTAGGTGGAAAGAGTCCTATGGAAGCGGCTCTTACCCCGGTCTGGGACGAGATGTCGAGCTATGGAGAGGTCGGCATTGTTCGTACCGTTCCGGAGGGGATGGCTCCGGGGAGCGACACTGCCAACCTGTCGGTGATGGGCTACGAGCCGGAACTCTACCACACCGGCCGCTCCCCCCTGGAAGCAGCAAGCATGGGGGTCCACCTCTCCGAATCCGACATCACCTTTCGCTGTAATCTGGTCACCCTTCACGGCCATGGCGCTTATGGGGAAAAAATGATGATGGATCACTCCGCCGGGGAGATCTCCACCGAAGAGGCGAAGATTCTTATAGAAGCGCTTAAAGGAGAACTGGAGTCGAAGGAGCTGAAATTGTACCCCGGGGTGAGTTACCGCCACCTCCTGGTGTGGCGAGGTGCCCT
>CAYMWV010000196.1:0-6127 GCA_964394395.1 uncultured Sediminispirochaeta sp.
GGCATACGCTATCGTTTCACGTGACTGGAGTTCAGACGTGTGCTCTTCCGATCTGCGCATAATCATGGGTTGTTCCCCCCCCCCGCAGAGCAACCCCCGCAGATTAGCAGATCAGCAGATCAATCTCCTTTTGACAGAATCGGGGGGTGGTGCTATGCTTACCCTGCTGTCAGCGGCTTTGGCTTCAGCATAGATAAAAACGGGAGGAACGAAATGGGGCTTTTCCATCTCTACTGCAGAATATATCAGGGAGCATTTAAACTTGTCTCACCCCTTTTGCCCTGGCGGGAGCCGGAGCTGCTGGAAGGGCCGGGGAGTATCCTGGAACTGCCCGGCCTCATCCGTCGAAAGGGTGCTGTGCCTCTGCTTATCGTAACAGATAAGGGGTTGATTTCTCTGGGCTTGATGAATCCTCTGCTGGATAAACTGAAGGAGGAGGGGCTGGAGTACCACATCTATGACAAAACGGTGCCTAATCCCACGATACATAATAGTGAAGAGGCTGCCGCATTATACCGGGAGAAGAGCTGTCGGGGAATTATCGCCTTCGGCGGCGGATCTCCCATGGATTGTGCCAAAGCAGCCGGAGCAAGGATTGCCCGGCCGAAGAAGGCTCTTTCCTCCATGAAGGGGGTACTCCGGGTATTGGCCAAGCTGCCTCCCCTCTTTGCAGTGCCTACAACAGCCGGGACGGGAAGTGAGGCAACCCTGGCGGCGGTGGTCTCCAATCCCGATACCCACGAAAAATATGCCATAAATGACCATGCCCTTATCCCCCGGGTGGCGGTTCTTGATCCGGAGTTGACGGTGGGGCTGCCCGGACATATCACTTCCACCACGGGAATGGACGCCCTGACCCATGCGGTGGAAGCCTTTATCGGCCGAAGTAATACCGGGGAGACCGAAGCTGCCGCAGTGGAAGCTACTAAGCTCATTTTGGAAAACCTTATCTCGGTATATCAGAATGGAAAGGATTTAGCGGGGCGGCAAACGCTTTTGAAGGCGGCTTACCTGGCAGGTAAGGCTTTTACCCGGGCTTATGTTGGAAATGTTCACGCCATCGCCCACACCCTGGGAGGTTTTTACGGGGTGCCCCATGGCCTGGCCAATTCGGTAATCTTGCCTCATATCCTGCGGCGTTACGGAAGAAGTGCAGAGCCACGGCTTGCCCTCCTGGCCCGGCTCTCCGGCGCCGCTGGAGGCGATGAGCCGGAGGAAAAGGCTGCCGAAGGGTTTATCCGTCGGATCGAGGAGATGAACCGGGCCATGAATATTCCCGATCATATCGACACTATCAAGGATGATGATATTCCCCTCATGGCTGAAAGAGCCTTTTCCGAGGCTAACCCTCTCTATCCGGTACCGCTTATTTTCTCAAAAAACGATTTTGTGGCTATGTACCATATCATCCGGGGAAAGAGGGAGGAGTCATGAGTTACCGCATCACCGAAAGCTGTATCGGCTGTGGAGCCTGTATTCGTGTCTGTCCCGTGGCGGCCATCACCGGGGCGGCAAAGGAGCTTCACCGGATCGATCCCTATAAGTGCATTGAGTGCGGATCCTGCGGCAGAGTCTGCCCGGCCGCCGCTGTTATCGACGATAGTGGAAAGCTTATTGAGCGGCTTCTGCCCAGAAAACGATGGCCCAAACCGCAGTTCGACCTGAGCCGCTGTATCTCCTGCGGCACCTGTGTTGACGTCTGCGTTGCCGATTGTCTCTCCATGGGGAAGGGGGAGCCGGGAGGGGCTAAAGCCTTTCCATCCCTGACCTCTCCTGAAGCGTGTGTCTCCTGCCGCTGGTGTGAGGAGTACTGCCCCGCCGATTGCATCGAAGTAAAAAAGGCTACAGAAGCAAAAGTCGCTGTAGAAGTGTCAGAAGCTGAGGAGAGAAATTCATGAAGGTGATCAAGGGTGAGTCGAAGGCTTTTCTACATATTGATTTGACTGAAGAGCGATGGAGCATCCTCCGGGCGGATGAAGAGGTGCTGAACCGATACCTGGGTGGCAAGGGGTTGGGCTTGAAACTCTTTTATGACCTCTTGGGTGGAAATGATGGGAGAGCCCTTGATGAGATTGATCCCCTGGGGCCCGAGAATATGCTCTGCTTCATGATGGGCACCTTTATGGCCACCGGGGCTCCCTGCTCCGCCCGATTTGCCGGAGTAACGAAATCTCCCTTAACGGGAATCATGACCAGCTCCTCCTGTGGCGGCCCCTTCGGGATAGCTTGCAAAACCGCAGGTTGGGACGGAGTCCTTATCCGGGGGCGCTCTTCCCGGCCGGTGGTTCTGCAAATTGATGAAGATGGAGTGCGGTTTGAGGATGCCGGAGAGCTGTGGGGGATGGAGACCGGGGAGGCCCAGAAGCGCCTTCTGGATAATCCCCGAAAGGGGGCTCTGGTGATCGGCCCGGCCGGGGAGAATGGGGTGCTCTATTCGGTAATCCGTTCGGGTAACCGCTACCTTGGCCGGGGAGGTTTGGGCACGGTGATGGGAGCGAAGCAGGTAAAGGCGGTGATAGCCCTGGGGCGCTCTTATCGAATTGAACCGGTGGACCCGGTTCGCTTTGAACGACTCAACCGAAAGGCAAAGCGCTACATGGAACGCAACCCCTTTATTCAATCCTACAGGGCTTATGGAACCAATTTCAGTATTCGCCCGGGAATAAAGGCGGGCTTTGTACCGGTACGCAATTTCAGGGACCGGACCGATCCACGCTGCGAAGCGCTTTCGGGAGAGGCGATGGCGGAGCGTTATCATACTGAGCACGCAGTATGCGCCCCCTGCTCCATCCTCTGTGGACACAAGGGCACCTGGCCGGACGGAACGAAGCGGCACATCCCGGAGTATGAGACGATCGGCTTGTGGGGTGGGAACCTGATGAATTTCGATCCCGATATTGTGGGGATCTGGAATGACCGGCTGGGAGAGCTGGGGATTGATACCATTAGCTGTGGAGCAACTGTCGGCTGGGCAATGGAGGCCTCTGAGAAGGGACTGCGGCCCAGCGAACTCTCGTTTGGAAAAACCGATAACATTGTCAGAATAATTGAGGATATCGCTTACCGTCGGGGAGAAGGGGAGGATCTGAGCCTCGGTACAAGGCAGCTTGCCGAGAAGTACGGAGGAGGGGAGTTCGCCATTCAGGTAAAGGGGCTGGAGATTGCCGCCTATGATCCCCGGGCCGCCTGGGGGCAGGGCTTAAACTACGCTGTGGCAAACCGGGGGGGCTGCCACCTGAGTGCCTATCCTGTCGCCCTTGAGGCGGTGTTTGGCTATATCCCCCCGTATTCAACCCTGGCAAAGGCTTCCTGGGTCAACTATTTCGAAGATCTATTCGCTGCGGTAAACTCCCTGCAGAGCTGTCAGTTTACCACCTTCGGCTACCTCCTGGAGCCGCCGATTGCAAAGTATACTCCAAAACCCTTGCTAAAACTGGCCATGACCTTTCTTCCCGATATAGCACAGCTGGTACTGGACCTCTCTCTTCCTTCTGGTCTTGTAACAGCTATTACCGGCAGAAAGATCGGTCCGGGAGAGTTTAAACGGGCGGGCCGGAGGGTCCATATCCTGGAGCGGCAGATGAACTGTTTGATGGGAGTTTCCCGAAAAGCGGACACCCTTCCCGAGCGGTTTCTCAAGGAGGCCGATACCGCCCATCCGGTAAAAAGCGTGGTTCCCCTAAAACCGCTGCTTGATGCCTACTATCGGAAAAAGGGATACGGCGAGAATGGTCTTCCCCGGGCCCGGACCCTCTCCCGGCTGGGCATTGGTCCGCCCGAGGGAGAGCGTCACTATACGCTACTGGCTAAATGAGTCCATGATCCGGTTGAGGGTTTCGCTGGGCCGCATCGCCCGGTTCACTTTCTCCTCATCGGGGAAATAGTAGCCTCCGATATCTACAGCGCTTCCCTGAGCTGCATTGAGCTCCCGGATAATCGACTCCTCCTTCTTCTCCAGCTCTTCAGCCAGGGGGAGGAAGCGTTTGGCAAGTTCCGCTGACTCATTTTGCTGTGCCAGCTCCCGGGCCCAGTAACGGCAGAGGTAGTAGTGGCTTCCCCGGTTATCCAGCTCACCACACCTTCTTGAAGGGGATTTTTGGTTTTCCAGAAACGCTCCGGTTGCCCGGTCCAGAGCTCCGGCGAGGACCCCCGCCTTTTCATTCCCCGTTATTTTGGCGTACTCTTCCAGGGAGACGGTCAGTGCCAGATATTCCCCCAGAGAATCCCACCGCAGGTGTCCTTCCGAAAGGAACTGCTGCACATGTTTTGGTGCCGACCCGCCAGCTCCAGTCTCAAAGAGACCACCCCCGGCCATCAGAGGGACAATGGAGAGCATCTTTGCGCTGGTTCCAAGTTCCATGATGGGAAAGAGGTCGGTCAGGTAGTCCCGCAATACATTCCCGGTGACGCTTATGGTATCTTCTCCCGCAATAGTCCGCTCCAGGGTGAAACGAATCGCCTCACTGGGGGGGAGAATCCGGATATCCAGACCTTCGGTGTCATGATCCCGGAGATACCAGTTGACCTTGTGGATTAACTGGGCATCGTGGGCCCGATTTTCATCCAGCCAGAACAGCGCAGGATCTCCGGTCTCTCTTGCCCGTTCTACTCCAAGACGCACCCAATCCCGGATCGGCCCATCCTTCACTTGACAGGCCCGAAAGATATCACCCTCCTCTACCATTTGATCAAGCAGTATCGCCCCCGATTCGTCCAGGATTTCCACAATTCCCGGTTCGGAAAGGATAAAGGTTTTGTCATGGGAGCCGTACTCCTCCGCCTTCTCCGCCATCAGCCCGACATTGGAGACCGTTCCCATGATAGTCGGGTCGAAGGCTCCGTGGCTTTTACAGAAATCGATCGTCTCTCGATAGATCCCGGCGTAGCAGCGATCGGGGATCACCGCCTTCATATCCTTCATTGTCCCATCAGGGCCCCACATCTTTCCCCCTGCCCGGATTGCTGCGGGCATGGAGGCGTCGATAATGATATCACTTGGCACATGGAGGCTGCTAATCTCCCGGTCCGAATCGATCATCGCAAGCTCCGGCCGCTTCTCAAGGATGGTCCCTATCTTCTTCTCAATCTTTTTCCGCTTCTCTGAAGGAAGCGATTCCAGCCTGGAATAGAGATCCCCCAGACCGTTATCCGGAGAGAATCCGATACTCTCCAGCTCACTGCCATATGTCTCAAAGAGTTCTGCAAAAAATGTGGAGACTCCGTGCCCAAAGATGACCGGATCTGAAACCTTCATCATGGTAGCTTTCAAATGGAGGGAAAAGAGTACCCCTTGCTGCCGGGCCTCTTCGATCTCTCGCTCCAGAAAGCTGCGCAGTGCCTTTGCTTTCATCACAGAGGCGTCTATTATCTCTCCACACTGCAGGTTAAGCCCTCTTTTAAGCATCTGGAACGAGCCATCAGCTCTCTTAAGGCGGATTGAAACCGTTCTCTCTCCGGGGAGTGTAAGGGCCTTTTCACTGCCGTAGAAATCACCCTCATCCATGCTGGCCACATGGCTTTTCGAATCGGCGGACCATTGTCCCATGGAGTGGGGATGCTTTCTTGCGTACTCCTTCACCGCCTTTGGTGCCCTTCGATCCGAGTTCCCCATTCGCAGTACCGGGTTAACTGCACTGCCTTTCACCCGGTCGTAGCGCTGCCCTATCTCCTCCTCTTCGGGGCCTGAAGGTTCTGTCGGATAGTCAGGAAGCCGATATCCTTTCTCCTGCAGCTCCCGAATTGCCATTTGAAGCTGCCTGAGGGAGGCACTGATATTGGGAAGCTTGATGATATTGGCCTCAGGCTTAAGGACCATCTCTCCAAGCCGGGCAAGTTCGTCAGGAACCTGCTTGCCCTCCGGAAGGAGGTCGGGGAATTGGGCCAGGATCCTTCCCGCCAGGGAGATATCCGCCAGGCTTATCTCAATACCACAGCTTCGGGTAAAGGCCTCAAGCATAGGGAGGAATGCCCGGGTGGCCAGGGCTGGTGCTTCATCTGTTTTGGTGTAGATAATGGGGGAGCTGCTCTTCATTCGTTCTTCTCCGGAGTTTTGCTGTTTTATGACCCGACTAACGCCGCATAGTAACGGCCGACCCAATTTTGGCGACAGAGGGCGGGAGTGTCAACC
>CAYMWV010000197.1:0-5997 GCA_964394395.1 uncultured Sediminispirochaeta sp.
GCGCCCCGCCGGGCTGCATCGTTAAGGAATCGGTGGCCATCGGTCCGTTCCCCTTCAAGGGCAACAAACAGGGAGCCCTCAGAAACAGTTCTTGAATCAACTGTCACATGGACAATCGGCTTCCCTGTTGTGCCAGATGGCGCTCCCCCACTTGAATAGAGTGCACCGGATAAGGTTGCACCGGTAATAGAGGAAAGCTGGTCTTGAGTAAAGAGGAGAGCGGTATCAACCATCTTTCGAGCCCCCTTTTTTAGGTAACTCGATTCGAAGCACCCCTTCCCGGGGCCTTTTTTCCAAACCCATCTCCCGGGCTAACTGATCAATCCGCTCGGGAGCCTTTAAAATGGCTATATTAACAACGGTTCTCTTGTTTTCTTCAAACAGTTGAGCCTGCCGCTTTTGCAACTCCTTTACCTCATTTTCCAGTTGATCGTATCGCTGTACCTGATCAACCAGGAGAAATGTTGCAAGGGGTAAGAAGGAGAGCAAGAGCAGAAGGAAAAACCGTTTCATCATTCCGTATCATCCTCATCTTTTATCTTTTCTATCACCCGAAACCGGGCACTTCTTGAAGGAGCGTTGGCAACAATCTCACCCTCTTCGGGGCGCAGGGGCTTCCCAGTGAGAACTTTTGCGAGAGCTTCCCCCCTACAACTACATATCGGCTCTTCGGGAGGACAAATACACCCTTTCTTCCGGTTCAGAAAAAACCTCTTAACGATTCGGTCCTCCAGGGAATGAAAGCTGATCACCCCCATACGTCCACCGGGCTTCAACGTGGTAAAGGCATCAGCTATAGCCGCTTCAAGCCTGTGAAGCTCTCCATTGACAGCAATACGCAGAGCTTGAAAGGTCCGGGTCGCTGGATGAATCCGTCCAAACCTGTAGGACTTCGGAGAAGCTTTCCAGATGATCTCCTCCAACTGCCCAACCCGTTCAATCGCCTCCCCCCCCCGGGCCTCAATAATCGCCCTGGCAAAACGCCTGGAAAGACGCTCCTCTCCGTAACGATATATCAGGTCGGCAAGTTCCACTTCAGGATAGCTGTTTACAATATCCGCAGCACTCTGTTCCAGCCCATCCTCAAGACGCATATCCAGGGGTTCATCACCCTTGAAAGAAAATCCCCTGCCCGATTTCTCATAATGAAAAACCGATATCCCCAAGTCAAAAAGAATGGCATCGGGACGCTCATCTCCCAGTGGATAATCCCGGAAAAAGGAGTTGAACCAGCTATTGAATAGTCGAACCCTTTCCCCAAAGGACTCCAACCTGCCAGCAGCAAGCTCCATTATCCTTTCGTCCGCATCGAGACCGACCAGCCGCAGCTCCGGCAGTCGGGAAAGGAATAGCTCGCTATGCCCCCCCTCCCCAAGGGTGCAATCGATAAGCAATCCTTTTTCGCATACCGGAGAGAGATACGCAAATACCTCTTCCGGCATCACCGATGTATGGACAATATCCATGAGCGTCCCAGTCATTTCAGCCTACCATCACAGCCCAGCAAGGACATCCCCAAGCTCCTCGGCAGCTTCAAGGAAATCCCCTTCGCTCTCACTCAGATAAGCCTCGTAGGCATCGGTATCCCACACCTCAAGGTAGGAATCGATTCCCAGTATGACCGCCTCCTTCTTCATTTCTATTCCCGCCGATTCCCTTAAGGTAGGCGGAATGGTAACCCTTCCGGTACGATCAATCTCACACTCCTGGGCAGGGGCGATAATTCGTCGTTGCAGCAGCCTGGTCTTTGATTTGAACATTGATGAAGATCCCATAATCGACTCCGCAATCTGTTTCCACTTCTCCGGAGGAAAAATCCAAAGACAGGCATCGACGCCCCTTGTCATCACCAGCACATTACCAGTCACTTCACTCCTGATCCGGGAGGGTACAAGGAGGCGTCCTTTTTCATCTATGGAGTTCCTGTATTCCCCCATGAACATATTACTACCACATTCTCCTATTTTTTCCCACTTTCCCCCACCTTTCTCCCTATATACTATCCTAATGGGGTGAAAAGTCAACCAAGCTTTCTTTTTCAATCAGGGGTACTAAAAAATAAAGAGACCTAGCATATCAACAGCTGTTTAGTAGGCACGCTTTTCATAAGATGAGAGAGTTCGGTATGTTTATGGAATCACACTATCTTGTCTACCCAAATGGAGATAATCAAGAGATTAACGGTCCAGCCCCGTTTAATGCCTTGGTGGGCTTAAATGGAGAGCCCCTTAGCCCCCCTTTGCAAAAAGGAAGCATTGTTTATCGGGTTTACCGAATTAATCGGGATGAGGGTCGGGGAGAGCGCAGCAGTTTCTACCACCTGGAACTTGTCTCGGGACCGGAGCTACTTGCCCTCTACAGATGATAAACGACCGCTGGTAAAACCATCGATTTTACCTCAGCCCCCATTTAGGGGGCTGAGAGCGGCCAAAGGCAGCTGCCGGTGGTCGTTTGTTGAAAAAGTAGATTCCTGTTTTCACTTTCTCCGTTTAAAAAGACGGTAATCAATATCGGGAAAGATGTTGGTCTTCTTTTCAATGCGGGTTAACCATTCGGTATCGACGGTATTCCTGCACAAATTTTCATAAATGGCGTTAAAATTGTGGAGATGCTCCCTGATCCGTTTCTCTGCGTAGGGTACCGTAGTCCCGGTCTTGATGATAAAGGGCCAGTCCGATGACATACTCAGCAGCACTTCCCGGGCCGCCTGATTGAGTACCCGCTCCTTTAAACCACTCTCTTCGGGATAGCGATCCACCAGCTCCACCATCCGCTCAATTGCCTTATGGATATGGCGATAAATCCAGTCATTCTTTCCATCAAGCCACACCTCTGCATAGCCCTTGTTTCCCCAACTGGAGAAACTGGGAGTACCTTCCTGGCTGACGGGATATCTTTCCATATAATCACTCGGAGCAAGCAACGAAAAGCCGCAATCTTCTGCATCGACCAGACGAAAAAGCTCTTCCATCCAGGTAATACCTTCAAACCACCAATGACCGAAAAGTTCAGCGTCGTAGGGACAGATAATATAAGGCTCCCGGTCCATTAAGCCGCCAATCTTTTGGAGCTGCTGCCGCCTGCGGTAGAGAAAGTTCTCCGCATGATCTTTCGCCTTCTTCAAGGCAAGCTCAGGCTGATAGAGCTGTTTCTCATCCGTATCACCGGTGACGGCGAAATATTTGTATCCTGTATAGACTCGCACTTCCGGTTCATGGATATAGGGACCGATATACTCGATCGGGAGATCAAAGCCGATATCCCGATAAAACTCCCGGTAAGCGACATCGGTAGGATACCCCTCTTCATTACTCCATACCGCCTCAGAGGAGGGATAGTCCCGCCCAAAGGCCATCACCTTATTTGGAAGCTGCATGGGAGCATAGACCCCATATTTCGGTTTCTTATCCGCTAAGAGAATTCCATGGGCGGCTGTAAAGAAATAGGAGAGATCAGAACTCTTGAGAAAAGCTTCCAGACCGGGGTAATAGCCGCATTCGGGGAGCCAGAATCCCTTGGGCCGAGTTCCGAAATGGCGTCCATGACTAATAATCGCGGTTTTTATCTGGGTATCAATAACTTCAGGATACTGCTGAAAAAGGGGAAGAAATGGATGGGTGGCAGCGGTGGTGAGGATTTCGATGTACCCCTCCTTTTCCAGGGCACGAAAGGGAGAGAGTATATTCCTCCGATAACGATCCTCAAAATCGGCCAAATTCTGGCGATACAGTTCCAGATAGAGCGTTGCCAGCTTCTGGAACTGTGGCTCCCCTGAGTTCCTGCTGAGCTCCTTCTCCCCCAACTCTATAAGCCGGTGAAGATGGGCTACGTAGCGCTCCTGCAAGAGTGAATCAGCCAGCATATCACTCAAGGTGGGGCTAATCGACAGGGCCAGGCGAAAGGAGACCCCATCAGCCTTCAGCCGACCAAACATCCGCAGAAGAGGAAGATAGGTTTCTGAAATCGCCTCAAAAAGCCAGTCCTCTTCCAAGAAGCGTTCATATTCAGGATGCCGGACAAAGGGGAGATGGGCATGTAAAATAAAACCGAGATAACCTTTCATTGAGCCTCCATCAATTCCCAAAAGAGAGATCCTGATAGTCGAGTATCTGCATTACCCTCTGGGGGATTCGTCCCTCTTCATCCGTATCACCCTGAAAATCCCAGAGCCCTGAAAGAAGAATCTTCATCTGGTCAGGACTTGAGAGGAAGTCCTCTTTATTCTCTGCAATATAACCCAAAGGGCTTTTTATCATGTTTGACCTGCACAGAAGAGAGTCTCCATGGAGAGACTTGCCCCTGAGGTCTACACAGAAGAAGCCTCCGGGCTTGGGCAGGCTGATATACCAGCTATCATCCTCCTCCCTCACCGGGATATCGAAGTAATCGATAACATGGTCCTTACTTGGTACGGCAGAGGAAAACTCATAGACCCGGAGAAAGAGGCCTTCATAATAGGGCTCCTCTTTGAGCGCAGCCAACTTGACATCCTGAATATCCCAATATGCAAAGGCCCACAGAGGGTCTCTCAGCATAAGCACAATCCGGGTCTCATTGTACCGTCCGGGGATAGAAAACACCTCCCCCTCCCGGCACTCAAGTTCCTCATCAAGAAAAATATCATATTTATGGGCTTTCGAACGCATGGCGGAGTTATTTGCGGCAAGACGCTCGGCCCTGTCCTCCTCAAGTGCGTCAAGGATCTCATCGACCAGCCTTTTTCTATCGGAATATGTAAGCTCTTCCTCGCCGAAATGGATACCTTCCCGTTTTGCCAATGTAAGTAGGGTCTTATTAGACAGGGTAAGCAAACGTTCTCTGGTCATAGATCCTCCCAGGATAAGTAGGGATATCCTAGGAAAAAGGACTCAGCCTGTCAAGGTGCTAAGCACCTCTCTTCTCTGCAAGAAAAGCTATCACATCACCGAAGCCGAGGTGTTTAGCCAAGTAATCAGCTGCTCTCTTTATGAAGAAGGGAGCCATCCCCTTGGGAATACCCCCCCAGGTAACTTTCTTCATAATCCGAAAACCCGATTCTTCAATCAATCTAGCCAAATTTCCTGCTTTGAAGAGATGGATATGATCCTCTATCACCGAGCGCCACCCGGAGCCATAGAGCCGGGCCTGCAGACCAGCTTCATTGGGGGTAGTAAGGAGAAGCACTCCCCCGGGTAAGAGAACCCGGTGAACCTCATCAAGAAATTCACGAGGTTTCTCAAGATGCTCAATCAAATGGCTGGCGTGAACAACATCAACACGGTTTGAAGGCAGGCCGGTTTTTTCCAGCGGAGTTGTGTGTATAGTCAGCCCCCGTTCCTTTCGGGCGTATTCTGCAGCAGGTTTGCACACCTCCACCCCCTGAACCGTCCACCCCATGCCTTTTAGCCAATAAAGGAGCCCTCCGGTGGCACAACCCACATCAAGAAAACGGCCTCTGCTGATATTCCGCTGTTTTGCGATCCGGAAGAAGTCAAAATCCTGCAATGTTAACTTCATCAGTTGCAAAAATGCTTCTTCATTCTCCAGCTCATATTTCAGATACTCTTCTCCATACCGATCGTGCAAATCTTTCGCTTCCGGTACCGGATACTGATAAAGATGACCGCAGAAAGAACATCTGCAAAACCGGGAAGCTCCTAAAGAGTATTGAAAAAGAGGTTCCTCTCCTTTACATACAGGACAAGGCCGATAATTACCCGCCACATCTTCAGGCTTTGTACTAAATGTTTTTACTCTTTTACCTCTAGAAGCCATACATTCCCCCGTACACGCTTACCGCACCCGTAAGAGAAATGCCCGACTATCTTCATTTTCAGCAAAATCGGTAAGTGCCACTTCAAGGGTAAATGAGCCGGGACTTAAGCGCACCTCACCACATCGGTAGTAGCCTTGAAAGCTATATATTGTCTCTGATGAGAGACTTCCGTTTCTGCCAAGAAAAAAGTCACCATCCTTTATCGTGAGAGTATCAAACAGCAGTTGGTTCTTCTCTTCTCC
>CAYMWV010000198.1:0-5918 GCA_964394395.1 uncultured Sediminispirochaeta sp.
AATCGGTATGAGCCACCGCCCGGCAGATCGACTCTTCGTCCCGGCCATCGATGGCGGAGATATTACCGACCCGAATCTCTTTCTCCCCATCTGAGGAGAGTTCGATAAGCCGATACTCCCCCGCCCTGTTCAGGGACTCCACCAGGGGAGTATTGATATCGATAAAGATAACCTCGTAGCCGTTACGGGCGAATATCTGTCCGATAAAACCGCGGCCGATATTTCCCGCTCCCCATTGAAGGAGCCTTCCTTTGACAGCTCGGAGGCGCCTTCCCGTGCCAGCTCGCTTCTCTTCCATCTCTTCCCCCTCATCCCCGGCCCAGCTGTCGCCGATAATCAGCTACAATAGGCTCCAACAGCTTTCGCTTCTCTCCAGGTGTCTTCTGGTGATACATACCCCCAAGATGAAAACAGGCGAATCCCCCGCTGGCAGCCCCCCAGGCAAGCGCCTCTTCAAGATCAATCCCGGCAGCCGAGGTAGAGCGATTCTGCAGCTGCTCTGCCAGAGAGCTGAGGAGGCCCCCCAGAAAATTGTCTCCGCAACCGGTGGTATCTCCCCGCTTTTCGGGATGGGCTTCCAGTTCCCGGTCCACCCAGGCGCTTACCGGAAAGAGGCTGCGACGGGGAAGAAGGAATCCGGCGCTGTTATGCTTGCCTACCCATAAAAGAAGGGAATCGGCTCCCTGGGTGATGATGGCTGCCCCCACCCCGAGATCAATAAACATCCTGGCCGCTTTTTCGATATCCCTCTCTCCACTTAAACGAAAGGCCTCCTCTGCGTCTGTTACCAGAAGGTCAACATCCTTCCACCCATCCTCACCTGCCAGAGGCCAGGTTGCATCGGGGAAACGCTGTTCGTTTCTGAAGTCGTAGACCGTCCCCACCACACTCATCCCGCCCTGCTCCTTCACCTGACGCAACAACGCTCCCAGATTGTCATGAATAGCGGGGACCAGGGCAGTGCCGCCAAAGAGGGCAATATCCGATCTAAAAAAAGCGTGGGGGATCATCTCTGGCTGATAGGAGAGAGCCGCTCCCAGGGTGTTGATAAAACTTCGCTCCCCCCTTCCTCCATTACCCCGGGGGTCACTGAGCACCGTGGTAGCGGGACTCGCCTTTCGGCTAAAGGTTTCAAGGTGCACTTTTACCGGCGTCTTTTCCAGAAATGAGTCAATCTGCTTTCCCCCTGAATCGTCCCCCACAGCCCCAAAGAAGGAGACCTCTATCCCCTCCTCCTCCAGAAGCTGCGCTGCATGCACCAGGGCTACAATAGCCGGCCCCCCCAGATTTATTGTATCGGGGGCTTTACCGCCCAAAAGGTGCCGGGCTATTCCGGAAAAGGTTTTTCCGGAATACGCCTCCAGATCCTCGCTGAAAACAAGCCCCCCCGGAATGATTCCCCCATCGCCGGGACGTTGACTCACATATTCCTTGAAAACCCCATCCCCGAAGGATACATCCCGGTAGAGATAGTCCACCAGAGAACAACCCACTCCACCGATGCGAATGGCACCTTTCCGGCTCATCGGAACCTTCCGTAGTCGGGAACCATCAGGCGAAAGGGAGCTTCATCCTCTTCGATATCCGGGAAGCGGCCCACGCTTTCGTGGAACCGGTTGTCGCTGCTGTCATCGTTGACCATACTCACTTCCCCGCAGAGTACCGGCCCCCCGCCGGGACGGGCGTAAAAACGGTGGTAGAGATATTGAGGCAGGGTGAGGCTTTGACCGGGATTGAGATAGAGAGGAGCACCCGGCTCCACTTGGCTCTTGACACCGTCGATAGAGAGCTCCACCGGCTGATCGGAAAGACCTTCCCGGTCATCCGCCCGGTGGAGCTCGAATACCATCTGCCCGCCCCCGCGGTTAATGATGTCCTCCATCTTGCTCCAGTGAAAGTGAAATGGAGTCTCCTGATTTTCCCGCACCATCATGATTTTTTCTGCATAGGGTTTCTGATAGCTCCCGCTCTTCCCGTTTCGCAGGGTAAAAAGTACCAGCCCCCGACGGTGAAAATCCCCGCTCCCAAAATCGGTGATGTCCCAGCCCAGGGCACAATCAAGCACCTCCCGGGCCTCTTCAAGATGCTCCTTCCACTCCTCCTCATCCCAGAGTGACCAGGCCGGTAAATAAAAGTGATGACGGTGAAAAAACTCCTCCGCCTCCCGGATAATCTCGTTTATCTCGCTCCGCTTCATGACGCCCTCCTGACTTGTCTACCCTGCACTTCCGCTTGCAATCCCCTGAATCCTCTGTGCTAACCTAGTTTAGCACTTGATGTGAGGCTTCGCAAGTGCTATCCTCATCCCATGCCAAAAAAAATGGGCCCCGGAACGGGCAAAACCATGCAGGAGATTGCCCGGGAGATAGGCCTCTCCAGAACCACCGTCTCCCTGGTCCTCCAGGGAAAGGGGGATGACTACCGGATCAGCAAGGATACCCAGGAACTGATCCACGCCCATGTGGTAAAAAGCGGCTACAAACCCAATTTTTTTGCCAAGGCTCTGAACCGGAAAAAAAGCGATATCATCGGGGCGGTTTTTCCCGATGTCTTCGAATCCTTTATGGGGAACATCATCCGGGGTCTGGAGTCGGTGCTCTACCCAAAGGGCTACTCCCTGATGATCTCCACCAGCAATTTTGACCAGCAGCGGGAAAAATCGATCCTTGACAAAATGGTGTGGCAGGGGGTGGATGGAATCATTCTGGTACCTACCATGCCTTTCAGGAGCAGGGAGGTGGTGGACGGCGAACTGAACCGGTATGACGGTACCCATATTGCAGGGCTGGTTGAAAAGAACTACCCCCTGGTGGTGGCGGACCGGCTGGTTCCGGGGCACGATTGCCATTCGGTGCTTCAGGATGACCGAAACTCAGCTTTAAAGATGCTCAGACAGCTGTACCGGGAGGGTTACCAGCGCACCTGCTGTGTCAGTTTTGATCTGGCCGCCTCCTCCATTGCTGAGCGCCTGGCAGCCTGTAAAGAGGCTTCTGACGAGGCGGGGGTGGAGCTTCGCCATATCCTGCTACAATCACTGAAACCGGAGGAGGACGATCTGGAGAGGGCCCTGGATCTCCTATTCCAGGAGCAAGAGCCCCCCGACAGCTGGTTTGTCACCACCAGCGGCCTGGCGGAGAAGCTGATATGGCTTCTGGAGAAACGGGGGCGACGGGACCCGGTGCTCCGGTTCGGCGAAACCCCTCCCTGGACAATCGGAAAAGGGGTGCCGGTCAGGGACATTCCCCACCCCCATCGGGAAATCGGCTCTGCGGCGGCGAAGCTGCTGCTGGACTTGATTGAAAAGGGAGCTCAGAAAGTGCCGGAGGATAGGGCTGCTGGTCCCTTCCGGCACATTATTTGTCAAAGTTCTGTTTCTTTATGAAGATAGCTGCCATGACAGGGATTCGGCTTTCCTGCTTTTAACCATCTTCCTGCCGCTGAAAAAGAAGCAGGGCCCGGGAGAACCTGCGGTGCTGCTCTGCATCAAAACAGCCAATATCATCGATCCGGATGGCCCGCAGGGCTTGGTACGGTTTTGTTAGGCACTCTTGCTTTTCTACAGATTTAAGCTTTCTCTCATTACTTCTTCTTCAACTGCATGTTGAATAAACTGATTTAATGAGATGCCTTTCATTATCTTTATTATTTTCTCTACAAATTTCAATATAATCTTCTACGGCTTCTTCAAATGATTTTTTTAACTCACTGACGCTAACCCCTTCAAAAGATACTAAATCGTCAATTCCTTCTATCTTCCCGAAAAAAACTTCGTCTACTGCATTAAAATGAACAGAGCCAATATAATCCTTATAAAGTAAAAAATCTTTCATAGTAACCTCCTAGCTATCCTGCTTGCTGTTTCTTCACAGCCCTACCTTCCCCCTTCTCTCCTGCTTTGAAGCTCTTCAAGCCGTTCACTGTTCCCGTAAACCTCTGCAGCCCTTATCATGGCTTGCACATTTTCCGGTTTGGTGTTTCTTCCCATGGCGCATCCGCTGGATAAAAAAAGACCAATCCCGGCGGTGGCGTCAATAATATCCTTCGCTTTAGACTCTACCTCCTGGGGGGTTCCGTGGGCAAGGGGATGGCTGGGATCGATGTTTCCCATCAGGACAGTAGTTTCGGGAATGATAGTTCTCGCTTTCCCCATATCTACCTGCCAGTCCAGTTCCAGAATTTTCGCTCCAATAGATGCCATATCCTCCATGATGCCGTTAGTATCACCGCAGATGTGAAGGCTCCAGGGAATCCCGTAATCCTGTACCTGCCTGGCCAAGGTGATTTCATGCTCCAGGGCGTGTTTACGGTACATTTCTGGGCTGATAAGGTTGGGCCCAGCATAGGCGTCCCCGATGCTGGTCGAATGAGCTCCTGCATCTTTCTGCGCTTTGGCAAAGCAGAGATTCGCTTCCCGACACCAGTCGAGGGCGTTCCAGATCACCTGTTCATCTTCGGTAATCAGCTCCATCATCAGATTTTCTGTGCCACGAAGCAAACAGAGGAGATCGAAAGGGCCCTGATCAGCTCTGCCCATGATGAAGACATGATCACCAATCGCCTCAACCAGCCGTTCAGTAGCCTCAAGCCAGGCGGGGAGTCGACCATCCTTTAAAGGGTCAGGAAGCCGCAAATCGGGCACCTGTCTCAGGTCAGTCACCAGAGGATTGTGTTCATCCACCAAGGCGGGTTCGTCGAGATTGTCAAAAATCACTTTAGAACCACAAGCTTCTGCCAGTGAGGCATCATCGATATCGATTACACAACCATCATAGCCATATTTCGCCTGACTGATAACATGGCTTCTCGCCATTTTTACTCCGTCATTTGCGATATCTCCAATTCGCATTCCTGCCGTCTCTGCCGAAAACATGAAGGTTTGGGGCACCACCGGAACCCGATCTACCGGGCGCCCCTCCAGCATTGCCAGACAACGCTCAAGACTGGTCATCTTCTTAGCCATAATCATATTACCTCCTTTTCATTTCTTGTAGCTGGTTCAGGAGAACTGCAGCAAGGATCAATACCCCCTTTACCACATACTGCCAATACTCACTTACATTCAAGAGAGTCATCCCGTTGATTATCACTCCGAGAAAGACCACCCCAATAAAGGTGCCCCAAATTCTCCCGTCTCCCCCCTGAAGGCTCACACCACCAATAATGACAGCGGAGATAACATCAAGCTCCCAACCTTTTGCAGTAGTAGGGGTCCCAGACATAATCTGGCTCGATACCAAAAGACCCGATAAAGCTGCTAAAAGCCCTACCATCCCAAGGGTCAGGATTTTGACCCGAGCAACTTTTACACCGGAGAGCCTGGCGGCCTCCTCATTACCTCCGATAGCGTATACTGCCCGACCGAAGGTAGTATAATTACTAATGAAATAGACTACTCCAAAGATGATAAGAAAAATTACTGCAGGGAAAGGAACTCCCAATAAATAACCCCCTCCAAAGAAATTATACCACTCTGGGAAAGGGGTAATTGGAAAGCCTTTGGTTAAAAGGTTAGCAGCTCCCGAGAGGGCGGTCATTAGCGCCAGGGTGGTGATAAAGGTGGGCACCTTGAACCGGGTTCTGAAAAAACCGGTAAAACAGCCGATAAGAAAGCCTAAAAGCAAGGTTATCAGGATGGCTATCACAATTGCCGGAGCAATCGCCACTGTTCCGGTCACTGCAAGCTTTTTTACCACATAGGCAGCCACACAGCCTGCAAAGGCAACCGCAGATCCTACACTTAGATCAATCTCGCCGGAGATGATGACCAGAGTCATCCCAAAAGCGATTATTCCCTGCATGGATACGTTTCTGAGAACATTGAGCATATTACGAAGAGAGAAAAACCCTGGTGCTGTGAAAGCAAAAAACAGCAACAACAGCAGTAAAACTGCTTCTAGTATATATTCCTGGAACCGCAG
>CAYMWV010000199.1:0-5903 GCA_964394395.1 uncultured Sediminispirochaeta sp.
GCTTTTCTGATTCTTCAGCACCTCGCTTTTCCCTTTTGGCATGATCGGCGCCTTGGCTGCAGTATCATTGGCTGCAGTATCAATTTTCAGCCGCCACATTTTGCCCGAGGGAGGGGACGCAATACGAAAGCGCACCTGCCTCTCTGTGGCGTTGAACATCAGGTAAAAATCGTTATCATCCCTCTCAGCCTGGGTTTCCGCTTTACTGCCATCGATCAAAATGGCCAGAATATTTCCTTTTCTGTCCCATCTAAGCTCTTTAGCCCGTTCGCTGAACCAGGTGATATCGGGCAGTCCATTGAGGTCGTTATCCATTCCCGAATAGAAATCGCTCCGCCGGAAAACGGGATGCCGTCGTCTGAAGTCGATCACCTCCCGACAGAAATCCAAAATATCCTTATGTTTTTCCGCAAAACTCCAGTTAAACCAGCTTATCTCATTGTCCTGGCAGTAGGCGTTGTTGTTTCCCCTTTGGCTGCGGCGAAACTCATCCCCCCCCAGGAGCATTGGGGTCCCTGCGGAAAGAAGGAGGCTGGCAAAGAAGTTCATTACCATCCTGCTTCTAAGCTTTTTAATTGCCGGGTCGTTACTATCCCCCTCAATCCCGTAGTTTTCCGAGTAGTTACCGTTATGTCCGTCCCGGTTATCCTCCCCGTTGGTTTCGTTATGTTTATCCCGATAGCTTACCAGATCGTTGAGGGTGAAACCGTCGTGGCTGGTAATGTAATTGATACTGTGGAAGGGTTTTCTTCCCCCGTGGAGGTAGAGGTCACTGCTGCCGGAGAAGCGGGTGGCAAAGCCGGAGACCATCCCCTCATCCCCCCTCCAGAAGCGGCGGATATCGTCCCGGTAGCGGTCGTTCCACTCCGCCCAGCGGTCTCCGGCAAAGCTTCCAACCTGGTAGGCACCCGCCGCATCCCACGCCTCGGCTATCAGTTTTGTATTTCTGATGATCGGGTCTTCGGCTATACGCTCGATTACCGGGGGATTATCCAGCAGGTTCCCTTTCCCGTCCCTTCCCAGAATTGATCCCAGATCGAAGCGGAAACCATCAACATGCATCTCCATCACCCAGTAACGGATACAGGCGAGGATAAAGCTTCTCATGATGGGGTGGTTGCAGTTGAGGGTATTGCCGCAACCCGAGTAGTTGCGGTAGTAGCGACGGTCTTCCTCAAGGATGTAGTAGATGCTGTTGTCCAGTCCCCGGAAACTGAAGGTGGGCCCCTCTTCATTTCCTTCTGCGCTGTGGTTAAAAACGATATCGAGGATCACCTCGATCCCCGCTTTGTGCATCTCCCGGACCATCTCCTTGAATTCACTTACCTGCTCTCCCCGGCATCCCGAGGCGGCATAGAAAGCTGCGGGGGCGAAGAAGGCGACGGTGCTGTATCCCCAGTAGTTGGTGATCCGCTCTCCCGTATCTGGAAAGCGGCGGATAATCTCGTAGGGGTTGAACTCCTGTACCGGAAGGAGCTCCACACTGGTAATCCCCAGGGATTGCAGATGCGGGATAATCTCAATAAGAGCCTTAAAGGTGCCCGGGGCGGAGGTTCCGGCGGAGGGGCTCTTACTCATTCCCGCCAGATGAGCTTCATAGATGATGCACTCTTTCAAAGGGATGTTGAGCGGCTTATCTCCCTGCCAGTCGAAATAGTCGTTTACCACTACACACTTAGGCATCAGCTCCCGTTTCCAGTCCAACCACTGGCGATGGTGGGTGAGGGCCTTTGTGTAAGGGTCTATCAGCCACGCCTCGGGATCAAAGCGGTGGCCCTCCTCGGGCTTGAAGGGGCCTGCCACCCGGTAGAGGTAGAGCTGACCGGTTTTCACTCCATGAATATGGATGTGCCAGATATCCCCGGTCCTGTTCTGCTCCGGGTCCAGTTGATAGATCTCTGCAGGCTCTTCATCCCCGGGATTTTCAAAAAGCAGCAGGCTCACAGCCTCTGCATTTCTTGAAAACAGATTAAACTGTACCCCTCGGCCGGTAAGCCAGGCACCCAGGGGGAGGGGGTGGCCCGGTTCATCTCTTCTGTTATGCATTTGTGTCGTTCCCCTGCGTGCTACTACTCTGGAAAGGAAAGCGGATTTCTGCGCAACCTCCGCATTGATTGTAGAGGGTGGCAGTCCCATTCAGCTGCTGGGCCAGCATCTTGACCAGGTTTGTCCCGAATCCTGAAGTTTTGCCCTGCAGGACCTCTTCCGGAAATCCCTTTCCGTCGTCACACACCGATATGAGAATCGAGCCATTCTCATTATTGCTCCGAACATGAATTTTTCCCCCGGCGCTTCCGTTGAAAGCGTATTTCATGGTGTTGGTAAGCAGCTCATTTACCATAATTCCTACCGGAAAGAGTAGCCGTGAGCCAAGCTTGATCGGTTCGATCTCTTTTATAAGCGTTATGGAACCGGCTTGTGGAAAGAGGAAAACAATTTGATCAACCAGAGGATCGAGATATTCCTTTAGATTGACGCTGTCGGAGTTGGCAGCGGAGAGCATCTGTTCGTAGAGCTGGCGGATGCCGCTGACCCGGGACATCGCTTGTCGAAGCGCTGATCGGGCATCTTCATTAGGGGCGGAGTCCGCTTGAAGGTTGAGAAGGCTCTCGATTGAGAAAATATTGTTCTTGATCCGGTGCATTGTCTCTCGAAGAAGCAGCTCCTTTTCCTTCAGCTGCTTTCCCAGGGCCTGTTCCGCCTCCTTCACCTGGGTAACATCAATCATAAAACCCCGAAGGCCTGCCGGACTCTCCCCTTCCATAATGACGCTGACCACATCCCGAATCCAGATATAACTACCATCTTTTCTCCGGAACCGGTATTCAAACTGGTGGGCCAATCCCTTTGCAGTACATTCCTTACAATAGCTTGTTGCCCAGTTTTGATCCTCCGGATGGATGTGGGACACCCAGAAGGCTAGATCTTTCCATTCGCCAGGATCGTATCCGAGGATTCTTTTTACCTGCGGGGCTACATAGGTCCATCGGTCCGACCGGATATCGTACTCCCAGAGAATAGCTTCCACATTCTCCGCAAGGTCCCTGTAGCGCTTCTTTGCCTCTTCTGCCTCTGCTGCAGCGTTTTTCTGTTCGGTGATGTTCTGAATAACTACAGAGAAGAGTTCCCCCTCCATGGGATAGATGCTTAGTTGAAACCAGCTGCTACTCGGCTCAAAGTAGAATTGCCGTACCGCCGCCCTTGCCGTACGGAGTACCTCATCATAGAGGGCTATTACCCCGTCCGCCTCGCCTTGTGGATAGATTTGCCGAACTGTTTTACCGATAACCTCTTCGGAGGAGAGTCCCGTATGCTCGTGGAATGCAGGATTGACATTCAGATACTCGCAGTCCGCCAGCTGACCGGATGGATCATAGAGCTTTCGATGGATACAGATGCCGTTCAGGGAATAGGAGAAGGTGTTTTTATAGCTGTTTCTCGCTTCAAAGAGCTGAAAAGCGATCCTGATGGATGCAAGCAGTACCTCCGAGCCGCTGGATTTGTCAATATAGCCGTAACTGGTGATGTTCTCGGTCTTTTCCACCGTCTCAGCCTCAGTGTGGGAGGAGCAAAATATAATCGGAATCTCTCGATGCTGAAGGATCCTTTTGGCCGCTTCGGTGCCGTCAAGCCCCTGGCCTAGAACGATATCCATCAGTACCAGATTGACCTCCCGATTCGTTTCAATCTCTTCCACCGCAGCTTCACCGGTACCGGCGATTAGTACTTGATAACCCCTTTTCTCCAATACCAGCCTGGTTGAAAGGGCTGCCATCTCCTCATCTTCCACCAGCAGGATGGTTTTACCCTTTATATCCCTCTTCACATCATCGTTTGTCAAAAGTTGTCCGCCCTTAGCTTCCTTAGAAGATAGTCATTTTGCAAGTTATATTAATACTAATATCTCTAATCGGGAAAGTCAAAAAAAGATTTGAACTATTTCGTGAAGGGGATTAATAACACCGGCTGCCGATAGCTACATGGCTTGATCACTGATAGAGCCAAGTGGAAAGGTACCGTTCTCCCGAATCAGGAAGGAGGACCACGATGTTTTTCTTCTCTGAATCCGGGCGTTTTGCCACTTCTAAAGCTGCCCAGAGGGCGGCGCCGCTGGATATTCCGACAAGGATACCCTCCTGTAAAGCGAGCTGTCGGGCTGTCTCTCCTGCATCGATATGAGATACCTGTACCGTCTCATCGATAATTTTGGTATTCAGCACCTCCGGAATAAACCCGGCACCGATCCCCTGGATCTTATGAGAACCGGGTTTCCCGCCGGAGATAACCGGTGAATCTACCGGTTCAACCGCAATCACTTTGATTGCATCATTTCGTTGTTTTAACCTCTCTCCAACACCGGTAATAGTGCCTCCGGTACCAACACCGGCAATGAAGATATCTACCTTACCTTCGGTGTCCCGCCAGATCTCTTCGGCTGTGGTGCTTCGGTGGGCTTCCGGATTCGCAGGATTATCAAACTGGCTGGGAATAAAACTGTCAGAATACTCCTCTGCCAGCTCCTTTGCTTTGGCGATTGCCCCATTCATTCCCTTCGCACCCTCGGTAAGCACCAGCTCGGCGCCAAGGATTTTTTGTAGCTGCTGTCTTTCCGCACTCATTGAATCGGGCATGGTGAGGATAAGCCTGTATCCCTTTGCGGCGGCGACAAAGGCGAGGGCGATACCCGTATTTCCACTGGTGGGCTCTATAATCACCGTCTCTTTGTTTATCTGTCCTTTTTTTTCCGCATCTTCAATTAATGCAACTCCGATACGGTCTTTTACGCTGGAAAAGGGGTTAAAGGATTCCAATTTAGCCAACACAGTGGCCTTTGTTGTGTTGAGTCGGTTGATTTTGACCAGTGGGGTGTTTCCGGTGGTCTCTACAATTGATTGGTAGATCTGTTTCATAGCTCCTCCTTTGTTCGCCATTATTAAACTATATTAAACATATGGGAGTAGTATGATTAAGTCAAGAGCTCAGAAAAAAAATGACAGTTTCCTAAAAACTATTTCCAGATTTATTAGACCGGCGTACCGGTGTGTTGTCACTGTCGCTTAGATTTCATACTATTGATATATGAAAATTTCCACCCGTACCCGGTACGGTCTCAGATTTCTTGTCTACCTTGCTATCCAGGACCGGCAACGTTACGTTCAGCTAAACGAGGTGGCCAAACATGAGTCGATCTCTCTTAAATATCTTGAACAAATCATCCGCCTCCTTCGTCCATCCGGGATATTGCACAGTCAGCGTGGTGCCAAAGGGGGCTACAGTTTAGTCAAAAAGCCGGAATCGATTACCTTGGAACAGATTTTCACCTATCTTGAAGGTGATTTACATCCCGTCAATTGTCTTATCCCCAACAAACCGGGATGCCCAAGCTTGGAGGATTGCAGCACCATCGAGATGTGGAGGGAGTTCGAAACACACATTAGATCGTTTCTCCGTTCCTATACCCTGGAAGATCTGGCGAGGCGAAAGGTTGCACTTGAAGATCAGAAGAGCTATGTAATATAGGGCTGATCACTGGAGAAAGTCAGAATCCAACGAAACTTAGCTTGAAGTCCGGAAAGTTTTCAATGATCATTGATGAGCCGGAACAGATGGGCGGTACCGATGACGGGCCTTCTCCCATACAGGTGCTTCTCATGTCCCTTGCCGGATGTCTGAATGTTACTGGACATGAAATTGCACGGCAAAAGGGTTTGGTCTTACGGGGAATGAAAATCAAAATCGAGGGCGTGATGAATCCCTGCACGTTCCTCGGATGTTCCTTTGAAGAGCGTGCCGGTTTTCAACAGATTGACGTAAAAATTGATCCTGATTTTAACGAGATTACTCCGCAGCAGCTGCAGGAATGGCTCAAGGAAACAGAAGAACGCTGCCCGGTAACCGATAAC
>CAYMWV010000200.1:0-5779 GCA_964394395.1 uncultured Sediminispirochaeta sp.
GATGCTGTCTTGAGTGGAAGTCTTGATATGGCGACCCTGGGGGATCTTCTTGTGGGTCTCTACACCGGCCTCTCCATAACTGGTCCCCTCTCCTTCGGCTATGTGGGAAATGGCCTGGGCCTGGGGGTGATCATGAACAGCGATGTGGTGCTCTACAGTTACAATCCCCTCTCGGCGACGGCGGTGGTAAAGGAGGATATCCTGCTTACCGGGGGCTACTCCTTTCCGATTAATATTATGCCGGAACATCATATCCTGGAGGGTGGTGTGCTTCTGAAGGGTGGTTTCCGGGGAGAGTTGAATGCGGGGCTTACCACTGCGGAGATTCTCGCCTTCGATCCCGCTTCTCTGCTTGATGGGGAACCCTTCAGCTTTATCAGCATGATCGGGATGGATCTGGGGCTGCTCTACAACTGGAAGGAGAGCTTCTTCGTGGGGCTTACCGGCAAGGATGTCTACACTCCCACCAGCAAGAAAGCCTATGCCAGTGTAAATGAGTTTCTGGATGGGACGGTAGATCCGGATCCCTCTTACGGGGTAGTGCCCTTTACCCTGAATCTGGGATTCCGGTATCGTTTTGATCTTGCGAGGTTTAATATCTTTTTGAGTGATATTGATCTTTATCTGGACTACGAGGACCTGCTGGACTTCTGGCTCTATCCGACCCTGGCGATAAACCCGGTGCTCCATGTTGGCTTTGGAACTGAGATCACCATGCTGGATATCCTGGATGTGCGGCTTGGATTTGCCCAGGGACTGCCTTCAGCGGGTCTGGGGCTGGACCTGCACTGGTTTACCATGAATGCAGCCATGTTCGGTTCCGAGCGCTCCACAGAGCCGGGGATGAGTCCGGTCTACAATCTGCAGTTGGGCTTCGAGTTCCGGTTTTAACCTATAGCCTCCGGGACGATTGACCGGGGTATTACCGGCTTCCCGGTTCTGCCCCCTCTCTTTCCACCACTTTCCCAAAAGCTGTTGACATTTTCCGCTTCCGTTGCTACTGTACGACGGCACAAGCATTTGGGCCGCTAGCTCAGTTGGTAGAGCAACGCCCTTTTAAGGCGTGGGTCACAGGTTCGAACCCTGTGCGGCTCATTCGGGGTGGGAGGCTGCGCTTCTCATCTTGACATAATACAGTGGTGTGGATAATATCCACATCGCACAGTGTCTCCTTCGTCTAGTGGTTAGGACACCGGGTTTTCATCCCGGCAACAGGGGTTCAATTCCCCTAGGAGATGCCTTCTATTTTCCATGTTTTGTAGTAAAACCGGCCCCAGCCTTTTGGCTTTAGGCCGGTTTTTTTGTGCCCCGGCAGAATTGGAGATGGCTGAAACACGATGGGTAGGAGAGAGAAAAGGCGTCCCCGATTTGGGAACGCCTCTTGTTCTTACTCCGCCGCAGCCTGGGCGAGGGCCTCTTTCACTTCTTCAGGATTGATTTTACCGGTGCCGGTGAAGATCCATTCGGGTTTCAGGATAAGTACCAGCTCTTCCTGTCCCTTGCGCCGACCGATTATCGCATTTTTGCTTAAAGAAGCATCTGTGTCACCGGCAAAGGAGAGCTGGACCTCTGTGTCTTCCTGCAGGGGTTCCACCGAGACCACTGTATCCACGCAGACCGCATCCGGTTTTTCCCCCGAATCGATGATGATGGCGATCTCCTTCACCGTTTCCCGCAGGGTGCGCTTCAGGTTTTCGAAAAGCTCAACCATTTTGGCCAGCTCCGTATCCCGACGGCCTCTCACCAGGGCTTTCGCCTCTTCCTCTTTACCATCCGCTTTGAGCTTCAGGGCCTCTTCTGCGGTGGCGTGGATCGCCTTGTGGGGCTTGTCGAACTTCTTCAGCTCCATGCTGACCGCCACATTGTTGGATTCATAGTGGTCGTACCAGTGGCCGAACTTGCACTGGTGGGGATCTACCTGGCCGGTAAAGTGCTTGTCGTTCACCACCGCCTCTTCAAGGTCGTCGATCCACGCCTTATGTTCACTCTCCCGGGCATCAAGAAGCTCAACCAGCGTTTCCACCTCTTCCATACTGCTGGGCATACCCACCCGCTTGCGGAAATCTACCACCCGGTAGGTCTTTTTCCGGAGGCTTATCACCCCCCGGAGCCACTCAGGCTGGTCCGGAACAGTAACAGTGGTGGGAAGCACCACCATCTCCTGCACCTTCAGGGCGTCCAGGGCAAAGATACTTTTGCCCGCCGAAAAGAGGAGGTACAAGGTTTCGCTGTCTTCCTCGCTGTCGTCAATCAACAGATCCATATCGTCACTCATACTGTTATTCTACGCTATTGTTTAGCACTTCGCAAAGGTTTTTGAAAAAAAAAACTCCCCAGGGGCCACCTGGGGAGAGTTAACAGCTTATTAAGATTGCTTAAAACCAGAAGCGGAAACCAAGGGCACCCATTGCACCTAAATTTGTTCCTAATACTTCACCATCAAAAATCATCCATGTTGGTGCTATTTCTATAAACAGTTCAAGTACATCGAGCGGGAAAATATAAAGCGCAAGGGGCACTCTTAGACCAAACTGTACAGCAAGTTCATCATCTCCTTTGGTCATTATTCCCAGGTATCCGCCGGGCCCTGCATAGAAATTAACAAAATTAAAAAGATTTTGACGGACAAGCAGATAATCGAAAGTTGTGCCAAGATTAAATTTTTCTTCTCCGATTTCAAAACCAAAGCCCAATAAAAAAGGTAGGTCATCGGTTTTGAGGCTGAACATGACCCTTTGTTCTCCGGGAAGGTCCCCAAACGGCTTCAGACCAAATGAGGCCCCGATTCCAAGAGAAAATACACTGGTACTAGCCACAAAAAACAGAACCACCGCTGCGATAAGAATTTTCTTTTTCATACACACTCCTTTTAAGGTTAATCTATACCAAGTATAGAACTTTTTCTATGAAAGTCAATCGGTGGAGTAGAAAATGATAACTTTCTAAGCAAAAAGCGCCCTGATTGGAGGGGCCGGCCGACGTCAGGAGGCCGGGTACCCGAAGGGTACCGGACCACGGCGGCTGCGCATTGCCCGCCCTGGAGAGATACATTCCGGCTTTGCAGGGAAGGGGTGCGAGCGGAGGAGGGCTGCTTTTCTTTGGGGCAGGTTCAGGCGGGCACCAGCGGCCGGGGCACCGTGGGGAGCCCCGGAAAGCAGGTTCCCGCCCCGGCGGCAGCCGGGGCGGGGCGCCCCAGGAGAGCCCGAAAGTGGTTGGATGGATAGGGATGAAGGGCCCCGGGGAGGGGCGAAGAGGCCCAAGAGGCCCAAGATGCCCGAGTTGCCCTATAGGCCGTAGAGGCCCGAGAGGGAGAAGAGGCTTGGAGGGAGGCGCAGGGGCGAGGGGGAAATGAATTGACCGGCCATCGGCGGTGGGGTAGAGTAGGGGGAGCATATGAGTGGGGGAGCGGGCATGAGCAAGATAGTGTTGAAGGCGGCGGATCTGGATGGATATTTGACCGATGAGGATAAGCGGCAGCTTGACCAGATGGATGGGCTTTACCGGGAGGCGATGGGGATTTTTGAGGTGCTGGGTAAGGCGGCGAACGAGCGGCGGATCGGGGAGGCGAAGGAGCGGCTGATCGATGTCTATGACCGGATGGGGAAGAAGATGCAGGAGCTGATCGCCGGGGAGGATAAGATCCATGTTTACTGTTTCGATACTCCCGATGAGGTGCATGGTGAGGCGAGTCGGCTGATTGCGAAGCTGCGGAGTACCGAGACGGATCACCATGAATTTGTCTACTATATTCAGCGGGCCTACGAGCTGCTGTTTAACCTTGCTTTTACCGAATCTCATACCAGAAAGAAGAACTACCTGATTGCGGAGACTCCGGTGACGGTGCCGGTGCAGAATTATGCGGTGCACAAGATTCCCGATGTGGATGAGGCGATCGAGAACTCGGTGATGTGTGTGATGCTCCGGGGGGCGCTTCTGCCTTCGATGATCGTCAGTAAGGAGATTCAGGAGTACAGCTCCACCAACTATGTGACTCCTTTTGCCCTTTTCCGGATCAAGCGGGATGATGAGAAGAAGGAGCACAATATGGAGTATCTGCTGGATCTGGAGCGGAGCTACTTCTCCCTGGATGCCCTGCAGGATAAGGATCTGATTTTTGCCGATCCCATGAACGCCACCGGAGGGAGTTTTGTCACCATTGTGAAGTACCTGCTGAGTCAGGGGGTGCGGCCCCGGTCAATCAAGTGTATCAATGTTATTTCCGCTTTGAAGGGGGCGCTGCGGATCGCCCGGGCCCTGGAGAATGTGGAGGTCTACACGCTCTGGATGGATCCGGTGCTCAATTCGGATGCCTACATTCTGCCCGGTCTGGGGGATGCGGGGGACCGGATCAACGGGGCCGATGTGGGGGAGCACTCCCGCAATATTATCCAGCTTGTGGCCGACTACGGTGCCGATATCGCCTCCCTCTACCGCCACCAGGTGCGGGAGGTGGAGGAGACGGTGCTGGGTTGAGGCTTTGGCTGGATTGTTGGGCGGAGCTGGATTGTGGGGCGGGCTTCATGGGTGAGAATAGATTGGGGGGCGGTGAAGGGGCTGGCGGGGCGGAGAAAAATCTGGAGCTGGAGGGGCGGGGGCGGAGCTATATTTGCGGGCGGAGCTGGATCCAGGAGGGGCGGAGCTGGATCCGGGAACAGAGCAGGAAAAGGGGCAGGTAAGATGAAAATGGGAGGTGCTGCTGCTGTGTCAGGTGTGGCAAGTGTGTCAGGCGTGTCGAGTGTTTCAGGGTTTTACCCCAGCAATTCTAAATGTGAGACGACCACGATTAGTTGTCGACCGGAAAAACGAAAAGAAAAAATGATTTCTCAATGTGGCAAGGAAATACGTTGCAATCGAGGTTTCATTTTTCATTTTGCCACATTGAGAATTTCTGGGTTTTACCCCAGGCCGTTTTTGCCCCTGTTGCTCTTCTGCTTCTCCCTGCTTGGTCCCGGCCTTTTCACTGCCTGCACGGGTGATCCGGGATTGAGGGAGCAGCTTGCCGATAGTGAGGGAGATAGGGGTAGATTGTTGGTTGAGGCTGGCCGGGCGGCAGAAGCGTACCGGGCCTACAGGCGGGCCTGGGAGTTGGAGCCGGGGAACTCTGGATATCTCTATGAGGCTGTGCGGCTCTCCTTTTCTACTGGAGATATGGAGTGGGGGTTGCGGGGGGGGCGCTTGCTTCGGGATCGCTTACCGGAGAATCTAATGGTGCTGGAGCTGCTGGCTTATGGATATAGCCTTTCGGGGGACTTTGACCGGGCCCTGGTGGCGTATCGGGAGATCGTTTCGCTTCGGGGTAATTACCTTCCCGCCCTCCAGAATATTGCCCTGCTCTTTCAAGAGATGGATGAGCCGGTGGCAGCCTATGAGACCATGGTTGAGATATCCCGGGAGGATGCGGCAGGAGCATTGCCGGAACCACTTCCCCGGGAGTTCTGGGTCCGGCTTGCCGATTTGAGCCGCTCCTTCGCAGGAGCTGCCTGGGCTGATGAAGAGACTGGTACTACTGAAGAGGTGGGGCTCGATAGAGGGGTCGGGCTTGCTGGGGAGGCCGGCGATGGCGGGACCGACGATGGAGGGGCCGGCGATGGCGGAGTCGGGCTTGATGGTGGGGCCCGCCGTGGTGGGGAGGATCAAGATAGGGCTGGTTTTCTTGAGAGGCAGCGGGTTCGGGCTGAGGCGGTAGTGAAAGAGAGCTCTTTGCTGGAGGAAGAGATTCGGTGGCTGCGGGCTGCCCTGGATGCCGAGCCGGGACTTGAAACGGAAGATGGTTTAGAAG
>CAYMWV010000201.1:0-5755 GCA_964394395.1 uncultured Sediminispirochaeta sp.
CGGTGAACGTACCCTACATAGGTATGGCGGAAAAGCACCGGCTGGGCAGATCAAATCTGGACAGCCTCAATATCAAGCGCCTGGTGCTTTAGGATGGAAAGGAGCAGAGGGAGGGGCATGAGAAGGGGCAATCCCCTGCCAAGAAGGGTGCGGATCATCTTTTCTATCCTCTTGCTTACTCTCTACCTGGCCGCCTTTCTCCTACCGGGGCTGGCCACGGTAAAGCTTCTCCGGGGATTGACCTGGTTTCAGCTCTTCCCCTCCTTTCTGCGGAGCCTTGTGGCGGGGGGTGGAATGGCCGCTGCCGGTTTTATCCCGGTGCTGATCTTGACGCTCCTTTTCGGCCGTCTCTACTGTTCTGGCCTCTGTCCCTTCGGTATTCTGCAGGACGGGATCATTCGCATCTCCCCGAAACGGCGCCGCTTCCGATTCTCTTATGAGAAACCCCGGAACCTTTTGCGGTACAGCTTTTTCGCACTACTGATCATCACTGCATTGGCCGGATCAATGGTGCTGGTAAACCTGACCGAGCCCTACAGCCTCTTCGCCCGGAGTACCCGGGATATTGTAACGCCCCTCCTCACCCTGGCCAGCCAGGGTCTCTTCTATCTCCTCAAGCCCCTGGATATTTTTATCGCTCCCCTGGACTTCCCCATTGAATTCTGGGTATCTCTGCTCTCCCTTCTCTCGGTGGCCCTCATCTTTATCTTCGCCTTTCGGAAGGGACGGATCTTCTGTAACACCCTCTGCCCTGTCGGTTCCATACTCACACTGTTCTCCCGGTTCTCCCTGTATCAAATCAGCATCGACAAGGATGCCTGCAGCAGCTGCATGCGCTGTGAGAGAGGCTGCAAGGCTGAATGCATCGATGTTGCCTCTGGATGGGTGGATAATTCCCGCTGCATCCGCTGCTTCAACTGTCTCAGCCGCTGCCGGGATGATGCCATCTCCATTGCTCCCCGGCTGTTTCTCCCGGGAAGGGCCCCCCACATTACACCGGAGATAGAACCGGAGTCCGGCCCGGGAGAAATATCCCGGCGGCAATTTCTCCACCGGCTTTCCGGGGTCGGCGCCTTCTCCTTCTTTCCCGTCTCATTTCTTTTTCGCAAACGGGCGACAGGCCCCGAGGATGGGGCGAACGCCCCTGCTACACCACCGGGTTCCGGGGGGGTGGACGACTTTATCTCCCGCTGTGTCGCCTGTCATCTTTGCGTGAGCCGCTGCCCAACCCAGGTGCTGCAACCCTCCTTGATAGAATACGGCTTTGCCGGGATCATGCAGCCGGTGATGGATTACAGCTCCGGCTTTTGTGAGAATGAATGCACCATCTGTTCCCAGCTCTGTCCCACCGGAGCGATTACACCTATTAGCGTTGAGGAGAAGACCCGGACCCAGATCGGCACCTCCCGGTTCATCCGGGAGCGCTGCGTTGTCTTTACAAGGGGAACCGCCTGCGGAGCCTGCGCAGAGGTGTGCCCCACCCAGGCGGTCTCCATGGTTCCCTACCGGGGTACCCTTTATCAGCCCGAGACGGACAACACCATCTGCATCGGCTGCGGAAACTGCGAGTTCGTCTGTCCCGTTGAGGATGGGAAAGCGATCTATGTAGTTGGAAACAGGGTGCACAAAAGGATAGAGGAGCGACCCCGGATTACCGAGCAATCCGGGGAGGGGGCCAAAAGCGAAGGGAGCGGGGAAAGTGGGGGGAAGGATGGTTTTGCTTTTTAGTGGGGTGGTTCAACCGGGAGAGTGTCAGGATTCAGGCTCTGCGCCAGGGGGCGCAGCGGTACCCCGGAGCCCCGCGAGGCGGTCCTGGGGCGATCGGGAGTGAGCCCCAAAGAGGGCCGACGCACCCCGGAAGGGGGCGCGGGGCGAGGAGTTTAGCGGAGCACCCGGTCCGGCCACCCCGGGTGGCCGGAGGCGCCGAAAAAGGGGTATGAAGAGAAACGTTTCTGGCGGTGCTGCATGTTAAAGGGGATTATCATGAGGGAAATGGATGAAACAATTGGGGAGAGGATGCTAAGGCGTGCTCCCATTTGCCGCGACGGGAAGGGGCGTGCCCGGGGCTGCCTGCTGGGCCAGCTTTCCGGCGATTCCCTGGGGAGTCTGGTGGAGTTTATGAGCCCTGATCAGATTCTACGGCGTTATCCCCGGGGGGTGAGGGAGCTGGCAGACGGAGATGTGTGGCACACTATTGCCGGGCAACCCACGGACGATTCGGAGATGGCCCTCCTACTGGCCCGGATGCTGGTTCGGGAGGGGCGCTATGATCCCTCTTCAGCCCTGGCGGAGTACCGTTTCTGGCTGGATACTGCACCCTTCGACTGCGGGATGACTATTGCTTCTGCCCTGCAGGGGAGAGTTAATCCGGAGAGTCAGGCCAACGGGGCGATGATGCGAATCAGTCCCCTGGGGATTTTTGCTGCAAAGTACTCTCTGGAGCTTGCAGACCGGTGGGCCCGGGAGGATGCCCGGCTTACCCATCCCAATCCGGTATGTCTGGATGCCAACGCCCTCTTTACCCGGGCTATCGCTTTTGCGGTGAAGGAGGGGCCAGCCCCGGAGGAGCTCTATGGGCAGCTGCTGGGATGGGCCCGGAAAATGGGGCTGGCGCCTTCCCTGATGGAGGTGATTGAGCGGGCTGCCGATGAGCCGCCGGAGGATTTTCTCACCCATCAGGGCTGGGTCCTAATAGCCTTCGGTAACGCCCTCTATCAGCTTCTCCACGCTGTCAGCTTTGAGGAGGGGGTGGTGGATACGGTGATGCGGGGGGGTGATACGGATACCAATGCCGCTATCTGCGGCGCCCTTCTGGGAGCTCTCTACGGCGGCGATGCAGTTCCGGATCAGTGGAAGGGGGCTCTGGCTTCCTGCCACCCCCGGGAGGGGGATCCCCGGGTGCTCCGGCCCCGGCCGGAATGTTTCTGGCCCACCGATGCGGTGGAGCTGGCGGATACTCTGGTGGATTGGGGCTGAGGCGCTTTTTTTCAGAAGCTTTACCTTGATCTCCCTATAAAAATATCTCTGTTTTGCGTCCCCCCAGACAAAGATAGTCTATGAAGTCTGATATGTCCCTTTTAGCTGGATATCTATCTTTTTTTTTATAAAATCCTGCAATCCGTGAAGCAGCCGTGCCTTTTTTTACCTATAGAGGGTAAAGGAGGAAGATGGAATGAGTAAAGAGAATCGGGAGAGACCCCTTGCAGGGGGAGGAAAAGGGGCCTATAGTGAAGATGATATGGCTATGCGGATCAGGGCAGTATCAGACATTGTCTTCAAGTATATCTTCGGCACCGAAGAGAGTACCGAGCTTCTTAAGGCATTTGTGAATGCTGTTTTGATTGATGCTGACTATCAGCCGATAGAAGAGCTGCAGGTGGTGAACCCCTTCAACGCCAAGAGCTATCTGGATGACAAGGTATCGATCATCGATACCCGGGCAAAGGACAGTAGGGGAAATATCTATAACGTGGAAGTACAGATCCGCAGCCAGGGGGACTTTCAGGAGAGGAGCCTCTACTACTGGGCCAGTGCCTATTCGGGCCAACTGCCGGAGGGGCATGAGTACCGGAAGCTTCACAAGGTGATAAGCATCAGTATTCTTGATTTTATCCTTTTTCCGAAGCGCATTCCTTTCCACAGCTGTTTCATGCTCCGGGAGAATGGCCGTCGGGATCAAGTGTTGAGCGAGGATTGTGTGATGCACTACCTGGAATGTCCCAAACTGAAACAAGAACCGGCCTCGGAGGTGGAGCAGTGGCTCTACCTGCTGCTCCATGCCGGAGAGGAGGATGAGAAGATGCAGGTGTTAATCGACCAGAATGAGTACTTCAAGAAGGTGATGGACCGGTACAAATACTTTGCCAGCGACGAGCAGGCGCGGCTTGCCTATGAAGCCCGGCAGAAGTTCCTCCACGACCAGGCTTCCTATCTTGCCGATGCTAAGGATGCGGGTTGGGAAGAGGGACGGGAAGAGGGAAAACTGGAAGTTGCAAGAAATTTGCTTGCTCTTGGATTACCTGCCGAGCAGGTAGTGCAGGCTACTGGGCTTTCTATTGAAGAGGTGGAGGATTTGGACGGCTCTGTTTAGATATCCAGCCTTTTAACTGCCCGATCTTACCCGATGATCCCTGCGGCGAACATACCTGAGCGTATCGCCAGGGGCACACCGTTTCCCGGCTGCACCGTTGATCCGGCGTAGGTGAGGTTCGGGATTTTTGGATCCCGGTTCTTTGGCCTGAATCCGAATCGATTGTATTTTCCTGACAGGCCGAACACCGAACCGCCCAGACTACCGAACCATTGCTCCTGATCATCCGGCGTCATGATCTCCTTTTCGTGAACCTGCACGGTGAGGTTCGTCTTCTCCTGGAACTGGCGGATCATGGTTTCTGCGATCTGCACTTTCTGGCTGGTGTAGTCGATCTTTTGACTTGAGGGCAGCACTGAGACGAGGAAGAGGGTCGGCTTTTCTCTTTCTGTGTAACACGCATAGATGATATAGTCATTCGGCAGTATTCCGCCATCTATCCTGCTGTGCTCCCTTTCGTAGTCCTTGGAGATGATGAAGCTGTGGTGGGGGAGATCGAGTTTGTCGGTACCGAGGCAGACTGCAAAGTAGGCATGTGCTGCTGTGTGCTCTGTGGGTCTCCCCAGCATCTTCTGGGTCTGGGAATAGTCCACCGCTGCTATGCAGTGATCAAAGCTGCTCTCCTCCAGTAAAATTTTGCTCTTTTCTGCTCTTATCGATTTCACTTCCTGGTTGCAATGGATCTTTACATCCATTTCGAGGCAGGCGGTGTGCATCTCCTCAACTATCCGGTAGATACCCCCTTCCGGATAGTATATCCCGTCAATAAGCATCATCATCGGGGCAAAGAGGGCGGACGAGTCAGCCTCTTGGATCATCTTCTCGGTGTATGCCGGGTAGGTGGAAAGGAGACCTTTCAGTTCCCCGGAGTGAAAGATTCGGACCGACTTGTTAAGGGGTCTGAACACCTTTGCGATAAGAGCGAGTCTGCTTACTCCCATCAGGTCAAAGAGTCCTGTTATCGGATGGGAGAGTACCGTATTTCGAATAACGGGAAGGGCCTTTTCAAACCGGGCCATCATGGTATCTAAATGGTTCCGGTCATGGTCATCGAGGAGAGAGTTGAAGTTGCCTCTGGTGACCTTGATAAACTGATCTATACAGAATCCAAAATCTGGGGTTTCCCTGAATCGAAGAGGATTGGGCTTGCCGGCGGTTTTAAACAGTTCATCGAATACCCAGAGCTCGGTTATCATGGAGGGGCCCATTTCAAAGGTGTAGCCGTTTTTTCTGCTCTCCCGGATGCGTCCACCAACCCTGTTTTGTTTCTCGTAGAGGGAAACCTCATGTCCCTTCGCCCGGGCGTGTATCGCTGCCGAAAGTCCTGCAACGCCTCCGCCGATTACTGCTATCTTCATTGCTGTTTCTCCTTCACCTGCTTTTTTGCTTCGGGATATCCGAATGAACTGAATCCGGAAAAACGGACCAGATAAGTAAACCATCCCTTTGGGAATTCTGCAAGGGATCCATTTCCCATTTCCCTGTTTCTCCTAAGATGGTAATTTCAATACCATCCACTGGCTGTTTTCGCTTATAGGAGTACGCTATGGAAGACCTTTTTACACCGTTTTATTCCCAAGCGAACGAGAGGAGCAGAACCGACCAGTCGGTTCTATTCCCGAGTGAGTGCAGGGAAAGAAAGGTATCAATACCCCGACCCTTGGG
>CAYMWV010000202.1:0-5752 GCA_964394395.1 uncultured Sediminispirochaeta sp.
ACCCCAACCCCAACTTCTCCCCTACCGCTCCCGCTTCCTTAAGGGACTTCTCCTTCACCCCCCCCCACGACATCCTGAATAAGGCTGTGGCAGATTATCTCCCCCGGGGGCCCTTTGGAGCACGGTTTTTGGAGCTCCAGGAAGCATCGGCCCAAATCCTGGAGGCTCACCCTGTAAACCAGCGTCGGAAGGTTAGGGGGCAAAACCCCGCCAATTCGGCCTGGTTCTGGGGAGAGGGGATAAAGCCCCGGCTCGATCCTTTCCAGGAGAAATATGGGCTGAAGGGGGCGGTAATCTCTGCGGTGGATCTGATTAACGGGATAGGGGTTCTATCGGGCCTGAGACCTATCCATGTGGAAGGGGCTACCGGTACAATCCACACCAACTTCGACGGGAAGGCTGCAGCTGCCTTGGAAGCCCTGGCGGGGGAAGAGGATTATATCTATATCCATCTGGAGGCCCCAGACGAGTGCTCCCACCAGGGAGATCTGAAGGGGAAAATACGCTCCATCGAGCTGATAGATGAGAAGATTGTAGGACCGGTAAAACGGGAGCTGGACCGACGGAATGAGCCCTACCGGATCCTCATCCTCCCGGACCATCCCACCCCTCTGGCGCTGCGAACCCATGTGGCCGATCCGGTGCCCTGGCTTTTATACGACAGTCGAATAAACTCCCCTGCGCTATCCAGTGCAGTCAGCTCAACAGCCCCCCAGGACGTCTCCATTGCCGCTCATGCAGCTTCCCATACAGCCTCCCATGAAAGCTCCCATAAAGCCTCCCGGGCGAAAAAGTTCCCCTTCACCGAGAAGGGCGCCGCCGCCTCCGGCCGTTTTTTTTCCTCCGGGCCGCAGCTGATGAGTTACTTCATTAGAGGCTAATTCACCGGGGCGCAAAATTTTTTTGCATATTCTCTGGTTTGGGTACATACTAACGTTATTTCCCGAGAGCCCTGAACAGTTCCCTCCGGATCTACGATGAATACGAAGAGAGGGAAATGCTCTTTCGGGATACCCGGATCGGGCGGCTATTGGAGGATCCTGATATCCTGCCCGCCCTTACCGATTTCCTGGCGGAAAGCCCGGACAGGTACCCCAGACCAGTGGAAAATGATTTTGAAGCAGCCTTCGATAGGGAAGGGGATGGGGGACTCTCCCATGATGAATATCTTATTGTCTGCATGCAGGCGGGAAGGGCCCTTGCGGCTGCTTGGTTATCGGCCCCGGAAGAGGAAGCAAACCTTCTCAGCATCCGATCCGCCCTGGACAGGGGTGCTGACATCGACGGGAACGGAGTTCTCGATACCGATGAGAGGATAGCGGTATCTGAAGCCTTGTCTGAACCTCACCGGGTCACTTCTCCATTTGGTGAACGTATAGATGCCGACGGTAGCGGGGAAATAAATGGTGCCGAAATTGCCCAGGCCCGGGATACGGGATTCATCGTTTTGGAGGAGAACGGGATAAGCCCATCTTCTACCTCCCTCTCGTTTGGGGCTGGAAAGGGCGAACCGGGGCAATCCGCTGCTGCTTCCGGTAAGAGTAACGGTGCGGTAAAACGGGTCTCCCTGGCCGGGGAACGCCTTGCGGTTCTTGGAGTGCGGGATCTTACCGAAACCATGGGCAAAGGGGAGACCAATCTCCTCATCTCCTTCCTGGAGAACGCTTTTGTTAATTATGGCGACACTGTTGTGGTGGACCGGCAAAATCTGGAGAAGATTATGGCGGAGTACAATTATCAGGTCTCCGCCCTGGTAGATGAAAACACCGCTGTGCAGATAGGAAAACTTTCGGGTGCCCATGCAATTGCTGTAGGGAGTATCAGCAAGCTTGGAGAGGTGTTCTATCTCCATTTGAAGCTGATAAACGTAGAGACCGGGGCTATCCTCGGCTCAAGCATCAGCCAAGGTGCATCAAAAAGCGATTTCCTGGCCATGTGCAACGGGGCGGTAGAACCGCTTTTCTAAGGTTTTTTGGTGCCCCCGAAATAGCGCACATCTCCCGTTCAATCCTTCATCTTGCCCTGGCCACTGCGGGTACCTGCCGCCCGGTAAAAGCTTGGCTTTCGGCCTTTAGCTTTTGCTTCGCAGCCTCTCATCCTCTCTCTTGCCCATCGTGACTGGACAGGAGTTCCTTTATCGGGCCCTTCCAGTCGATCCTGGCTTCTTGACCGGATATTTCTATCCGGCAGCTCTCCCGGTTATTGCTTCTCCGTCAGCTGGCCTATCACTCCATGACGGAGGATCAATCTTTTATCGCCTTCGCTGATTTCCGTACGAGATATCATAGGCTAAAGAATAAATGACTTTTCTAACTTGAGCTACCATCGAGGATCCCTTCCCCTGCTCTCTGCGCTGAAAGAAAAGGGCATAAAAAAGCCCCCCAGTCTCCCGGGGGGCTGGAATACCATAACACATCCTGACTGCTCTCTACACCCGCACCTCGGCCAGCTCATCCACCACCGTGGAGGTAAGAGCTCCGGTGGGACATACGGAGACACAGGCCCCGCAGTTACGGCACAGATCCCGGTCCACCGTCATGGTGGGGAACTCCAGGCTCCTTGCATTATAGGGACATACGTAGACACAGCGGAGACAGTTGATGCAGCCGCAGTGCATACACCGAGCCGCCTCTCTTCGGGCGGCATCTTCGGCCAGACCGGTCTCCACCTCGGTAAAACCAGGGAAGCGATCCTTTACAGGAATCATCGGGGTGGGTTCTTTCGTGGTTCCTGCATCGGTCACCTCGATAAAGAAGTCCCGGTTTACCTTCTGCTCGGGAATCACCGAACCGGTTCCACCCATGCTCCGGTGGATCGCCTCGGCGCTCCGCCGTCCGGCAGCAATCGCCTCTATCACCGATGCGGTGTCGTTGGTACAGTCCCCTGCAGCCCAGACCCCTTCGGCTTTGGTCTTGCCCGAATCCCTGTCGGCGATCGCCGGAAGAAAATCGGTATCAACCTTCTGCCCCGTGGCTATGATAACAAAGTCCGCATCCACACTCCTGGGATCCTCGTCGGAGGGAATCGGTTTGCGCCGTCCCGAATCGTCGATCTCCCCCAGTTTCATGGGCTTGTAGGTGAAGGCGGTGGCCTTTCCGTTTCCTTCGATGCGTTCAGGACCTGCCAGGAAGATGTACTTCACGCCCTCTTTTTCTGCTTCGATAATCTCCTCTTCATAGGCGGGCATATCCTCTTTCCGGCGTCGGTACACAAGAGTAACACTCTCGGCCCCGATCCGAAGAGCCGACCGGGCGGCATCCACCGCCGCATTACCGCCTCCCACTACCGCAACCTTCCTGCCGTAGAGGCTGGTAAAGCGGCCAAGAGAGACATCCCGGAGAAAAGCTACCCCGGAGACAACCCCCTCCTTATCCATACCGGGAATCTGCACCCCCGGTTCTCCGTGGGCGCCGGTGGCAATCAGGATCCGCTCATACCCCTCTTCCTTCAGCTGATCCAGGGTGTAATCCACCCCGACCCGGACACCGGTGCGGATCTTCACACCCATCCGCTGCACCCGGTCAACCTCCATCTTGAGGATATTCTTGGGGAGCCTGAACTCGGGGATCCCCACCGCCAGCATCCCGCCGGCTAAGGGGAGGGCCTCGAAGATGGTCACATCGTAGCCAACCCGGGCCAGATAGTAGGCGGAGGTGAGGCCGGCAGGACCGGCACCCACCACAGCCACCTTCTTCCCGTTTTTGGGAAGCATCTCCGGCAGGGGCAGCTCATTTCCGAAACTCTCGTAGGTTTTATCCGCCGCCATCCGCTTGATCAGCCGGATCTGCAGGGGATCATCAAAGAGGGACCGGCGGCACTCTCCCTCGCAGGGGTGGTCACACACCCGGCCGCAGATCCCCGGGAAAGGGTTGGTGACACTGATGGTCTCGTAGGCCTGCACGTAGTTGCCCTTCCGGACCATGTCCAGGTACATGGGCACATCCACCCCGGCGGGACACGCCTGCTGACACTTGGCGTAGTAGGCTTCGTAGGTAAACTCCAGCTTGCCCACCCGTTCTTCTGTGGGGAAATTGGGCAGGGCCACCCCTTTAACATCCGCCAGTGACTTGTACCCCAGCTGCTCCAGCATAATCGCCAGGTCGTGGATCACCTTGGTCAGGTGTCCCATCCCCTTGATAATGAGGCTGGAACAGATACCCAGGGCCTGGGCTCCCGCCATCAGGTACTCGATGGCATCCTCGGCCTTGCCAATTCCGCCAATACCCACCAGCTCCTGACAGCCCCCCCGGGCAATCTCCGAGATGATCCGCATCGCCGTAGTCCGCATGGCCGCACCACTGGTCCAGCCGTAGCCGTCGGCGCTGTTCATCTCCGGCCGGGCGTTGTAAATATCAATCTTCAATGTTGGTCCCAGGGAGTCGATGGCCGAGATGGCGTCCGCACCCAGGTCGAGACACTTCTTTGCGGTTCCCGCAGGATCGGGCCAGTTGCCGCTCAGTTTGCAAATAACCGGAATGGTAACCCGTGCCTTGGTGGCCTGCAGCATGGGCAGCAAGGTATCCTCGGTGTAGCTTACCAGTTCGATAAGGTCCGCCCCTGCTTCCTGGGCAGGTTTTACCAGTGCCTCCGCCTCCGGGAGGGTGTGGCCTACACTGGCAATCACCACCGCACCGGCGGCCTTGGTCATGGGGATCTCCCGCTTAAACCACAGCTCCGCTTCCGAGTCCGCCCATTTCTCACAGTTGATCAGGGAATCCTCATTCACCAGTCCGATGTGGGGGGTGGGGTTGATCGCCTTGTTGAGCCTGATGGTCTTGGTAACCACCGCTCCGGCTCCCGCTTCGTGAGCTTCAATCATCCCCTCGGCGGCGTAGGATAGGGGCCCCGAGGAGAGAATAAAGGGGCTCTGCATCTTCACGCCGCAGAGCTCACAGCTCAAGTCAGCGCCTTTCAGTTCTTTGATATTGATCATGGTTCCTCCTGTCTGCCGGTCCCCGCTCTTTTTCAGCCCCTGCCGTTAAACTCCGTAGCAGCCGAAGACCGGTCCGGTCAGTTCGTTTTGGTCCCGTCCAAGAATCCGCCGGACGGCTTCGCGGAAAAAACCTCTTTTTCGACACACGACAACCGACAGCGGCCGGAGGCCGCTGTAAGCCCCCTTCCAGGGGGCCCCAAGTAAAACCGGTGGTTTTACCGGGGGTTTTACCGGTGGTCGTTTATGTAAACTTCCAGAACTCCGCAGTAGCTTCCCGCAGTTCCGCCTTAATAGCCTCTTCATCCAGGGTAAGCAGTTTGCCCCCCTCTTTAATCAGCTTCCCATCCACCATCACCTCCGAGACATTCTCCGGGTTGCGGAAGAGAATCAGCTGATCAAAGACATTCTTCTCGTTGATCGGAGTGGGGGTGTCCAGGTCGATGCTGATCAGATCCGCCAGTTTCCCCTCTGCAATCACTCCCGTATCCTTGAACCCCGCAGCTCGGGCTCCCTGGGCGGTGGCGATATCGTACACCATCTCGCCGGGCATCACCTCCGGGCTCTGGTGGTGGGCCTTGTGGATCAGGAAGGCACCCCGCATCACCTCAAAGAAGTTGTTCACGTAGCCGTCGCTGCCCAGGCCGTTGAGAACCCCCTTCTCCTGGTAGGTGGGAATCGGCGCAACGCCCCCGCCCACTTCGCAGTTGGAGAGGGGCATGTGGATCACCCGAACACCCTTCTCGGCGATCAGCTCTATCTCCCTATCGCTCATCTGGACCCCCTGGCTGGCCACAACATTGGGCCCCAGGTAGTCCAGCT
>CAYMWV010000203.1:0-5731 GCA_964394395.1 uncultured Sediminispirochaeta sp.
TTTGGGTTTTTTTTGACGGCCACTAATCGTGGTCGTCTCACATTTCGAATTGCTGTCCTTTTCCCTAGCCCCCTTGACAATCTTTCCGCCAAAAAGTAAATTTGACTTCCCACGATATACGTAGTAATTTAATATCTCAAGAATTTTTATTCTCAATTAGTGTAGGTGTGCCCTTTTGGTAGTGCGCCTTTAAAGGGGATTATGCATAGTTCAGTTGTTACCAAAAAAGGATTTCCGATTGTCCATTTTTACGATCAGGATTTTGTTGATATTTATGAGAAAAGTTGGGCTTGGATTGAGGAATCCTGGTATAAAAACAACAACAAGAAAAACGGCTTGCAGGAGCAGTTTTTCCGCTATCCCGGGAACGACACGGTTCATCAATTTGACGCCTGTTTTTCCACCTTCTTTCTTGTCTACAGTAACAGGGTTTTCTCCTCTTTCCTGAATTTGGACAATTTCTATGGTAAGCAGGAAGAGGATGGGGCTATCCGATGCGCCTACCGAGTAGACGATGGAACTCCTGTTCTTACTGACGCCAATCCCCTGGGAGTGGGCCCGCCTCTTTTTGCCTTCGCAGAGTACAACCTCTTTCACAAAGTGGGCAACAAGAAGCGTCTCAAGGAGATTATGCCCATCCTGGAGAAGTACTGGAACTGGCTTGAAGCCAATTTCCGGGATGAAACAGGCCTCTATGCAGTACCCCTTGAGGCTACCTTAATGGAAAACGCTCCCAGGAAAGATGCAGTATACCTTCTCGACTTCAACACTCAGCAGGCGGTAAATGCCCTCTACATGAGTGCTATTGGAGATGTTCTCAACGACAAGGAGATCAGTTTCAGGTACAAACGAAATTATTTCTCTCTTAAAACCCGAATCAACTCTCAGATGTGGGATGAGGAGAGCGGTTTCTACTACGATCTGGACAAGGATGGCAATCGGACCGGAGAGAAATCGATTGCCGCCTACTGGACCTTGCTGGCGGAAATCCCTAACGAAGATAAATCAGCTGCTCTCATCGCCGAGCTGAAAAATCCGGATACCTTTGGAACAGAGCACCCCTTTCCTACTATTGCGGCAAATTCCCCCCTCTTTGAGGATGATGGTCACGGCTGCCGGGGATCAGTCTACCCAGTCTTCAACTTTATGGTGATAAAAGGGCTGGAAAAGTATGCCCGGTACGAACTCGCTCGAGAAGCGGCGATCCGGCACCTCTATTTTATCCTCGACACCCTCCATCCGGAGGGGGATAAAAAGGGAGACCTGTGGGAAGCTTATCTTCCCCACCGGGATGGAGCAGCAAAATGGCCTGAAAACAAAGAGTTCCCCCGTCCTCTCTACCTTCCCGGAGTAGCCCTTTCCACCATCGCTTTAATGATTGAAAATGTCCTGGGCCTCACCATCAGCCTGCCCCGGAAAACAGTAGACTGGATCGTCCCCACATTAGAGATTATGGGTATCGAAAATCTCTCTCTGAAGCGTAACATGATCACCATCTTAAGCAATAAGAGCTCCCGTGGATGGGAAATCCGGCTGGAATCGGAGAAACTCTACTACTTCACCATTACCGTGTTGGATGAAAAGAAAAAGAAAACCCTGCCCATTCCTTCGGGCAAGTGTTCCATGCTGATCGACAAGCTCTAAACTCCAGAATATCTTGCCTCGGATCCAGGATTCTATAAGAACCTAAAGGAGTACCCGGACCCCCAAATTGCGCCTCAAGAAAATTGGACCTGGAAACTGAACGCTGCTGCCCTGAAACCTGCTCCGTCCCCGGAGAATCCCCCGGAAAATCCGAGCAAGTCGCCAAAACCTGTCCCAAAAAAACCCAGAATCCGTTCCGAACATTAAGGCTGTCCCGCAACTTATTTTGAATATCAGACACTTATAGTGGTGATAGAATTGGAATAGCTCCATATAGGGTGGTTTAGACAGCCTTGATTCAGTGGGATTAATGCTGCAAGATGGGCTGAATTGAAATCTGCAGCTTAAAACTTGCTCCGTCCCCGAAAACTGCGGGCAAGAGTAAGTTTATCCGCATACTCCAGATCCCCCCCCACAGGAAGGCCCGAAGCAAGACGGCTAATTTCTACAGCTTTATCCTTCAAAAGGCTCTGCAGATAGAGGGCAGTAGTATCACCTTCCACGGTGGGATTGGTGGCAATAATAAGCTCTTTCACATCCGCCACTGAGGCCCGTTTTACCAGTTCATGAATGGAAAGATCTCCCGGGCCAACCCCGTTCATTGGGTTGATAGCGCCGCCAAGGACGTGAAAGAGGCCACTGTATTCGCCGGTGGATTCAATAGTGGCCACATCCTGGGGCTCTTCTACTACACAGATAAGGCTTCTGTCTCGTCCAGGATCTGAGCAGATAGGACAAAGATCCTCCTCGCTGTAGTTCCCACAGACCCTGCAGGGACGGATCAGCTCTTTCAGGGTACGGATTTCATCTCCTAACTGCTTCACCCATTCCCCATCAGCTTTCAAGAGATAATGGACAATCCGGGCGGCGCTTTTACGTCCCACCCCGGGAAGACGGGAAAATCGTTGAATGAGTCTGTCCAGTACGGAAAGTGCCACATCTATCTCCCAGGCTCTGTCTTAAGCTCCACTTCCCCCAGGACTGCCGCCTGCTCCTGGGCTTCCACTCCCCTCTGGACCGCCGAAACCGCCACCCAGGTTATTCATCAAATCGGGAGGTAAATTCATTCCGGGGACCCCACCGGCAAGCTTACCCTGCATCTCTTCCCGAACCTTGGCAAAGGCATCGTTAAAAGCAGCCCTGACCAGATCTTCAAGCATCCCCACATCCTCCGGGTCCACCACCTCTTTCTCGATCCGTACCCCGAGAACCTGCATCTGGCCATTCATCTCTATAGCCACCATTCCGCCTCCGGCGGTTCCAATAACAATGATATCTTTCAGCTTCTCCTGCATATCTTTCATGCCCGACTGCAGCTGCTGTACATTCTTGAAAAGATCCATCGGATTCATCTAATTCCTCCCTTCTGTACCCACTATTTCGCCTCGAAAAATATCCTTTACCAGGCGAATCTCCTCGTCACTCTTCTCAGGTTCCTCCCGAGTTTTGTCGGAAATTACCTTCAATTTCACCTCCGGCCGAATACCGATTACCGGCAGCAGAATTTCGGAGATGGTCTGCACCTCTCCCCGGAGAAAGTTCACAGTAAAGCCGCTTTCAAAACTGAGGATGAGACTTCCATCCTTCAGATACCAGCTTTCAGTCTTTTCCAGAGCCGAAACCAGGGCGGGTTTTGTTTTTCGTAATGAGCCTGTTATCTGCTCCACCTCGCTATCACTAAGCATCCGGGGACCCGACGGGGATGGCACTGCACCGGAAACCGCCACACCAGGCGCCGAACCGGGGACGGAGGCTTTTCCTGCGGAGGCACCGGGGACGGAGGCTGTATCTGAAGAAGTGGCGGGGACTGCACCAGAGGAAACCGTACCAGAGGGGACGGAGGAGCCCTCTTTGGAGGAACCCTCTTTGGTTAGAACTGGAGCAGCAGCGAGATCAGAAGCAGCAGAATCCTTATCCTCAGCTGATGTGCCCTGGTAGGAGTAATCATCCTCCCCGTCCCAAGCCTCTTCACCATTGGCATAAGCATCAGAACCTTCTTCCGGGATAGCCCCGGAGGCAGCACCAACGTCAGCACCGACATCGGACCCGGCATCCCCGGCACCTGCGGCACCCCCAGCTCCCCCATCTTTACCGTGCAAAGGCAAATCTCCCCGGATCAGTTCGTTCCGCAAGCCATCAATCTCCTGAAGGATCTCCCGGGGAGAGAGGTAGCTTTTCATCCCCGCCAGGCGGCTGAGGAGCAGTTCCAGCTCAAAGCGCTGATTCAAACTGTAACGAATCTCCCGGTAGAGCCGTAAGAGCAGTTCGATGGCTGTCTCCAGCTGATTGATACTCCAGCAACTGCGCGCCTCGGAGCTGAAGCGCTCGGGGCTGTAACCCAACACCGCCTCTTTTTTGATTCCGTGGTGCATGAAGAGGAGGTTCCGAAAATATTCGGCCAAGTCGATGATGAACTGCTCCACCGCCACCCCGTCGGCGAGAATTGATTCTGCAAGTTCGATCGCCCGGCCCGCATCTTCTGCGGCCAGGGCATCCGCCACACTGTTTATCCGTTCCAGTCCCACCAGCCCCAGTTTCTTACGGATCTCCTCCAGGGTAATGCCGCTTTTGCTGAAAGATGCCACCTGGTCGAAGAGGGTGTAGGCGTCCCGAAGGCTCCCAGTAGCCTCCTTGGCAATCCAGAAAAGGGCCTCTCCCTCCGCCTGGACCTCCATTTCAGCGGCCGCCTCAACAAGTTTTTCCTTGATAAGCTCCGGAGCGATGAGACGGAAGCTGAATTGCTGACAACGGCTCTTAATGGTGGCCGGAACCTTGTGAATTTCCGTAGTGGCAAAGATAAAAACGATATAGGGAGGCGGCTCTTCAATGGTCTTGAGCAGGGCATTGAAGGCGCTGTTGGAAAGCATGTGCACCTCGTCAATGATGTAGACTTTGTAGCGGCCGCTGCCGGGAGCAAAAAGCACCTCGTCCTTTATCTCCCGAACATCGTTGACACTTGTGTTGCTCGCCCCATCAATCTCGATCACATCGAGGCTGTTTCCCCGGCTGATCTCTTTGCAGTTGCTGCATTCACCACAGGGTCTTGGCGTTGGGCCTTGTTCACAATTGAGCGCCTTGGCAAGGAGCCGGGCAGCAGAGGTTTTCCCCACCCCCCGGGGCCCCGAAAAGAGGTAAGCGTGGGCTATTCGTTCGGAAGCTATAGCATTGGAGAGGGTGGAGACGACGAATTCCTGCCCCACCAGGGTCTCAAATCCCTGGGGCCGCTTTCTGGTTGCTGTTACTTCATACGACATGGTCCCAACCGCCTCGGGAAAGAAATAGACGACCGCCGCACTTATGTACATCCCCCGGAAAGGGGTTACTATCGGCCTTCGGCCGCCGTCGGTGGACGTGTGTTAAAAAAAACCCCCGGCGCCGATCAAGCCGCATGCGGCTCATTATCCGGCCGCTTACCGCTGCTACCTTCCGGTCCTGACGGAGTTGGGCGGTGAATAATAGCGCAGGACCTGACCGGAAGCCAAGGGGAATTTACGGAGAGAGAGGGATTCGAACCCTCGGAACCCGGTTAGAGTTCATACGCTTTCCAAGCGTACTCCTTCGGCCTCTCGGACATCTCTCCAAATAATGCAAACGCTTTTTCCTACGGAGAGAGAGGGATTCGAACCCTCGGTACCGTAAACGGTACAACGGATTTCGAGTCCGTCCGATTCAACCGCTCTCGCATCTCTCCGAACACAGTGTACCCAAGAGGACTCGAACCTCCGGCCTTTAGATCCGCAATCTAACGCTCTATCCAGCTGAGCTATGGGTACAAATAAAAACGGAGAGGGAGGGATTCGAACCCTCGGTACCCGGATAGAGTACAACTCCTTAGCAGGGAGCCCGATTCAACCGCTCTCGCACCTCTCCATTGTAGAATGCCGATACGGAGAAGGTGGGATTCGAACCCACGGAACCTTGCGGCTCAACGGTTTTCAAGACCGCCTCCTTCAACCACTCGGACACCTCTCCATCCTCTGTCCAGCAAACTGGATTTTCAATATACTGATGCATTTTTGCTTTGTCAATAGAGGAAGCTTCTCCTAAAAAGTGCCACCGGTGGGGACAAAACTGCGTAACAGTTCAA
>CAYMWV010000204.1:0-5730 GCA_964394395.1 uncultured Sediminispirochaeta sp.
TGTAAAAAATCTGATCCGGTTTCAACCTGATTTTCCCGATGCCGAGTCTCTATGCGTCGGCAGAATCGCTCATCGGCAGGTAGTAAAAGGGATTAGGGTAGTTCCATGGAAGGAGGCTCTGGCATATCTCTTTGAGGGAGCTTGAACTGTAGCCCTGAAAGCTATCTACATTGCCGGCAGAATCATCAAGCCACCAATCTCCTGAAAATGGTTATCCAGGGAAAGGAGCGCAGCGCTGTGCTCCATGCAGGCAGCGGCAACCCAGACGTATCTGTTTCATTCGGCCCAGTCCAGGGGATTTACCTCTGAATTCTCCTTTTGGGTAGTGGCAAACTCCTCTGCATCCCGGGAACTCCACAGACCGCAGAACTCGGTGTAGTCAGGGGCAAAACTCTCCCCCTGCGGCAAGCCCAGACCGCAGGCCAGCAACTCCTTGACCAGCTGGTTTTTGTTCTTTCCCTTCTTCTTTGCCTCTGCACTGAGCCGGGCATCCAGAAGGGGATCAATGGCATGGATGGTAAAAGAACTCATGGTTAGCTCCTTTGGTTCAGTTATCCCCAATTAATGGTTCGGAAGCAAGAAACCCGACGACCGGAATACTCAACTCCAACGAACTTCCATTTTTTTCTGCTGCCTGGCACAATCTTCAAGATACAAATCTATCAGATTCTGATAGGGGAGCCCCGACTCTTCAGCAAGCTCTTTAAAGTATTCAATTGTATCGACTGCCAATCGAATTGTTATTTGCTTTTTCAGACGTTTTGCATATGGATTCTTTCTATATTTCATGGTTGATAAATCATATTCATCTTTCATCAATATCACCCCCATAAAATGCTGATTCATGCTTTGTAGCTTTACGTGCAGAAATAATTCTGATCACAAAATCATTCTCCTTAAAACAATGACAGACCAAAAGCAATCTGAGATGATCACTAAACCCTAACATCAAGAACCTGTCTTCAGCTTCAGAATAGGTATCATCAAAAAATTCAATTGCATTCTCATCAAAAAAAAACTGTTTTTGCTTCTTCAAATGAAATGCCATGTTTTCGTTGATTGATTTGACTTTTTTCCTGATCCCATTGAAAAGTAATTTCTTTCATAATTATTTCTTAATTATAATACAATTTAAGGAAAAACACCAGTGAAGCGTAAAAAGGATTCACCAGAGAGCATCATAAAAGCCTCTCCACCCCATCACTAATACCCGAAAAAATGGAATTAGCCACCTGTTCGGGAAACCCCGAAGGAAGCTGGCCAGCCGGGATGCATGGCGAGCAGCGACGAAGTCGCGGCCAGCCGCATAGTCCATGGCGCAAGGAGCATTATCAGCGACCGATTGGAGGATATTCCGTACCTCCGACTCCTCCATCCTGCAGCTTTTTCCCATATCCAGCCAGTGCCTGCCAAGGATCTTCTCTTTTGATAGTGCCCCATAGGAGTTACCCATCACCGGATAGGCAGAAAGCACGTCGTAGAAGAGGGTCAGCCGAAATCGCCCCCGGGCCTCCAGGAAGATGCTGAAGTTCTTGGCATGACCATCTATCGCCGCAAGAAGCCAGAAGAGAACCCTCGTTTTAAAAAAGAGGTGACGATCATTCCGGCTCTCTCTTTTTCTTGCCATTCCCCTACCACTCCGCCTGTTCGGTCGATACTTCCCCCCCGGACTCCTTGTCGCAAAGGACCAACTCCAGATCCAGGGTGGAGATATATTTGAAAAGGGTATCAATACTGCTGGGGCCGGGATTGTTTTCAAGGGCCGATACGGTCTTTCTCATAAGCCCCACCCTTCGCCCCGCCTCATCCTGGGTTATTCCCTGTAGATTCCGCCTTGCCCTGAGGATAGCGGCAAGTTGTGCCGGCGTCTGTACTAAATTTTCCATCCCTTGCCCCCTCCAGGGTGATCTCTACTATTTTACCCTATAAGGTACATTTTGTATATTTCCCTTGTAGGGTACATCGTACATTCAGAGAACTCCTGCTGGCCCTGCAGTCCCTGCTATCCTTGCGGCCCCAACTGCCCCGGTCCCTCTCAAAAAAATCCTCCCCTGCTACTACTTCTCTCTAAAAAATCTTCCTCCCTCCTCCTTGCCGATTCCCCCCATCTTTAGTATCTTTTTCCACAAACATATGTAAATCCATTCCCGGAGGAAGCTCCATGATTCAATTATCGTCGGTGAGCAAGTACTACGGATCCTTCCTGGCGGTGGATTCCCTCTCCCTGGATGTGGGAGAAGGGGAGATTACCGGTCTCCTCGGTCCCAACGGGGCGGGAAAGACCACTACCATGCGAATGATCACCGGTTATTTTAAACCCACCGAGGGAACAGTTACGGTGGACGGGATCGATGTTGTCGAAGAACCCGAGCGGATCAAGGCGATGATCGGTTACCTTCCCGAATCCCCTCCCCTCTACCACGACATGATCGCCTATGATTACCTGCGCTATATCGCCGGGGTACGGCAGATTGAAGATCCCCAGGCCATCGAGAGAACTGCCGAGATCTGCGGTATCACCTCCATGCTCCACAAAAGGATCGGTGAGCTCTCCAAGGGCTACCGGCAGCGGGTGGGACTGGCCCAGGCGATCATCCACGATCCCCAGATTCTGATTCTCGACGAACCCACCTCGGGGCTGGACCCCAACCAGATCGCCGAAGTACGTGCCCTGATCAAGGAGATAGGGAAAACCAAGACAGTGATCCTCTCCACCCACATCCTGCAGGAGGTTGAGGCGGTGGCGGACCGGGTGATCATCATCAACCAGGGCCGGATCGTGAAAGATGACACCACCGGTAACCTGCAGGCGGCCCGGGGTGGCCTTTTTACCTACCGGATCGCCCTTTCGGCCCCCTCCGCTCCAGGAGCTGCGGCACCCCGCCCCGACGCCTTTTTGACGATCGATGGCGTGGGAGAGGTGAAGCAGATCGATGGAGAGAAGGGGCTCTCCACCTTTCAGCTCTCCGCCGGAGTAAACAAGGAGATCCGGCCTGCTATCTTTGAGACAGTTACATCCAACGGGTGGACCCTCTATGAGATGAGCCGGGAGAAACACTCCCTGGAAGCGATCTTCCGGGATCTAACCACAGGAGGCGAAGATGTACAGCATGATTAAACGGGATCTCTACTCCCTCTTCGGCAGCCCCATCGCCTATATCGTCATTGCCCTTTTTCTGGTCTTTTCGGGGCTCCTCTTCTTTCCCACCTTCTTCATCTACAACCAGGCAGAGCTGCGGGGCTTTTTTCAATTGATGCCTATTCTTTTCAGTTTCTTTATTCCGGCAATCACCATGCGCAGCTTCGCCGAGGAGCGCAGCCGGGGAACCTTCGAGTCCCTGATCTGCCTCCCCATCCCGCCGATCAAGATTGTTCTGGCAAAGTTTACATCCACCATGATCTTCATCTCCCTGATGCTCCTGCCTAGCCTCTTTTACGTATTGATTGTGGCGCTCCTTGGGGAGCCCGACCCGGGTCCGGTGATCGGAGGCTACGTGGGAGTGCTCTTTTTGGGGGCAGCCTACGGCGCCCTGGGGGTTTTTGCCAGCAGTTTGACGGGTAACCAGATCGTCGCCTTTATCATCACCGCAGCGGCGGCCCTCTTTTTCACTTTCCTGGACCAGATGTTGATTCTGGTTCCCCCCATACTGGTGGACAGCGTTGAATTCCTCGGAACCCAGTACCACTTCAGAACCATCAGCCGGGGAGTGATCGACTCCAGGAGCGTCATCTACCTCGCCTCTGTGGCGATCTTCTTCCTGCTGCTGACGGTCCGATCGGTCCAGGAGAGGAGGTAAACCATGGCAGCACATAAACCGACCACAAAAAAGAGGGGTCCCGGGGTAGGGAAACGAATTGCTCTTCGCCTACGCACCATGGCCGCATGGTTCGCCGGAAACCGCTCCGACCTGGCGATTTATATCGTAATCCTAATTCTGGTAAATGTGGCGGCCGCATCCTGGTTTTTCCGGGCCGATCTTACCAGGGACGATCTCTACAGTCTCTCCCCGGTGAGCCGGGAGCTGCTTCGGGAGGTGCAGGAGCCCCTGAGCATCAAGGTCTTCTTTTCATCGGACCTACCCGCCCCCTACAACAGCGCCGAACGCTACCTGAAGGACCTCCTGGAGGAGTATCAGCGGGTTGCGGGCCCCGGATTCTCGGTGGAGTACCACGACATGGAGGAACCGGAGAGTAAAAGCCGGGCCCAAGACTACGGCCTTCGGCCGGTACAGATTCAGGAGATTAAAAGCGACCAGTTTCAGAGCCGCAACGCCTTCATGGGGCTGGCGTTGGTCTACGGCGACGCCATCGAAACCATCGATCAGCTCACCGGTTCGGCGGGGATGGAGTACCGGATCACCACCACAGTACGGCGGATGATCTCCTCGGTAAATGCCCTCCACGGCCTCACCGGCACTCCGGAGCTGCGGCTCTACGCCTCTGAATCGCTGAAACAGTTCGATATCCGGGGGCTGGACGAGTTGGAGAACTACGCCGCATCGGCCGCCGAGAGCCTCTCAAAGCAGCTGGACCGGGAAATCAACTTTCGCCGGATCGACCCCAGCCCGGCGGAGATAGACCAGGCAAAGGCGCAATATGGCATCCAGGTGGTGAACTGGCAGGCGGGACGGGACCAGGCGGGCAATTTTCAAGCCGCAGGAAAGGGAGCCCTGGACCTCCTCCTGGTGTACGGCGAGAAAGCCCGGGTAATCCCTGTTGGCCTGGCCCAACAGCTCTTCGGCGGCTACGCAGTTACCGGGGTGGATAATCTGGAAAGCCGGATCGATGAGTCGATGAAAGCGCTTCTCTCCAACAACCCGGCGGTGGGCTACCTGGCGGGCTTCGGGACCCACTCCCTGAAAGATGCCCAGCAGGGTGCAGCGGGACTGCAGCAGCTTCTCTCTGACATGTATGATATCCGGGAGCTCACCCCACCAGCTCCCCAGAGCTCCCCGGGAGGCTCTCCCGATAGTGACCTGGCCGGAAATACCCAAGATGATGGAGCTTTCACCATCCCCGATGATGTGCAGACTGTTATCATCAACGGACCGAAAGAGCTGGTCAGCGAAGAGGTGCGCTACGCCCTGGATCAGTTTCTCCTCCGGGGTGGATCCCTGGTATTCTTTGTTGATCCCCTGCAGGTTCCCCAGCAGGCCCAGATGAACCAGTACCAGCAACCCCAGTTCCTCCCGATTCGCACCGGCTTTGAAGAGCAGCTTGCACACTACGGGGTGGAGCTCGACACCGGTTATGTGATGGACACGGAGTGCTACACCCAGCAGGACCCGCAGTACGGGGAGCTGGAGCTCTTCTGGGTTCCCGTTCTCAGCCGGGACAGTCTCTCCGATAAAAACCCGGTTAGCCGGGGTCTGGGAGATTTTATCACCCTGCAAAACGGCAAGGTGAGTCCCGCCGAGTGGACCGCCGATTCGGACAAGGTACAAGCGACGGTGCTCCTGCGCAGCTCCAACCGGGGCTGGTTTCAGAAAGAGAATATCCAGCTCAACCCCATGATGCTGATGCCCCCGGCGGAAGAGGAGCTTTCGAGCATCCCCCTGGCGGTGGTGCTGGAGGGAAGCTTCACCAGCGCCTTCGATGGACCGCCCGCCGGTGCAGGCGGTGCGGATGATGCAAGCGGTGGTGAAAGTGCCGGCGGTACAGCCACCAGTGAAGGGACATCCCTGACCGGCAGCTCCTATATCCCGGAATCCGCTGCCCCGGGAAGGATCG
>CAYMWV010000205.1:0-5719 GCA_964394395.1 uncultured Sediminispirochaeta sp.
CTCGGGAATAGAACCGACCAGTCGGTTCTGCTCCTCTCGTTCGCTTGGGAATCAGCAAAATCACCGGTGAGGAGTATTCGAATGGGTCTGATTGAAGAGTATAAAGCGCATACGCAGGAGCGGAAAAAACTCGGGGTCCCCCCCCTTCCCTTATCGGCACAGCAGACCTCTGAACTGGTGCGTCAATTACAGCAAAAACCGGTTCGGGAACCTGTTCAGGAAAGGGAATACCTCCTGGATCTTTTGGAAAGCCATATCAGCCCCGGGGTAGACGATGCTGCAGCCGTAAAGGCCGCCTTCCTGAATGATATCATCGACGGAGCCGTTTCAACCCCTCCCTTCGATGCAGTTACGGCAGTCAAAATTCTGGGAACAATGCTGGGGGGGTACAATGTGGCTCCCCTGATTCAAGCTCTTGAGAATGCGGCCCCCGGGGTGGCCAGCGAGGCGGCAAAACAGCTGAAGAAAACCCTTCTGGTCTACGACGCTTTTGATGATGTAAAGGCCCTTATGGATCGGGGCAATGCATACGCCGGGGAGGTGATTCGCTCCTGGGCAGAAGGAGCGTGGTTCCAGAACCGCCCGCCCCTGGCAGAGGAGCTTACCCTTACGGTGTTCAAGGTTCCCGGGGAGACCAACACAGACGATTTGAGCCCCGCATCCCAGGCCTTTACCCGCAGCGATATTCCCCTCCACGCCACCTCCATGCTGGCCGACCGAATGGCCTCTCCCCTGCAGACCATCGAAGAGTTGAAACAGAAGGGAGACCCGGTGGCCTATGTGGGGGATGTGGTGGGTACCGGCTCCAGCCGCAAATCGGGGATCAACTCTCTGCAGTGGCACCTGGGAACCCCTGTACCGGGGATCCCCAACAAGAAAACCGGAGGAGTGGTGATCGGCACCACCATCGCCCCCATCTTTTTCAACACCGCCCAGGATTCCGGTGCCCTGCCGATCCAGGCCAATGTGGATAAACTGGAAACCGGCGATGTAATTACCGTAAAGCCCTATGAAGGGACCATTTTGAAGAAGGGAGAAGTGGTAAGTACTTTTACCCTCACCCCGAAAACCGTGGCCGATGAAGTGAGGGCCGGGGGGCGCATTCCCCTCATCATCGGCCGGAATCTGACCAGCCGGGCCCGGGACCTCCTGGGACTTGAGTCTGAGGATATCTTTACCAAACCGGATCAGCCCGCAGAGAGCAGCCGGGGCTACACCCTGGCGCAAAAGATTGTGGGCCGGGCTTGTAAGCTTAAAGGAGTCCAGCCAGGGATGTACTTGGAGCCCGAGACCCTTACTGTGGGAAGCCAGGATACCACCGGCCCCATGACCCGGGATGAGATACAGGAGCTGGCGGCTCTGCAGTTTGGTGCAGACTTTGTTATGCAGAGCTTCTGCCACACCGCTGCCTATCCAAAACCGGGTGATGCCCAGCTCCACCACTCCCTTCCCGGCTTTATCACCAGCAGAAAGGGGGTAAGCCTGAAACCCCGGGACGGAGTGATCCACTCCTGGCTCAACCGTTTCTGCCTCCCCGACAGTGTGGGAACCGGAGGGGATTCCCACACCCGTCTCCCCCTGGGAATCTCCTTTCCCGCAGGAAGCGGCCTGGTAGCATTCGCCGCAGTAGCAGGCACCATGCCCCTGAATATGCCCGAATCGGTAAAGGTCTCCTTTAAGGGGAAGATGCAGCCCGGGATCACCCTTCGGGATCTGGTGAACGCCATCCCCTATGGGGCAATACAAAAGGGCTTGTTAACGGTAGATAAAAGCAACAAGAAGAACATCTTCGCAGGCCGGATCATTGAGATTGAGGGGCTGGAAAACCTCAAGGTGGAACAGGCCTTTGAGCTCAGCGACGCCTCGGCTGAACGATCAGCTGCAGCTTGTACGGTAAAGCTGGCTCAGGATCCGGTGGCTGAGTACCTCCGATCCAACATCGCCTTGATCGAAGAGCTGATCGCCCGGGGCTACCAGGATGCGGAGACCCTGCAGCGGCGTAAAGAAAAGATGGAAACGTGGTTGGCTGATCCAAAGCTGCTGCAGGCCGACGGAGATGCGGAATACGCAGCGGAGATCGAAATTGACATGAGTGACATCACCGAGCCCATCCTCGCCTGTCCCAACGATCCAGATGATGTGGCCACCTTAAGTGAAATTCTCTCCGATCCGAAGCGGCCTAAGGAGGTGGATGAGGTCTTCGTGGGCAGCTGCATGACCAATATCGGCCTCTTCCGGGCCCTGGGTGAGATTCTCAAAGGGGAGGGACAGGTGCCAACCCGCCTGTGGCTTGTGCCCCCCACCAAGATGGACCAGCGGGTGCTGCTGGACGAGGGGTACTACGCCATCTTCGGTCAGGCCGGAGCCCGTACTGAAGTACCCGGCTGCAGCTTATGCATGGGCAACCAGGCCAGGGTAAGGGACGGCGCTGTGGTCTTCTCCACCAGCACCCGGAACTTCGACAACCGGATGGGTAAGGGCGCCCAGGTCTACCTGGGAAGTGCCGAACTGGCCGCCGTAACTGCCCTCCTGGGAAGATTACCCAGCCAGCAGGAGTACGCCGACATCGTCCCCAGAAAGATCAACCGGGAGAACCGGAGCCAGGTGTATCGGTACCTCAATTTTCACCAGATAAAGCCGAAGCTGCTGAGGGAGTTGGTGGAATAGTCCACCCCCTCCCGCCACCCTGCCGGGCTGTTATACATTCGGTCCCGTACTTCTCAGGAGACCCCCAGAAATATCATCCCTGCTCTCTTGGTAAAGGATCTGATGAAAGGCGGGATGAGCATATTCGCATATCTATTGCGGATATTTACATATTTTCCGCATACATATTGCCAATTTTCACTTTTATGCTATAATCATTGTATGGAATATTCCCGATTAGCACCATTATCAAAGATCAAACGCTCCTTTTTCCTGTTCGGTCCAAGAATGACAGGGAAGTCATTTCTTCTTCACAAACTATTCCCAAACTCGCCCTATTACGACCTGCTGCGGTCTGAAACCTTCTTAAACCTTTCAATGCGGCCTCAGATGATAAGAGAAGAGATGGAAGAGATGCTAAACCATCAAGCGATTACTACCCCGGTTATCATTGATGAAATTCAAAAACTGCCCCTTCTTTTAGATGAAGTCCATTCGATGATCGAAGAGCTGAATCTGCAGTTTATCCTTACCGGATCCAGTGCAAGAAAGCTTAAAAGAGGGGGAACCAACCTTCTTGGAGGAAGGGCATGGACCAGGAAATTACACCCCCTTTGTTCAGCAGAAATTGGTGATTTCGATCTGCAAAGAATAGTTCAATTCGGATCCCTCCCCGTAGTGTATGATTCCGATTATCCGGAAGAAGATCTGAAAGCTTATTGTGGAACCTACCTGCAACAGGAGATTGCAGAGGAGGGTGCGGCAAGAAAGATCGATGCCTTCAGCCGTTTTCTTAAGACCGCTGCACTCTACAACGGAGAACAGGTCAATTATGAAACCTGGGCTTCAGATTCAGCCGTACCGGCCCGCACTATTCGAGAATATTTTTCCGTACTCGAAGATACGTTGATTGGTGAAATGCTATCCCCCTGGAAATCCGGTCGGAAACGAAAATCTGTGAGCGCAGGGAAGTTCTATTTTTTTGACCTTGGGGTCCGTAATACCCTCGCATCGGTGCGGCAAGTAGATCCGGGAACCGATACCTGGGGACGAGCTATCGAACATTTTATTTATACTGAACTTCGCTCCTATCTTGACTACTCAAACGACCCCAGGGAACTTTCTTTCTGGCGAACCCGGGACAACCGGGAGGTTGATTTCATCCTCGGTGATGATACGGCAATTGAAGTAAAAGCTACCAAAAACCCCTCGGAGCGGCATGTAAAAAATCTCCTGGAAATAGAAAAGGAGGGTCAATTCAAGCACCTGCTTCTGGTCTGCTCCGTCAAAACACCTCGAAAACTTGGGCAGGTTGAAATAGTCCCGCTGAAGCTGTTTCTTCAGCGGCTCTGGGAGGGTGCATACTCAGCTTCACCCTGATAGATCATCCCCGGAGCTGCCGGAGCAGCCGGTGCTTGGCAAAATTCCGCAAATCCCTCACCATACTCTTCCCATCCCGGCCGGTCACCCGAAGCGCCCCATAAAACAGCTCCACCCGCCGGTTCAGCTCTTCAGGACTATCGGCCAGAACTACCCCCCAGGCGGCCCGGCCGGTGGAGTTCTCCATCGCCCCGATCTGCTTCCCCGGTTTTATCAGGTAGCCCCCATCGACCACCCCCGAAAGCACTTCCAACTCCCGATCCGGCCCCGTCTCCCTCACTTCCCCGGGGCCGGTGAAGGCCAAAATCACCGATGCAAAACCTTTCGGAGGCCAGGAGCTTTCCGCCCGACGGAGCCCTCCCAGGGCTCCACAGCCCGGCCGACCGTAGAGGGAGGTATCAATCTGTAGATTCAGGATATCCACCCCGGTGAGAGCCGGGATAAGCACCTCTTCATAAGCTCCGCCGATTCTGCAGGCAACCTCGTTTATCACCAGCCCCTGCTCCCCGGAAAGGAGCTGCACATAGAGGGGGCCCTCCACAATACCGAAGCCCCGAACCAGCTGGCGGCACAGCTGTACCACCTCCCGACGCTGCGCTTCCGGCAGGCTGCAGGGATAGCGATGGGCGGGGCAGATACCGATGTGTTCCCCCTCACTCATGGTTGTGCGGTCAGTCAGGAGGAGGGGATACAAATGGCCTTCACAGACCCAGCCGGAAAAGGTAACTTCAAAGCCGGGGTAGAAGGGCTCCAGTACAGCCCGGCCCGCCCGGCTCCACTTCAACGTCTCAGGAAGTCGCTCCGCCGCCCTTTCAGGAGTCTGCACCAGAAAAATCCCCCGCTGCCCCTGGCTGTCCACCGGCTTGATGACGGCGGGATAGTTGATGTCCCTGAAAGCGCCCTTGGATGTCGCCCCGGCATCCCCGGCATCCCCGGCAGAGACTATTTTCCAGGGCAGGGCAGGAAGCCCAGCCTCTGCAAAACGCTTTTTCATCACCTCTTTATTGGTAACCGAAAGGGCCGTCTCGAAGGTTAGGGCGCCGGGAAGCTTAAAATCCCGGGCCACAGCCGCCACGGTCAGGACCGGCTGATCAGTTCCGCCGGTCATCACCCCATGGATAGTGCGGCCCCTCCTTCGGGAATGATCAGGAAGCGCCTGGAGATGGACTCGAAGCGCCTTTACACTCTCCTCCGGATCGAAGGTATCCGCCCTGAGAAAGCCATCGGCCAGGATACGGGCGGGAGCTTCCGTATCCCGATCACTAACGAGAAGCTCCAGTCCCAACTCCTTCGCCCGCCGGGCAAGGCCCATCTGCCCCATGCCGCCCCCCACCAGAAGAATCCTCCGGCAGGCAAGACGGATCTGCATTTCCGGAAATCGAAGTTTGCAGAAGCATCGACGGATCGCCTTCGGCATGGGAAGGGTTGCCAGGAGCAGCCGGGAGAAGAGCCGGATCAGTGAAGTGAGCCGGTAACGTTCCTGCTCCGGAGAACTATACCCTTTCCCGGTCCGGGGCAGAAGCAAGCTCTCCCTCTGCCGGGCGGCAGCTGCAAGGGAAACGGAGAGGTAACAGCATCCATCCCCGGCAGCAATCTGCCTTGCCAGAGGTAAAGCCGCCCTTCGGCGGAAGAGACGGAAACTGGAAGGAACCAGCTTCTCCGGGGGTCCAGCCTCCCTGACCCCCTCGTCACC
>CAYMWV010000206.1:0-3949 GCA_964394395.1 uncultured Sediminispirochaeta sp.
CTATCGCCTTTTCTTTTCCATCATGGTATGCTCTTTCCATGGATAACAATGATATTCTACGGCGGCTGCGATATATACTCAACACCAATGACGAAGGGATGTGCAGGATCCTTGAACAGGGAAATTACCGGCTGGAAAAAACTGATATGGAAAGTATGCTTCGCCGGGAGGAGGAAGAAGGGTTTCTCCCCTGCCGGGAGGAGGTGCTTGGCCGCTTCCTGGACGGTTTGATCCTGGAAAAGCGGGGGCCCAGCGATAAGGACGCTCCTAAACAGCGGATAAAGCTGGATAACAACCTCATTCTGAAAAAGTTACGGATCGCCTTCAACCTTCGGGAAGAAGAGATGATTGCGGTATTTGAAAAAGCCGACTTTCCCATCTCCAAACATGAACTCTCAGCCCTTTTCCGAAAGCCCGGAAGCCGGCAATACCGAACTTGCAAGGATCAGCTGCTGAGAAAGTTTCTTACCGGCTTAGCTCAGGATCAATCTGGACAGGGAGCTGCAAGGCAAAGGTAGTACCCTCCCCTCGCCAGCGTTTAGATAGCCTATCCGGGCGAAAAACTGTTCAATCACCAGGACAAACTGCCGCTCCCTGGTGAGTACTCCCACAAAAACCGGCGCATATTCCAGAATTGTTTTTAAGACCGGATTATCAACCACCCGCTTGTTCAGATTTCGTATCTCAGTGATGCTTTTTCTTCCTTCCATGAATAGGAAGTATAGGTAGCCCGGTAACGTCATGCAAGAAAGGTATGCAAGAAAGTTGAGTAAAAAAATTTGACAATCAAGGGGTATATGCTATAGTACTGTATTCACTTAATGGAGATATATACCGGTTTTGAAAAGCAATTACTACCCTGCCTCTGGAGGGTACAAGCGAATAATCCTTCTACCCTTTCTGCTCCTGATTACCCTGGGTTTTCTCCTTGCCTGGACGCTTTATCTGGCAGGTTCCAGACAGGCCGTTCATGGACTGATAGAAACCTTATCGGTAAATACAGCAAAGAAGGCGGAAGCTGATCTCTACGCTTTTCTCGACCAGGCACGGCAGACCGCACTCCTGAATGGCTCCTATCTTGAACAGATAGCCGCAGAAGGCGGTGAAGGGTTCACCCTGCCAAGGGTTTTTCGTGAGCAGCTAAAAAGCGTTCCTGTACTTGAAATTGTCTCTGTCGGTTTTGGGGACGGCGAGTACCGGGAGGCCCAGCGCCTCGAGACCGGAGAACTGCGGTTTGGTATCTCCGGTAAAGAAACCGGAGGGGCTCTCTCTTTTTATGAAGTGTACCCGAATAAAGTGCCCCCGAATATGGAGGAGCCGGGGGCGGAGGAGCCGAAACTAGTCGATGCTCTCCCCGATTATGATCCGAGAAAACGTCCTTGGTACATCAGCGCCCGGAAGGAGTCGGGCCCATCCTGGTCAAGCATTTACAAGCTCTATTCCAACAGCGATCTGGCAATCTCCTCGGCTGTCCCTTTCCGAAATAGAGACGGCAGAGAGGGAGTCATCACTGCATGCCTTGTTTTGAGCCACCTTTCCACTTTCCTGGGGGCATCGTTAGATCCATCAATTGGATCAGTTGTAGTTATGGATGAGCAATACAGGATGGTTGCTTCAAACAGAGGGTTCAACACGGTGATTGATATAGAGGGGAATCAACTTTTTTGGGAAGAAGAAAAAGAGAAGGAGCAGGGGCGTAACCGCTTCGGAACCGAAGTTGCAATCAACTCAGAGCTGTATCCTCCCTGGACCATTATTGTGAGAATAGAAGAGTCCGCCTTCACCGAACCCCTTATCCGAGCCGACCGGCTAACAGCCCTTATCCTGGCAACGCTTCTCCTTCTGATTTTTCTGATCGGTTGGGTTATTGTAAACAATGTAACAGAACCGATAAGGGATCTGCAGGAGGCGGTCAGAACCTTGTCACCGAGTGAAACTCATCAGAATACCATCCTGCCCCGGCTGGCGAAATACAAAAACGAGATAGGGAGCCTGGCCGATTCCTTTCTGAAGATGAACCTTCGGATTACGGAAGACTACAACACCCTGAGAAAGAACCTGGATGAGAAGGAGCTGCTCTTAAAGGAGATCCATCACCGGGTAAAAAACAATCTCCAGATTGTCTCAAGCATGCTCTCTCTGGAATCATTTGCTGTTTCAGATCCCCAGGACAGGAAGAGTCTGGAGAGCTGTCAGGACCGAATTCAGGCAATGGCTTATGTTCACGAAAACGCCTACTCCACCGGCCGGTTTACCGAAGTGGATATGGAGATCTATCTCAACCGGGTCTGTACTTCCCTCCTGTCAGCAAGACCCGGTATAGGAATTACCGTCACAACCAGGCCGAAGCAGTTATTCCTCCCCCTTGATATCGCCATTCCCAGCGGGCTTATTGTCAACGAACTGGTCACCAATTGTATTAAATACGCCTTTGATCCGGGTTACCATGAAGCAGAGGTGGTGGTTCAGCTTACCAGAAATGAAGAGGGATACCAGCTTTCGGTAAGCGATAACGGCAAGGGGAAAAGCCCGCAAAAAGATAGAGACAATTTGGGAAGCGACCTGATTGAAGCTCTTTCAACACAGATAGGGGGAAAGCTCGCATATAGCTATAAAGAGGGCACCCGGGCGGTGATAGAGATCCCTCTGGATGCTTTTACATCCACTCATACCCCCTCTTAGCCTTGGTTTGATGGATTCCTTTTCTCAAATTGATTGTATTAAATCAGCAATTCGAAATGTGAGACGACCACGATTAGTGGTCGTCAAAAAAAAACCAAAAAAGGAAAGGAATTCGAAATGTGGCAAGGAAGGAAGTAGAAATTTGATGCAAAACCCATGATTTCTGCGCAGTATCGCCGCTTCGGCGCTAACGAGCACGAATCATGGGTTTTGCAATCGAGTTTTCATTTTCTGTTTGCCACATTTCGAATTCCTGGTATTAAATACGCCTTCGATCCGGATTACCATGAAGCAGTGAAGCCGGAATAGTCGTGTTGGGGCTGCAACTGAAAAAGATTGTGGTGGATGGAATTTTATGGTATAATGTCTAGACAGTCTAGTTGAATTTAAAGGAAAAGATAAGATCAATATGAAATGGCAGCTTCAAACGGCAAAGAACAGGTTCTCCGAATTGGTACGGGAGGCGCGTCGAGGCAAGCCTCAGCTCGTGACGAAAAACGGCGAGCCCGTGGTATATGTAGTGGACTATGCCCAATATCAGGAACAGATACGTACCCAGGAGCACGACAAGAAGAGCATTCTCCTTGCGCGACCACACAAGGATATCGAGCTCGCGGTTGACCGAGAGGATGATTACGGACGAGAGGTGGAGCTTTGAGTTATCTCCTCGATACCTGTGTTCTCTCAGAGTTGTCGAAGCAGAATCCTGCTCCCCGGGTTCTACAGTGGTTAGAGTCGATTTCTCAGGAGGAGCTCTTTATCAGTGTGCTGACCCTCGGTGAGATCAGATACGGCATCGGAAAGCTGCCCGACGGCCGAAAGAAAAATGATCTTTTTCGATGGTTCGAATCGTTGTGGGAAGTGTACGAGCCTTCGACGCTGGAGGTCGGCAGTGAGATTGCCGTCAGCTGGGGAGCGGAGAGAGCCCGCCTCGCGAAAAAGGGGAGACCGGTCTCCGTTATCGATGGTCTTATCGCCCTTACCGCTCTTCAGAACAACTTTTACCTGGTTACGCGGAATGTGGATGACTTTTCTGTATTCAACATCGAGATCATCGATCCCTGGGTCGATTAATTCGGAAGCCCGGCTGTTACACGTCGGTGAGCCGCATCATGCGGCATCTTATTTCGAATCTACTCAGCTTCAATCTTCTAGTCGAAAGGTAAACTCCTTTATCACCTTGATTTTTCGTCCGGGCGGGTGAAAACTCCACGAAGAGCCGGTTACATTCACTCCCGTAACTTCTCCATCGGAGGCTATCGAAATG
>CAYMWV010000206.1:4049-5646 GCA_964394395.1 uncultured Sediminispirochaeta sp.
CGAAGAGCCGGTTACATTCACTCCCGTAACTTCTCCATCGGAGGCTATCGAAATGGCCACGCGCACGATACCCGCGTAGCCGAAGCGCTTCGGTCGAAGGCCAGAGGAGGTCGTCGAACGAGGGAACCCGGTACGAGCTGCCAGCCGAGCCAGGAGGCGGCGAAGGAGCTGTAGCTGAATTTTGTGGGGGAACCCGTCACCGCTAAGCACTTTCTATTGCCCCACTTCCGATATAGTATCCTTTCTCCCGATACTCAGGATAGCGCATAAAATTCTTGTTATTGAACAGATACGTATGCAGCTCCCATAATGGCGTTTGATTGGTCTTTCGCCTCAATGCCTGCTCTCGGATGATATCCAAAACCTCATCAATCTTTCCTTCCCAAAGCAGTATATTTAAATGAGAATCGGAGCAATGGAATGGCAAAGTGACTTGTCTGTTGAGGAGTTTTTTCGGTATAGTAACCGGGATGAAAAAACCTTCGGCCCTCTATGCGGCCCTTCCCAGAACAATCCCCGTTTTCTTCGGCTACATCTCCATCGGAATTGCCTACGGCTTTCTCCTGGTAAAGACCGGGCTCCCCTGGTTCTGGGCACCGATAATGAGCATTGTCATCTTTGCCGGGGCGGCCCAGTTTCTCGCTCTCGGCCTACTTTCAGCGGGCACTCCTCCGCTGCAGATGGCGCTGGCGGTTTTTCTCCTCAATGCCCGCCATATGGTTTACGGGTTCTCCCTCCTGGACAGATATTCCAGATTCAAACGTTGGAAGCTCTACCTCATCTTTGGCTTGACCGATGAAACCTACGCCCTTTTGACCACCATTGATCCCCCCGAAGGGGTGGATCCGGAGAACTTCGATGCAGCTGTTACCATGCTAAACCAGCTCTGGTGGACCCTGGGCAGCACCATTGGAGCCCTCTTTGGTTCGGTAATCGGCTGGGATGCTCCGGGACTCGATTTTGCTCTCACCGCCCTTTTTGTGGTGCTTCTGGTGGAGCAGGTTAAGAGTATCCGCCGCCCTGGGCCCTTTCTTATTGCCCTGTCCGTATCCGCAGGCTTAATGATTCTGGGCTTTGGGGAGAGCATACTCCTGGTGGGGATCATCGTTGCTTCAGGGGCGGTCTTCTTCCTGAAAGAGCAAAAGGGGAAAGCATGACCGGCACCGGGTATCTAGTAACGGGAATAGTGCTGATGGCCCTGGCCACCCAGCTTACCAGGTTTTTCCCCTTTCTTATCTTCTCCCGCAGGAAAATTCCTTCCTGGCTTGTCAGAGGAGCGAAGCTGATCCCCGGGGCAGTGATGACCATTCTGGTCTTTACCTCTCTCCCCTTCCAGATTAATCTGCTTGATCCGGAGATGTGGGTTCCCTGGCTCTCCGCTGCAGTGGTAGCCCTGCTGCACCTGCTCTTCAGGCACCCCATGGTGAGTATCATCGGAGGAACCGGTCTCTACATGGTGCTGATCCAGGTGGTGTAAAAAAAGAGAAGGGGATTCCCAGCCCCACGAAACCGGCTGGCTCGTTACTGTTCAACCCCAGCCTGGCCGGTGCTGGCCGGTCGGTTACTGTTCAATCCCAGAGCGGCCATTTTTATCCGG
>CAYMWV010000207.1:0-5611 GCA_964394395.1 uncultured Sediminispirochaeta sp.
AGGCTCGCTACTGTTCGAGAAATAGACTACTTAATCCGGTCGCCGATATTTACATCTCATTTTCCGCAAGTTAAAAATGGAGTTTTGCCGATTTATTGATCAGCTAACTTTAGATTTTGTAAAGGATTATAATCTTGCAATTGTTACTATTCGGGTTTCGCTGCAGCCGGCGCTGCAGCCGGACCCGCAAAATTCCCACTACTCTGTCCTTGAAGTGGCGTATGACGGAACACTCCCGCAGGGAGAGAATGCCCCCAAAAACCCAAGACTTGAAATGGAACTGATTTCGGTTTTGAGCGATCAACTGCAGGGATCCGTACACGGGAAAACAGACATCCCGACTTAGGGGGCCATGTGAGCTTGCGCTTTCCAAAAGACCCCACCTGATCCATTCGACCTGTTCGACCCGCCTGAGCACTTTTTAAGCTGGCGATTTAATCAAGTAGTTTCTGTTCCAGCAATTTCCTGAGTTCAGCAGGCGAGACAATGCGGACCTTTTCGGTGGGATATTCCAAGAGGTCTGAATCGCCGCTTACCAGATAGTCGGTCCGCTGTTCCCAGGCGAGGTTGATGAACACCTGATCCTTCGGGTCGCGGCACTGTGCAAGCTCCTTTATTTCCTTTGGTTCGGCAACTGCTTCGCTAAAGGGCAAGAATTTCTCAAGCAAGGCCCTCTTCTCACTCGCAGTCAACTGAAACTTGGGATAGTTCAATACCTGAATCAATTCTAGGGTAGTGGACTTGCAGACAATAGGCCTGATCCGCTGCCATACCCAGGCATCCCTCAACCAATTCCACTTTTCATGGGAGAAGAGCATAGAGGAGATGAGAACCCCGGTATCCAAAACTACCCGAAGGGGCTCTATTTTCTTGTCCATTCAACGGCATCCTGCACATCCTGCTCGGTAATTCCCAGATTCTGCAGTTTCTCCCGCACCTCATCCGCCGCCTTGGTCCTTACCGGAGTAAGAATAATCTTGCCATCCTTCTGCTCAACTTCGAAGTACTGGGTTTCTAAGCCTGAAAGTATCGATTTGGGGATGGTAATCTGGTTTTTGCTGGTCAGGCGACTTATCACTTTATCCTCCACTTATCATAGTAAGAATTCCTTACTTTCATGTCAAGCAGAGTCACCAAAAACCAGTATCAAGACCACTTTGAATCCTTCGACAATGGAGAAAGTGTGATGTCCCTCTCAAACACCGACTACATCGATGGGACCGAAGAGGGTATGCAGGTCTCTCTCTGGGACACCAGAATCTACGGTCCTAAAATCCGGCTCTTTTCCAGGCAACGGCTTTGCCGATTTTCTTCTGTCGCCGTTTGTCGTGGGCACTCGAATGACTGACAACAGCCCGATACGAGCGTTCATACAGGGAAACGGTCGTTTCATAGCTGGTATAGACCGCCGGGGGACGGCTCTTCCCCGTTTTCGTCTCAACCATGGTGCCAAGAGCTATCCATTTCCGAGCATCTACCGCTTGTTCGATCGCCTCGGCGCAAGCGCATAGCAGGTGCAGAACCTTCAGATCAAGCATAGGGCAATAAAATGACCACTGAACTGGTACAGAAGAAACTTTCTCAGGAAACCTATGAGGCGATGCTATACCTCGCAGAGCATTCTCAGTGACTCGTTTAAACCGCTGAGCTGCTCCACAATAAATAGTCAGATCTTATGAAAAAAAGGTGAGGAATGTGGGTTATAACTCCGGTATCATCGCAATTTTCGATCGGATAGCTTCCGCTGCCTTATCCATGATTACAGTTAATGCTAATGATAGGTAAGGTAATCCGAAGCGTCAAGGCGAAAAAGGTGAAAGGCTCTCAGCGGGTGGTAAGCGATATGGTACGAATCCAGGCTGTACCGAATTGTAAATGGAATTGCTCAGATTAGGTATTATTCTTTACGGCAACTGTCCAGGAGAATATTCAGAGCGCCAACCGAAATTGTTATCTCATAAGTAGAAAGGCCGAGTGAGAGCAGCAGGAGAGCAAGACTTATTCCGAAGGTTATTTCACCTGCCAGAACCATACCGAGAAATAAAAGCAGCATGGTCAGTACACAGCAAAAAAAGCTCAGCACCCCTAAAAGCTGCATGTTCTTGATAATATTAATCCGCTTTCTGAGGTTCGCAATCTGCTCGGTATAAACCCTGCTGCTACTCTCTTCCTTCTCTGAGAAAAGATTCCTTATCAATCCGGCTATAGTAAGATACCGGTTTGTGTATGCAAGCAGCAGCAGCGATATAGCAGGAAAAAGTAATGCCGGAGTGGTTATAGTAAAACCCACGCCTTACTCCACAACCTTATATATCAGCGGTAGTTTTTTGGTACGGTTGCTGCAGATGTTAGCAGCATCATTCAGCTTGTCCATCACTTCATCCTCGGTATCTATAACCTCTCTGCAAACGATAGGAAAAGTGATCCGAAGTGTCAAGGCGAAAAACGAGAAAATGGGGACCTTCCGCCCAATATCGGAGCAAACTGCCACTCTGGAGCGAACAGGCATATCCTGTTGGTCTAAACCGGAATTCAGCCCGTCCCGCAACATTAATCCCACTGAATAAACGACCACCGGTAAAACCGGTGGTTTTACTGAGCCCCCTGGAAGGGGGCTTACAGCGGCCACGGGCCGCTGTCGGTGGTCGTGTGTTGAAAAAACAAGATTCAGGCAGAGCCTGAATCCTCGCCAGTTTGTTAACTGGCGGACCACCGCCAGCGGCGGTGGTTTGCTTTTACAATCGAGGCTGTCTAAACCACTATATGTAGCGTACATAATGCTCAGGAAAGGTTGCGGGACAGCTCAATAGCTCAAACCCCTTTCATCCTCATGGTCTGCGCCACCGAAAGGCGGGAAGCCCGGGCAGCCGGAATAAGGGTACCCAAGAGAGCCGTTGCCGAAGAGAAGAGTATCCCCACACCAAAATCCCACCAGCGAAAATCGGCCCTGAACCGTTCTCCAAAGGGGACCGGCAGATCCTCCGGCAGGGCAGAGGAAAAATCGAACCCCACCTCCTGCATGTACCAGGCGAAGCCCGAGGCTATCAAGAGGCCAAAAGCGGCAGCCAGGAGGGACAAGAGGAGGGACTCCAGATAGAGCATCTTCCGGATCTCCCCTTTCCGCATCCCGATGGCCCTCAGGGTGCCCAGCTCCCCTCCCCGCTCCCGGACGGTCATGGACATGGAGTTGAGAATGTTGAGAAAAATCAGGAGACTCAGCACCGCCATCAGGATATAGAAGGAGCCGCTGTCCGCCTCTACCGCCTTTACCAGACTTTGAGCGAACCGGCGCCAGCTCCAGGCCGACAGGGATTCGGGGAGGGTCGAAGCAAGCTCCTTTACCCCCTCTTCCGGAGAGACCCCTTCCTGAAACTGCAAAACGATCCGGGTAAGCGATCCTTCCATTCTAAGGAAGCTATCAGCCTGCTCCATGGAGAGGTAGACCATCCCTTGATCCATCATGGGAAAACCCAATGAGAAGATCCCCCGGATGGGCAGGGCGATAAGATTGGGAGCGTTGTACCGATCCTGCCCCCGGATCCAGAGGGTATCCCCCACTGCCAGCTTCAGCTTCCCGGCAATCCCGGAGCCGACCAGCACTCCATCATCCGATGGTTTAAGCCACGACCCCGCCTCGATATGTTCATCGATTACCGTTACTCTCCCTTCCCGTTCAGGTTCCACGGCCCGGCCCATGACCGGAATGGAATCTGTGCCATTTCCTACCCGGAGGTTTAGATCTATCCTCCCTGTCGCCTCTTTCACAAAGGGCAGTTCCAGCAGATTCCTCTGCACCTTCTGGTACTCTTTTATCCCCAGGTCCAGGGGAAGCTTCCGCTCCTTCTCCAGGTATTCCGGCCTGAGCACCTGGGCGTGGCCGGTATCAAAACGCATGATCCCGCCGTAAAGGGTGGTAAAATAGCCCCGAATCCATCCCACCGCAAGAATGAGAATAACAATACCCACCACCAGGGAGATAAGATTCAAGATCGATCTCCGCCTGTTTCTAAAAATGTTTCTCCAGGCAATTGAAAGTAGTTCCATAGGTTCCTCTATCCCCCCTTAAGCCTCTGACAGATTTTCCAGAATCGACATCTTTGAAGCGGTGATCGCTGCGTAGAGGGAAGCTGTTACCGCAATGGCGGTGCCGGCGAGGAAACTGGTCAGACTGTTCGCTCCTTCCCAGGCAAAATAGAAACGACTGGTTCCAATCCCCATACTCTCCATGACTGCTCCAAAATCGAGACCCACCCGGGAGAAGTAGAGAACGATGGGGATGCCGATACTGACTCCCAGGGCAGATGCAATTACTCCCTGAATTGATCCTTCGGCGACTACCATTCCAATAAGCTGACGTTTCTTCAGACCGATCGCCCGGAGGGTACCAAACTCTGATAGCCTCTCAAAGATATTCATCAGCAGGGCATTGGTGATAAGGGAGGCGACAACGACAATCACCAGAATATCCATCACCAAAATCATCAGATCCATCGCTTCCAGCATGGTTATTACACTCCCCTCGCTCTCCCTCCAGCTCTTTATCTCCCACTGCTTCCCGAATAGTTCTCTGCTCTCTGCTGCAAAAGTCTCCGCATCCTCAGGGTTGGTCAGACGGACCCTGATTTCTGTCGTTGCTCCTTCCAGATAGAGGAGCTCTTCTGCATCTGTATGGCTGATAAAGCAGTTGGAATTGTCAAAATCGAGTGCTCCGGTATCAAAGATTCCCCTGAGTTTCCAGGCCAGGTAGTAGGGGCTTCCGGTCGAATCCTCCACAAGAAGCGTCACCTCATCCCCCAGGGAGAGCTCCATCAGCTCTGCGGTGCTGCGGCTTATCATGATCCCTTCACCGTCGGGGAGAAAGCTCCCTTCCACCACCCCCTCTCTAACATTGCGGTAAAGCTCCCCTTCCGGGAGAATGCCATGCCCCAGAATGGAGTAATTATCATCCCCATGAAGGAGGAGGGCTCCAAAGCTCAAGACCGGCTCTGCAGCTTCAACTCCTTCGCTGTCACTGAGGCGTTCCAGGGCAGATGGATACTCCGACAGCGTATAGTCGATCGAAAAGGGATCAAGACGATCCTCCCACCCCTTCCCATGGATCACCACATGGGATCCCCGGTTGGAGAGATTTCTGAAAAAACTGTTCCGGAAGCCTTCAAAGAGACCGGCGATCACCTCCATCATCACAACGGAAACCGCAATAGCGAAGAGGATAAGGATGGTCCGCTTCAGGTGCCGTTTCAGGTTAAGCAGGGCCAGTTTGGTAAACATTCCTACTCCTCCCTTTCGATTTCCCCATCAAGGAGGTGGATTTTTCTCCCCGCATATTGGGTAATCATCGGGTCGTGGGTTGAAAAGAGGAAGGTCACCTGCTCTTTGCGGTTCAGATCCCGCATCGCTTCGAGAATCATTTTGCTGGTCCCGCTGTCCAGGTTGGCCGTTGGTTCGTCCGCAATCACCAGCTGAGGTTTGTTGGCCAGAGCCCGGGCGATGGCGACCCGCTGTCGCTGCCCCCCAGAGAGCTCATCGGGCTTGTGGCGCACCACATCACCCAGGCCAACCAGATCAATCAGATATTCCACCCGACGCCTCCGCTCCGGTTTGGGGACCT
>CAYMWV010000208.1:0-5529 GCA_964394395.1 uncultured Sediminispirochaeta sp.
TCTTCACCCTTATTAATAATCTCTATGAGTTCGGTAGTTTCCATATCCGGTAATTCTCCTTTCCTTTCATTCAGCGCAAAAAGAAGGTAAGCAAATCGATCCTGAATTCAGTATAACATGAGGATACATATAATCAACAAGATCCTCTCCTCCCTCTTTTCCAGCCCTCTATACGGGCACCACCATTGGAAAGCCCCCGGCCTCAACCACCGCTGCTTCCATGGCGTAGACCTCCAGGATGCTCTTCGGGCTTATTACTTCCCTGCCTCCGGCAGCATGAATGCAGCCATCTTTGAGGAGGATGAAGCTGTCCGAGTAGCGCAGGGCAAGGTTGATATCATGCATGGTCATGATGGAAGCTCTCCGGCTGCCATGAATAAGGGTTCGGATTTTTCCCATAAGGCGGTGCTGGTTGCTGATGTCCAGGCTGCTGGTGGGTTCATCGAAAAGGATCAGCCGTGGCTGCTGGGCAAGAGCCCGGGCTATCTGGACCATCTGAAACTCTCCGCCGCTGAGCTCATCGGCATAGCGCAGGGAAAGTTCCTCCAGCCCCAGTATTCCGATTGCCTCTACTGTCTTCTGGTGGTCCACCGGGCCGGGGGCCCATTTAAAGTGGGGTTTGCGCCCCAGCAGGATCAGGTCGTAAACCTTCATCCGGGAGACTTCGCCCTGTTGGGGGACCCAGCCGATATTTTGTGCCAGCCCCCTGCGGCTCATCTCCCGGGTATCCATGGCATCGATAAAAACCGTGCCGCTTTTTGGAGCGAGGACCCGGTTGAGGCACTTCAGCAGAGTAGTCTTCCCCGATCCGTTGGGCCCGAGAATGGTCAGGATCTCTCCTTCCTTCAAAGTGAACGATGCATCCCGGATTACCGGTGTGCTGTTGTAGCGAAAGGCAAGGCCCTCTACCTGCAGGATCATCTTTTTCCCCTTGCTATCAGCAGATAGATAAAGAGGGGGCCGCCGAAGAGGGAAGTCAAAATACCCACCGGTAGGACCATTGGTGAGAGCATTGTTCTGGCCGCAGTATCCGCCGCAAGAAGAATGAATGCGCCCGTCAGGGGGGAGGCGATCAGGAGAAAGCGGTGGTCTGCTCCCAGAACCCTTCGTGCAATGTGGGGTGCAAGCAGCCCGATAAAGGCAATGGTGCCGAAGAATGAGACAATAACTGCGGAGAGAAGCGAGGCGGCGCTCATCCCGGCAATTCTGACCGCTCCCGTTTTTATGCCCAGCCCCTTCGCCGCCTCTTCCCCCGAGTCAAGGGCATTGAGGTCCCAGCGGTAGAAAAGGAGAAGAAGCGAGACAGGGAGCAAGACCAGGGCTGTTATGCCAAGAAATCGCCAGTTGGCCCTTCCCAGATCGCCGAAGGTCCAGGAGACAATGCTTGCCAGCTGCACGCTGTCGGCAAGGTACTGCATCAGGGTAAGGCCGGCGGAAAAGAGGGATCCGATGGCGATGCCCGCCAGAACCATGCTTTCTGCTGAGATCCGTGTCAGGACGGTAAGGAGAAGAATGGCGGAGGTGGAAAGGGCGCAGAAGAAGAAGGCCGAAATGGTGACCGTCAGGGGGCTGCTGATGATAACGGTAGAGGTGGTCCCGGTTCCCGCTCCGAAAAAAACAATGGCGAAGGAGGCTCCGAAGGCGGCTGCGCTGGAGAGCCCCAGCGTGTAGGGGGAGGCCAGGGGGTTTTTAAGGACCGACTGCATCACCGTTCCCGACAGGGCCAATCCGGCCCCTGCCAGCAGGGCTCCGATAATCCTCGGCATCCGTACATCCCAGACGATTCTACCCGCTCCAGAGCGATCAAACCGGAGGATGAACGATACCACATCTCTGAAGGGTATCCGGATGCTTCCTGTCGCTGCGGAGGCAATGAGGAGGGCGGCAAGAAGCAGCCCGGTTATACCAAGAAAGAGCAGCTTCTTTCTTGTATAAGCTCGGTACAGGGTCTGTACCGAAGTGGAGCTGCCTGCATCGGGTGCAGCTCCGCCGCCCCTCGCTTTCATTTCCCGCTGAACCACTCCACCCGTCCCGGACCAGCCTTCTGAAGGCTTATCACGGTTTGGTAGTCCAGGGGTGAGCCGAAAAAGAGGCTCCAGATCTCTTCCGCTTTTTCCTCTATCGATACATCTTCGAAGAGCTGCGGGTAGAGCACCTTTCCGGCATGATAGACGTTGATCAGCTGGTTTTCCCAGTTTGTTCCGTAGTACTTATAGACAAAGTTTGTGTAGACTTCCCTGTCGGCAAAAGCTGGAACCTGCTCTTCCAGAACCTGCCGGTTTGTCATAAATCCTGATTTTGAAAGGTTGATATTGGCCGCATCGATAAAGGCGTAGTCCGGGGAGGCTGCGATAAGGTCCTCCAGAGATGTCATGTAGGGCTGCCGGTTCCCTGCGGGGCTCGTTGGCATGACGTTCTGGGTATTTGTAAGATCGAAGGGGAGGTAATCTCCTGTGGTGCGCAGAAGATCTGCGGGTCCGTAGAACATCATCCCCCCGGCATAGGCGCGTTTAGGTTCCCGGACCAGCTCTGCCCGTGACTCAATATCAGCAAGAAGCTCCTCAATGCCCATGGTAAGTTCTGCTGCCCGCTCTTCCCTGTCAAGTACGGTTCCAAGGGTTGCAAGTTGATGGAAAAATGGTTCTCTATCCATAAGCTCCACATCAGCATTGATGGCAAAGACGGGAATCCCCAGGACAGCCTGCAGCTGATCAAGTTGCCCCACATCTACGGTAGAGGAGATAACAAGATCGGGATCTGCAGCGATAATCCCTTCGTGGTTCTCTGCGCTTCCAATACCCGGCAGCTCTCTGAGTCCTGGATGGGCCAGCCGGTAGGTGGCAAGATGAAAGAAATCGTGGACCGTTTTTTCCCGTCCGTGACCCTGCTCTTCTACAGCTATTACCATATCCACTGCATCCAAATAGCTTATCAGCCGCAGGGATCCTGCCCCCAGGGCGATAATAGTATTAACCTCTCCGGGAAGGGTTACACTTCGTCCCCGCATGTCGGTGACAACAACAGCGTCCCGGGGGGATGCCTCCTCCTGAACGGCCATGGCAAAAAGTGAGGTGCCCGCAAATAGGAGCAGCACTCCAAAGAGGGCGGCCCGGCTATAGTTGATTTTCATGGTAAACCTCCAGTGTTTTGGGTGGCCCGCAGTGTAATGGGTAACACGGAAAATTAAATACGTGCCACGAATAGGCCATGCTACCGGGGTTTGTTTTCTCTGTCAATGGTGTGCGGAAGGCGAAGGCTTGCAAAAAGCTGGCTCTATGCGCATACTCATTAGCATGGCAGAGAAAGGAAGCGGAAAGCTTAAAATCAGCAACAACTGGAACGCTATCAGCATCATCGCCCTCTCCCAGAATAACCCCCTGAAGGCTATTGCGGAGTTTGTAGAGAACAGCATTGATGCCCATGCAACGGAAGTTACCCTTATCCGGGGCAAGCAGGGAGGGGAATACTATCTTAGAATTATCGATAACGGTGATGGGATAGATGATTTCAAGTATGTGGCAACCCACATTGCCGATTCGATCAAGGCAAAACTGAAGAAAGATGGGGCCAGTGGCATCCAGGGAGAGTTTGGAATCGGTCTGTTAAGCTTCTGGACGGTGGGAGAGAGCCTATCTCTAAGCTCTACCGGTAGCGATGGGATAACCCGGCAGATGAAGCTGGTGCGAAATAATCCCGGTTATTCGGTCACGGAAGATAAGAGGCTGATGAGCTCCAGAGGGACAGAGCTGCTTATCCGGCCCATCCTCTCCGGGGTCCGCCAGCTTACGGGAGAAAAGATTCAGAACTACCTCGCCTCGGAATTGCGGGAGCGGATAAACAAGCAGCATGTCAAAATCAAAATCCTTGACCGGACCAGCCGTAAAGAGCTGATCGTGGAACCCCACAAGTTTTCCGGCCGTCTGCTGCGCCATCTGCCCAACATTGAGAGTCCCATGGGAGAGATATACCAGGAGCTCTATCTCAATGAGGCCTCTGTGGAAAACCGGGTCTCCCTCTACAAAAACGGTACCAGGGTCTTTCCCTCCATTTCCAGTATTGATCAGCTGGCTTCTCCACCCTGGAACTCCGGCTATCTGACCGGGATTATTGATGTATCATTTCTGCAGCTGACTCCGGGGACCCGGGACGGTATTATCTATGATGATGCCTTCGAGAGCTTTCTGATATCTCTGGAACCTCTGGCGGATGCTTTGACCGAGGTGATAGAGGAGCAGAAGCGGGCGGAGGAGGAGAAGGCGAGCCACCGGATTCTGCATCGCATTTCAAAGGCTCTCCGGCAGGCCCTTTCTTACCTCCCCGATGAAGAGTACGGCTGGCTCTCCCTTGGGGCGGCCGGCAGACGGGGTTCGACCCAGTCGGTTAAAACAGTTTATTTAGGCGGGGGTGATGAGCCGGGAACCGACGGCTCCGGAACAGCCGATGAGCTGGAGGCTGCTTCTCCTGTCTTTATCACCGAAGAACTTCCCGAAGAGGAGGAGGCCCAGCAAGAGTTTTTTGATATTCCCGGGGCTCTCTTTCGTGCAGCTATATCCCCCGGGAAGGCCCTTGTTCCGGTAGGCGAGAAGAAGCGCTTTTCCATTAATGCAAAGGACCGAAAAGGGGTACGCCTCGATGCGGGGTATGATGCCCGCTGGGAATTAATAGACGGGGAGGGGGAGATAGATGATCCTGAAGCTGCCTATATCACCTTTACCGCTCCCGAGGAGCCTTGTGTTACTACTCTGGGCTGCATCATCACCCAGGGAGAGACGGAGGTTCTGGCTGAGGCGGTCATCACTGTTACCGCCGAGCTGGATGGTGTTGGCGGGAGCTCATCAGCATCGGACCGGCGAAAACGGGGGCTGCCCGGGTACACCTACCGGAAGGCGCCGGGGGAACTGTGGCGCAGCCGGTACGATGACGAGCGATACCTCATCATCATCAACAATGGCCATGCGGACTTTATCTACGCCTCGAAGCAGAAAGTCCGAAAGCTGAAATACATCTCCAAGCTCTTTTCCAAGGAGCTGGTCCTTGCCAATTTTCCCGAGGTAAACCGGGAGCAGATCCTGGAACGGATGATAGAGCTGCAGCTCTATACGGAAGAGAACTTGTAGATTACGCTGAGAGAGGAGGCGACTGTATGAATGATGGAGCTTATGAGCCTTACCGCGCTTTTCTGAAGGATCGCATCAGGCAGGAGGTCGATTTCCGCCGGACCGATCAGAACCGGCGGCTTCCTCCACCGCCCCTGCAGAAAGCATTCGATCCTGCGGCACCGTGTGTGGAGCTGCCCGACGGGGCCTCGGCACTTGAGCGGCTCTGCCGCCGGCCGGTGGGAGAGCTTATCCTTTCCCGGGAAAGCCGGCGCAGTTTTCGCTCCGACTCCTTCTCCCTGGAAGAGCTTTCTGCGCTCCTGTTTGCGGTGCAGGGAGTGCGCCGGACCCTGAGTGCCGCCGTTGCTCTTCGGACCGTCCCCTCAGCGGGGGCACGGCACCCCTTCGAGACCTATATCGCCGTGCATAATGT
>CAYMWV010000209.1:0-5500 GCA_964394395.1 uncultured Sediminispirochaeta sp.
CCTGCCGAAACGCCTCAACCATGGCCAAAAAGCCCTCTGGAGGCACATAATCGGCGATCTGGTTCCCCGAGCCAAGAGCAATTCCCGGGGCATCCCCCAAAGCTGCCAGCAGCTCTTTCACATATGCCCGGATCCCCGCCTCGTCACTGCGGCAGAGCAGATCCATATCAACCCCGCCAAAGTTGCCGATCTTCGATCCGTAGCGCTCTACCCATTCGGTGAAGGGAGCGATGGCATCTTCGTTGGAGTGCTTCGCATCAATACCCGCATCAATCAGCTCATCCATAACTTCAAAGATGGCTCCGCAGGAGTGGAGGATAAAGGGAGCCCCGGTAGTATGGATCAGATCGATAATCCTGCGATACTGGGGGATGATGTGGGTTCTGACAGTTTCGGGCTTCATCAGAAGACTGGTCTTAAAGCCCAGATCATCACCAAAGCGGAAGAGACAGAAGGCATCACCATATTCCTTTAAGAAGCGCTCCCAGATGGTGTACATCAGCTCTCCTACCCGTTTCCAGAGTAGCTCAAAGGCGGGAGGATCATCCATCTCAAGGAATGCGAGATTGGTGATGGGAACAAAGTCCTGGACTATCTCGAAAAGTCCGTTTCCCACCCCGGCGACAGCTTTCATTCCCGGTGGGAGCCTACGGCGCAGGGCCCTGAAGTAGGGATCGAAGCGCTGGAAGTAGCGCTCCGGAACCTCATCCCAGGGATAAGAGTCCAGCTCCTGCAGGTTGGAGAAAAGGGGACCGGCAATCCCGCAGAGGCCGTCGCCTCCCTGGATCACTTCAACGATACACCCTTCAAAGGGGAATACATCGTAGCCGATGGATGCAAGATATGAACAGGAGAGGGATAAAGCCTCCTCCTTCTCCTGCGCATCTCCCTCCATCAAAGTGGATACAGGCTTTCCCATGAGCTGATCCAGCACCAGTGGACTTACTGCGTGTTCGTAGAGGGGAAAGGTTTCGTTCTGCTGATTCCGGGCTGCCCGGACAATGCGTCTCCAGTCGGGTTGATACGATTCTCTCTTTTTCATCTCGCCTCCTTTTTGTATGTTATTACCTGTTTTTCCTCTTTAGATAGGATTATTGCCCATTTTTTTTGTATAATCTTCCCATGATTTCCGCTTTCCGCTTCGAAGAACAGGGACTTAGCCCCCAGAATCCGGGAAAACTCTTTACCAAGGAGGAAAGAGTGGGAGAAGGGGTCAGGCCCCATTACCACTCTTCACTGGAGGTCAATCTTCTTCAGAATGTTCGGGGAAGCGTCAGGGTGGAGGGAAACGTATGGTCCCTGCAGAGTAGAACGGTGCTGTTAATCCCTCCGGGAACGGTGCACAGTTACGACATCCTCCCCGGAAGTGACCGGATACATATCCTCCACCTGGCATTCAGGATGATGCGGAAATGGATCAACCCGGAGAGCCTGGCTGACTGCCTTACCGGCAGACCGCTCTCTGACCTGGAACCATTGGAGGAGGAGCGGATCGCCAGTGGCTTGAAGGAGATCATCCCGTCCCTGGGAGCGCAGTGGCCATCTCTATCATACCTGGATCCGATTTGCTCATCCCAGGTACTCTTTTTTCTCCTCCCCTTCTTTTCCCGGAGCGTAGATGGCCCTTCAAAGCCGCTTTCCAAAAGGGAAGAGGAGAGGCTCAGAAGGCTTATCGATTACGCTGAGGAACACTATGCATCTCCCATCCCGGTAGAGAGTGCGGCCCGCATATGCGGTATGTCCCGAAGCAGCTTCTGCCGCTTTTTCCCGGCAGTCACAGGCTCCAGCTGGAACCGGTATCTTACAGAGTTACGACTTGATTCGGCACTCAGCCTTCTCCAGGAGGGTATCTCTGTAACCGAAAGTGCCCTCTCCTGCGGCTTTTACGACAGCTCCCACTTCAGCCGGCACTTCCGAAGACGGTTTGGAGTAAATCCCGGCAGTTTCAAAAAATGAAAGCCCTTGGCTGATGTCGATGGTCGGGTGCAGAAAAAGAACGGTAAAAGAATCATTCAATCCCTCTATTTATTCTAATACTCACTGGATTTTTTCATGACAATATACTATCTTTTCCTTATGTCACAAGGCGTAACCCCTATTTCCGACCTTCTCAGTCAGGATAAGCGGATGCTTAAGCTGATGGTGCAGCAGGAGACCCCTGTTATCTGCAGAAGAAGGTCCGATAGGAAATTAAAAAAGATCAGTTTCAGAGCTCTCTTTGATAACAACAAGCAGTTCTGGATAGATCCCAACGGCTGGGACTACTTCACCACCCGGGAATCTGCGGACGCTCTCATCGCATTGTTAAAAGCCCTGGATGAGCGGAAGGAGAAGCATGTTACTGGCTCCTCAGACACCAGCCATCCGGAGCAGCAACTTGCCAATTTCAGCCGGGAGGCTCAGGAAATAGCATCCATGAAACAGAGCGACCGCACCAGGATGGTGGAGGAGCATCGAAGTACGTTAGACAAACTTGCAATGGAGAAACCCCGGGACCGGGAGAAGATTGCCGAGGCGCTGACCGATACGACCCGTGATGCTGCCCTGGCTAACCGTTCCACCCTGATGGAGGCGCTGCAACTGGGGGATGAAGCGGCCCGGGCCTACACCCAGGAGCTGGTTGATTCTACCCGGGCGATGGTGAAAAGCTCCACCGCCCTGATCGACAACACTATCTTTAATGATGAGATGATCTCCTCCCTGGTGCAGCGCTCCAACGGCACGGTGGTGCAGCACATGACCAGGGTCTTTCTCAATGGGGTTTCCTTTCTCACCTACTACAACAACAAGATGCTCAACTCGAGTCTCCCCAACAAGATCCGGATCAATTTTGAAAGCAGATACAAGAAGCAATACATCAACCTGCTGAGGCACCTTCATACCGACGACGTCACCCTGGAGAGGGTATTTCACACCGGAATGCAGGCGATAAGTGAGCCCCAGCTCCACACCTTCGCAACAGGCTTTCTAATCCACGACATCGGTAAGGCTAAGGATATCGAATACCACGAAGGGGAAGCGGCCTACGATCGCAACATCGTGGTGGACCATGTTCGGCAGGGTTACATTGCGGTGATGCATAAAACCAACTACCCCAGAGAGGCAGGGATGATTACCGGTTACCACCATGAATATTACGGTTCCCCGGGAGGCTACGGCTTTTATCGGGCGCTTCTGACCAAAGCGAAGCAGAAAAACCCGAAACTGGTACAGGATTACTGTATCTCCTACACCATGGAACCAATCATCAAGTTCAACGCCCTCTCCTACTTTCCGGCAAAAATCATGGAAATTGTCGATGTTTTTGATGCCCTGACCGACCCGAACCGGAAATACAAGGAGCCCCTAAGCCCGGAAGGGGCGATAAACCTCATGCAGGATCAATTTATCGATAAGGAACTGAAGATCGACCCCATCCTCTTTGATCTGTTCATCATGTTTGTGGAAGAGGCGGTCAACAAGGCCGCATAAAATAGCCCCCTCACACCTCTCTGATATCCACAGAGCGAACAATATAGGGTGCCATCGCCTCTTCCAATTCGCTCTTACTCAGTCCCTCCACCTTGAGAGTGCAGATTGCGTTGGAGAGATCATCCCCCAGGAAGGTTCCAAAAGAGATAATGTTGCCCCCCTTGTCAGCGATGACAGTGGCAATCTCGGAAATCTTTCCCCGTTTTTCCGGTACCACTACGGTGGCTCGAAGGCCTCGCTTCCGGGTCCCAAAGAGCTCGATAAAGAGCTTGAAGATATCCGATTCGGTTACGATCCCCACCAGTAGCCCCTCCCGGAGCACCGGCAGCCCTCCAACATTCTTGTCGATCATCAGGTGGGCCGCATCTTCGACCAGGGTCTCTTCTGTGACTGTGAGCACCTCTTTGGTCATCACCTTCTTCACCTCAAGCCGGGCAAGAAGGGCGCTCATTTCATATACACTCAAGGTACTTGCCGGGGAGGGGCTTGCATAGAGCAGATCCTTCTCCGATACGATACCCACAAGCTTCTTATCCCGGTCCAGCACCGGCAGCCGGTGCACCTTTTCCCGGCGGATCAGATCCATGGCGTCCGCCACCGGTACCTCGGGAAGCACGGTAAAGGGATTGCTGGTCATTACTCTTGATACGGTCATATCTTCCTCCTGGAAACCGTTTAGATACCAAGGTACGCCTTGCGCACCTCCTCATTCTTTAAAAGGTTTTCACACGTGTCGGAGAGGGTAATCGCCCCATTCTCCATCACATAGCCCCGGTGAGCCATTTTTAAGGCCAGGTTAGCGTTCTGCTCAACAAGAAAGATGGTTGTATTATTCTCTTTATTGATCTTCTTGATGATGTCGAAAATCTGCAGCACAATCAGCGGGGCAAGCCCCAGGCTGGGCTCATCGAGAAGCAAGAGTTTCGGCCTGGCCATGATAGCCCGGCTGATGGCCAGCATCTGCTGCTCTCCACCGCTAAGGGTACCCCCCGGCTGATTGCGCCGCTCCGCAAGAATGGGAAAGAGCTCGTAGATATATTCCCGGTCCTTCCGGATCTCCTCCGTATCCTTCCGGAGGAAGGCACCCATGTCCAGGTTCTCCTGCACCGTCAAGTAGGGGAAAATGCGCCGTCCTTCAGGAACCTGGCTGATTCCCAGGGCGACAATCTCATCGGGGTCTTTCTCGGTGATGGCCTGGTTTTGGAAGTAGACCTCACCGGCCCGGGGAGGGACAATACCGCAAATCGACATAAGAGTGGTGGTTTTCCCCGCCCCGTTTGCGCCAATCAGGGTGATAATCTCCCCCTCGTTTACCTCTATGTTGATACGCTTCAGGGCCTGGATATTGCCGTAAAAGGTTTCTATATTCTCCAGTTTAAGCATCTATATCCTCCCCAAGGTAGGCTTTAATCACCGCCGGATCTCCCTTGATCTCCTGAGCAGTTCCCTGGGCGATCAGCTTTCCGTAGTCCATCACATAGATCTTCTCGGAAATTGACATTACCAGACTCATGTCATGCTCAATCAGAAGGATGGAAACCTTTTCCTGCTCCCGGAGCCGGTAGATCAGTTTCATCAGATCCTTGGTCTCCTGGGGGTTCATCCCCGCCGCCGGCTCATCCAGCAGGAGAATGAAGGGGTCGGTAGCCAGGGCCCGGGCGATCTCCAGGCGCCGCTGCGCTCCGTAGGGGAGGTTTTTGGCAAGCTCATTTACAAACTTTTCCAGCCCGATCTTCTTCAGCACCGCATAACTCTCTTCAATAACCCGCTCTTCCTCCTCCCGGGTCTTCTTCGTCCGAAAGACCGCTCCAAGGACGGTCGATTTCAGACGGCAGTGGCGGCCGATCATCACGTTCTCCAGCACTGTCATATTCTGAAAGAGCCGGATATTCTGGAAGGTTCTCGCCAGTCCCCGCTCGGTTACCCGGTTGGGTTTTAGCCCGTTGAGCCGCTCTTCCTCCCTGCCGGGAGGATTGATCAGGATATCTCCCCCTGTGGGCTTGTAGATACCGGTTACACAGTTAAAAAA
>CAYMWV010000210.1:0-5419 GCA_964394395.1 uncultured Sediminispirochaeta sp.
GAGGACCCGCTGTCCCGAAAGACCAAGGTTCTCGAGCCCCGCCCGGAGTGTTGCCGAGTGCTCAGCTTTCATGTCTATTCTCCGATCTCAAAGACCGAGCGGATACTCGTCTGTTTCTCGGTGGCCGCCAGAGCCAGGGGCCAATCCCGAAGCGGATAGCGATGCGTAATGAGCGATTCGGTGTCGATTTTTCCCTCCTTAAGAAGTTTGAGACCAAGGTCCCAATCCTGCTTCAGGGAGCCGTAGGAGAAGTGGCAGGTTAGCCCCTTTCCGATCCACCGGTCCCAGGCGACCTCGATGGAATCCCGGCCGGTTATGCCGACGACCGACACCCGCCCCGCTCTCCGGGCCAAAGATTCGAGCGTTTGAACCGCCCGAGGGCTCCCGGAGGCCTCGACCACGACATCGGCGCCGAGTCCTTCGGTAACCTCGGCTACTTTCGCCGGGAGGTTCTCGGTTTGCACATTGACCGGCTCCATTCCTAGGCGTTTCGCCAAAGGAAAGCGCGAGTCGGCGTCGGTGGTGGTTCCGGCGATGAGCACCCGGGAAGCTCCCAGGGCCCGAGCGATCTCCCCGCACAGTAGACCGATGGCTCCGGGCCCTAAGACAACGACAACATCACCCTCCTCGATGCCGCAGGGTGCGGAGACGGCGTGGGCCGCCACGGCGGTGGGCTCCATAAGGGCCGCAGCATCCATACTGATACCTTCGGGAATAACGTGTAGCAGATGAGACGGCAGAAGAACATACGGAGCGAAGGCCCCGTCGGAGTGGATCCCCATCGCCTTCTTCTGCGGACAGAGGTTGGGAAAGCCCTTCCGACAGACCCGGCATCTCCCGCAGGCCTGCGGATTGTTTTCGCTTACCACCCGGTCGCCTATCTTGATCCCCGTGGCGTCGGGGCCTAAGGCCTCAACCACCCCGGAGAACTCGTGCCCCAGGGTAAAGGGGGGAGAATTGGCGAAACGGTCGTGAAGCAAGTGAACGTCGGTGCCGCAGACCGCCGCGCGGTGGACCTTGATTAACGCCGTCCCGGCGCTAGGCTCGGGTACCCGCACCTGCTCCAGCGTGAGCCCGTGTCCCGGCTCGAGCTTGCGGAGCGCTGTCATTCTATCTTTCGTTGCAGTGGCCATGTTCAATCTCCATCCAGAATCGGTACACCGATCGAGGTTGCACCGTGCCGTGTCGCCCGAAGGCGTGGGATACACCCAAATCATCCAGCGCCCCGGTTGCGGGCTCAATCGAGACGTTGTTCTGTCCTAAAATGCCGCCCTGGTTCTTCCAGATACCCACGTAGGGAACCGTATCCGTGGGAAAGCGCACCGCGATACATCTGCCGGTCCGAGGGAACTCCAGACGCACCTCACCCCGGTCCAGTGCCTCCTGTGCCCAGAATTTTTCGCAGACCCCGGTATTTGGAACGACACGGCGGAGGTCGTAGGCCTCTCCCGACTTGTCCTGTGTCCTGGGCCAACTGTGGATGCTGCCGACCGCCCCGAGGCGATTGCTGAGGTCGAGCGTGTTGACGATGGTCCGAACGCTCTCGGGCAACACGATAATCGCCTCCTCGAGACACTCGAAAAGCGGATGAAAGGCCCAGATGCTGGGCATTGGGAATGGGGTTGGGTTCTCGATCTCGTAGTCGAAGTGCAAGGTCCCGGGGCCGGCAAACGAAACTGTCCGGCGAAAGCGATAGGGCAGCCGAACACCGAAGGCCTCGCATACAAGGGTTTCTTTCTCTACCGAAAGGCTCCACGGGAGGGCCCAGAGCTCACCATGGTCCGGGCAATGAACTCCCTGCCAGGGGTAGGTGGGATAGGTACCGGCGTTGATGGCGGGAAACATGTCGTCGGCGCCACAGAGGTCGTTTTCGGCGTAGCTGGAGTCGAACACTGCCGTGGGATGGGTAGCTTCGACACCCTGAGTAAGGTAGTCGTGGTCCTCCTCCCGGTCCCGCAGAGAAACAAGCTTCGCCCCGAATTCTTCGAAGAAGACCGCCTCCGTCGCCTCCGTCCGGAGCGCGACTGCAGGCCGTCCCCGAAAGGTTACGCTTTCGCTCGTTGTCACGATGGCTCCTCCACGGCCGACAAAAGACGAGGCGAGGCCCGATGGCCCCGCCTCCGGCAGGCATCTCGCACTATTGCACGGGCCTCTATTGAAATACTTCCAAGTCCTCGGCGGCCCGATCTTCGTCGGTCACGAAGACCTCGATGTCGTGGATCTTCGGCACGTCTTTGCCCTCAAGATAATCAAAGATGTCGTTGATAAGCTGGTAGCCCATTTTCTTCGGGGCCACGTTCATCGTCGCGGTCAGCTCGCCTTCGTTGACGGAGGAGACCGCCGCCCGGACTCCGTCGAGCCCGACCACAGCAACTTGATCCTCGAGACCCCGGTCGACTACGGCCTGGTACGCCCCAAGGGCCATTTCGTCGTTCTGCCCGTAGATAAGGTCGAGGTCCGGGTTCGCCTGCAGAATGGTCTCCGCGACGCTTTGGCCCTTGTCCCGTACCCAATCGGCCTGCTGGGTCGATACGATTTCCCAGTCGCTGCGCTCGAGGGCCTCCAGGAATCCTTCCAGCCGATGGTTGGCGTGGACACCGGGGGTTCCCAGGAGTACCGCAGCCTTCCCGGAAGTGCCGACGTTTTCCAAGGCCCAGTCTCCGAGAATGCGGGCGGCCTCGAAGTTGTTGTATCCAACCGAGGAGACGAAGTTGTCATAGTCCACGACTCCCTCCAACTGGGGCTCCGCCATGTTCAGAAAGAACATCGCGATGCCGGCGTCGGTGGCCTCGTCAAACAGGGCGTCCATGGCGTAGAGGTCGCCGACAGTGGTGACGGCGATGGCATCCAGCTGGGCGGTAATCCAGGCCTCTACGATGCGCTGCTGGTCCTCCACGGCCTGGTGGCTCTGCGGCGTCTGCCAGAGCAACTCGACATTGTCGATTCCCCGGTCGCGAATGCCTTCCTCGATACCCGACTTTATCAACTGATAGAACTCAGAGTCCGCCGGTGGGGCAATACCGATTCGAATGGTGTCGTCGTCCGCATCATCCTGACCTGCGGCAAAGAGCGCCGGCGCCAGCAACAGCGTAGCGAGTACCAGGGCCAAAAGCGTTGTGCTTCTCTTCATCTTACACCTCCTTGAGTGTATAGCGTATCTTCTTGCGTCCTCTAGGAGGAACGCCTTCTTCGAGCTCCATTTACCGCGACCGCAAAAATGATTAGCAGTCCGTTGATGACGTATTGGTAGAAGGGATTGACGTTTAAGAGAATCAGACCGTTCCCTATAATCGCCACCATCAAGGCCCCGACAAAGGTACCGGCCACCGAGCCGGCGCCACCGAAAAGCGAGGTCCCGCCGATTACCACCGCGGCGATTACCGAGAGTTCGTAACCGGACCCGAGATCGGGGGGCACCGAAGAGAGACGGGCCGCGAGCATGATGCCGGAGGCAGCCGCGGTGAATCCCGAGATGATGTAGACCCCGGTTTTGACCCGATTAACCCGGATGCCCGAAAGAATGGCGGCTTCCCGGTTAGATCCGGTCGCAAGGACATGCCGCCCGAAGACGGTCTTCCGAAGCAGATAGCCGAGTATCAAAAAGAAAAAGAGGGCGATGATTATCGGGACCGGTATTACCCACAGGTCCCCCCGACCCAGCACCGAGAAGCTCGGCCGGGCAAAAGCTTGGAATGGAACACCCTGGGTCATCATAAAGAGGATTCCGCGGTAGATGCTCAAGGTCGAAAGCGTCGCGATAAGGTCTGTTACCCCGAGACGAGTAATGATTACGCTGTTGAGGTAGCCACAGGCCACGCCCACGGCGAGACCGGCAAGGATAGCAACGACGGTTGGTTGCCCCTGGATAAGGACAACGCTGGTTACCCCCGCCGATACCCCCAGGACCGAGCCCACCGAAAGATCGATTCCCGAGGTCATTATCACCAGGGTCATCCCCAGGGCGGCAACCAGCACGAATGTCGATTGCCGCAGAATATCCATGATGTTCCGAATCGTCAGAAAGTAGGGAGACGCGATACTAAAGAAGACCAGAATCCCGACGAGGACGAGGTAGAGTCCGATGTTCTCGGCCCGGAGAGCCTGTTTGGCGAGGGGGATTTTGCGTGTCTCGGTTGTGGTCACCTCGGTTCTCCTTCGGTTTCTTGGGTAAGCATGGCGTGGGTAATCTCGGGCTTGGATATGTCGCGGCCGACAAAGTCGCGGACGACCTTCCCCCGGCGCATCACGATGCAACGATCCGCCAGCGAGAGGAATTCCTCGGGGTCCGTGGTTACGACCACGCAGGCACCTCCGGAGTCCGTGTAGCTTTTGAGGAGTGCCGCGACGTCTTTTTTTGCGTTTACGTCGATTCCTTGTGTAGGTTCGTTCAAGATCAGAATTGCAGATTCGGCAAAGAGCCACCTGGCAAGCATCACCTTTTGCTGATTCCCGCCGCTTAGCTGCAGGATGGGTTGCTCGGGTGAAGAGCACTTGACCGAAAGCTCGCGTACTTGCCCGAGAACCGAGCTCTTTTCCTTGGCCTCGAGAATATGTCCCGTCGCGGTGGAGACAAGGGAGAGCGCCGGAAGGCTCAGGTTTTTCCTAAGGGAAAAATGGGGGAACACCCCTTGGTTTCGTCGGTCGTTTGGAAGATAGCCGATGCCGTAGGCGATGGCGGTCTTCGGACTCGAGATGGTCCTGGGGGCGGCGCCGTCGGAGAACTCTACCGTCCAGGTCGGGTTCGTCCCGAAAAACCCCTCCCCCACCTCGCCAACGCCGGAACCGACGATGCCGCAGAGAAGGGTCGTGCTACCGCCCTGGAAGGAGAAGGAGAGCGGCTCGGTAATCGCGGAGCCCTCGGGGGGCTCCGGCGAGGGCGTTATCTGGAAACGGAACTGGGCCTCTTCGCTGTGCGTACCTGCCTCGAAAGCTGTCGCTTCTAAGCCCTCATATATTTCTGACAGGGAGGAGACGTCTGCCCCCGTCATAAGCTCGATCATTCGATTAACCGTGGGAGTCGAAGACTCGTATCCTGAGACGCGACCGTCTCGAAGGGCGACTACCTCGTCGGCGACCTGAACGATCTCTTCCAAATGATGCGACACATAGAGGATCGAATAGCCGGCCTCTTTCAGCCGGCAGATTTTCTGGAGGAGCAGGTCTCTCTCCCGAGCTGGGAGCGCCGCAGTGGGTTCGTCCATGATGAGGATTCGGGCCGAATGAACCAGTGCTTTGATTATGCCGACGAGTCGCTGCTCGTAGGCTCGCAGGCTTCCGAGTCGCGCATAGGGATCGATGGCCGCCTCGTACTCACAGAGGTAGGGCTCGAGGACAGATACCTCGCGCCCACGGTCGAACCGACTGAGCCCCAAGGGAAGACGAAGAGAGATCGATTCCTGCCCGAGAAAGACGTTGTCCA
>CAYMWV010000211.1:0-5314 GCA_964394395.1 uncultured Sediminispirochaeta sp.
CCTCGTTTTTCCTGCCTGGTTTATTCTGCCTGGTTCCTTCTGTCTGAATACCTATCATCGGCAGTGATTATCACTATTATAGACATATCCTAGTAAAAAAGTATGTACCATTGGTTACGGGTTAGATGTTCCAGCGCCTTTGAGGTTTTATGAAATCTACCGAAATTCTAACAAACGAGCCGAGCGTATTGCGATATACTATGGCTTCACCATGGGAGGGGGGGAGGAAACATGAGCCAACCAGTCGAAAAAACCGACCTTTTCTACTTTTCCGGTACCGGAAACTCACTTTTTATCGCCCGAAAACTGGCCGAACAACTGGATAAGCCGTCGCTGCGACCCATGGCAGGAGAAGTCCTGGCGGGGCGGATAAGCAGCTCCGCTGACAGGATAGGTCTGATTTTTCCGGTTCACGCACTTACTGTTCCCCTCCTGGTTCGCAGATTTCTTCGGCAGTTTACGGCGCCGGAAGATGCCTATCTATTCGCAGTTGCTACCAGGAGTGGCACAGTGTTTCGCGGTTTTCAGAAAATAGACAAGATCCTCAAATCGACACAGCGCAAGCGGGGACTTGAGGCAGGATTTACCATCAACATGCTTGATAATGAGGCAAGGCAAAGCCCCTACAAAGCACCGGGGGAGGAAGAGATTCTTGAAGCTCAGGGAAGAAGTCTGGCAGAACTTGAGAGAGTCATTCCAATGATCCGGGGACGGAAGAGCTATTTCCCAGGAGACTCCGGTGTCACCGTCCATTTCCCCTACAGTGAAAGGAAAAACCGTTTTATCGAAAAACTGGTACTCACGGGCATGGATGTGGCTGAAAAAATCGGTGGGGTAAACTATTTTTATGTTGATGATACGTGCATCGGCTGTGGAATATGTGAGCGGGTCTGTCTTTCAGGAAAGATAGATACGCAAAAAGGGAAGCCTGTCTGGAATCGGCGGATTCTCTGCTACATGTGCTACGCCTGTTTGCATTTTTGCCCCAGTTCGGCAGTCCAGATTGATAGCATCCCAGGAGTAAAATCTTTTACAGAAACAAACGACCGCTATCCCCATCCCTATGCAAAGGTGCAAGATATTGAGAATCAAAAAAAGCAAACGGAAAGGGACTTTTGAGAGGGGTTTTGAGAGGGCTCCTGAGCAATCAGCGGGGGCTTACGGGGCAGTCTCTATTACTGCCGGGGCCGGACTAATCCTCTTTCCGCCCATCGGGGAAACTGGTCCGGGTCGGGCTGCGTTATCGTAAACTCCTTGCCAGAAGTAAATCCTCAATATTTCGTCTACCATCAATCAGTGCCAGGACAAGGACTTCCCCTCCCCTGATCCGGTACATCAGCCGCCAGGGGTGTATGACCAGCTCCCTGTACTTGAGAATGGATTCCCGTTCCAGTTCGGGGACAACTCTTCCAGCTTCCGGAAATTGCTCCAGTTTTTTCGCCGATTCCTTGATCCGCCTGTACTGCTTCCTTGCCGGGCCCACCGATTCAATACCGAGATAACGCACAATATCCTGAAGATCCAGCAGGGCAGGCTCCGTCCAGACCACCCGGTGATCTTTCAAGCACCTTCTCCTGTAGGGCTTTGCTCAATCTCAAGGGTATTAAGCCGTTCCTCCATCCGGGCAAACACCTCATCCTGGGTAAAGAGGCAGCCATCCTCGGCAGCCTTCTCCCCCTCCGCCAGCAGTTTCAAGATCCCCATGGTGCTGCGCATATGCTGGTAGGACTCAGTATCCAGAAGAACCGCCCTGGCGGTACCATTCTGGGTAATCACAATGGGCGATCTGGACTCGTTTACCCGGTCCAGCATATCTGCTGCATGGGTTTTAATATAGGAGATCGGTTTTATATCCTCGTTATAATCCATTCAATACCTCTGGTGCTTATATGGTACCTTATTTTGGCCTATCATGCAACTGTCAAGCCCTTTTGCTTAAAAAGTCCCGAATTACCTGCAGGAACTCCTCCCCGTACCGCTCCAGCTTCACCTTCCCCACCCCATGGAGACTCAACAGCTCTTCGGAGGTTTCGGGGAAGCTCGTGGCCATGGCAATGAGAGTGGTATCATGGAAGATCACATAGGGGGGCAGCTTGGCCCGGTCTGCCAGCTCCTTCCGGCGGGCCGCCAAAAGGTCAAAGAGCTGCCGGTCGTAATCTGCTTTCTGCCCCTCCCCGGAAGTCCCGGAATTGCCGTCGCTCCTGCCACCGAGCCTCCGGGACGGCTGCTTTCCCTTTCTCTTCCCGGCCTCCGGATCGATGTAACCCCTTACCTTCCGCTCCCCCTTCAATACCTCCCGGCAGCCGGTTCCCAGTTTTAGACTGCCGTACTCCGGGTCCTGCCGCAGAAGTCCCATCTGCAAAAGCAGCCGGGCAAGCTGGAACCACTGTTCTTTGGCGTACTCCAGACCGATCCCCCAAGTGGAGAGCTTCTCGTGACCCCGGCTGGTCACCTTCTGGGCCTTTGAGCCCCGGAGGACATCGATAATGTGGGCAGCACCGAAAAGCTCCCCGGTCCGGTAGACACAGGAGAGGAATTTCTGGGCCACCACGGTCAGATCCTCCTCCTCTTTTGCCGGGCCAAGGCAGTTGTCACAATTTCCGCAGCGCTCCGGGGGATTCTCTCCAAACCAGGTGAGCAGGGGTACCCTCCGACAAAGATGGGTCTCCGCAAAGGCGGTCATGGCTGCCAGATGGTTTTCCGCCACCCGCTTTGCGGTCCCCTCCTTTTTATCGATGAAGTAGCGATTGGTGATGATATCACCGTAACCAAAGAGGAGAAGACACCGGGCTGGCAGCCCGTCCCGGCCCGCCCGGCCGATCTGCTGGTAGTAACTCTCGATATCCTTGGGCAGGTCGTGGTGGATCACAAAGCGCACATCGGGTTTGTTTATTCCCATGCCGAAGGCGATGGTAGCTACGATAATCTGCACATCATCCCTTATGAAATGATCCTGGTTCTCTCGCCGTTTTTGGTCAGAGAGCCCTGCATGGTAGGAAGCAGCCGAGTAGCCCGCCCCGGTAAGGTGGCCGGTCAAGTCGTCCACCTTCTTCCGGGTGGAGCAATAGATGATCCCCGATCGTCCGCTAATGGCCTTCTGATGCCCTTCTTCTCCCTCCAAAGCGGAGAGAAAGTTCAGAATCTGCCTCCGGGGCTCCGATTTCAACCGCACCTCCAGCTGGAGGTTTGGCCGGTCGAATCCGGCGATGAAGTGTTTGTCTCCGGAAAAACCCAGTGAGGCGGCGATATCTTTTCTTACCCGCTCGGTGGCGGTGGCGGTGAGGGCCAGGCGGACTGCCCCGGGGAAGTGGTTCCGCAGTTCCGCAAGCCGCCGGTACTCGGGGCGGAAGTCGTGGCCCCATTCGGAGATGCAGTGGGCCTCGTCGATGGCGATCGCATCGATCCGGCGTTCTGCGAGAAACGAGAGGGTCCGTTCCAGAAGGAGGGTCTCCGGAGCGAGGTAGAGGAGCTTCACCTCCCCCCGGGCGATACGGCTCATGTTACTCCTGTACTCATCGTCGGCCAGGGAGCTATTGAGGCAGACCGCTGAAATCCCGAACTGCTCAAGCTGTGACACCTGGTCCTGCATCAAACTGATCAGAGGGGAGATCACCAGGGTCATCCCCTTGAAAACAAGAGCAGGTACCTGGTAGCAAAGGGATTTACCCCCGCCGGTGGGCATCACCGCCAGACTGTCGTGACCTGAGAGGATGGAGGTGATAATCTCCTCCTGCAGGGGACGGAAGGAGGAGTAGCCAAACCAGGAGGAGAGGATTTGAGGAAGGAGTTCTTTGAGCCCGTCCTTCAGATCCCCCTTAAGCCCCCCCCTGTTAGCATCATTTTTCATGGAACCCATGGTGGCCCGGAAGGGGGGTAGGGGTCAAGGTGAATATGTTGACCATAGTGTATCACAAGTGTTACACTATTATTGGAGGAAACAGATGCCGACAAAACTTCCAAGGATAAATATCGCACTTGAAGAGCCTCTTTATGCAATGATTGAAGAGTTAGCTAAAGTAAAAGGATTTTCTCTTTCCATGGCAGCTCGGGAATTAATAAAGGAAGCAATTGAACTGGAAGAAGAGAGTTTACTTATCTCTTTTGCAGAAGAACGAGATACAGATTTTGATGCTTCCGGCGCATTAAGCCATGAAGAGGTGTGGGATTAGGATAATGTTTCAACTGCTCTATCATCCCCAAGTAAAAACAAAGGATTTGCAAAAAATCAATGCTGACATAAAGTTGAGCATAAAGAGTGCAATTGAAAAGAGATTACTCACCGAACCGGAAAAATTCAGTGAACCTTTACGAAAAACCTTGAAAGGATACAGAAAATTACGGGTGGGAGACTATCGAGTTGTACTTCGCATTGATAAAACCACTATCTACATCCTGGGGATCTGCCATCGAAAAGATGTGTATGAAAGGATTCAGAAAAGAGTGTGATCATGTTCCACCGGCAGGAATCCCCCCCCTTGCCCAGACAGAAGGATTCACATACCCTTTTCAACCATGGAAACCAACAGTATCGAAAAATTTATCTACACCATGGACCACCGGGTGATCTACAGCGACACCGATGCCCGAGGCCTTCTCTCCCTTCCTTCCCTCTTCTCCCTCTTTCAGGAGGGGGCCCTGCTGCAGGCGGAAGAGCTTGGATTCGGAGAAAGCTACTGTAAAAAAGAGGGGCTCATGTGGGTCCTCTCCCGGGTGGATCTGGAAATTGTAGACCTCCCCTTTCACCGTGATCTGCTTAGCCTGAAAACCTGGCCAAAAAAACCCCAGGGACCCTTTGCGAACCGGGATTTTCTCCTCTTTTCTGCGGATGGGCAGATCCTTGCCCGGGCCACCAGCGCTTGGCTCCTGTTGCAGGCGGAGAGCCTCCGACCGGTCCGTCCGGCTAGCCTCTTCGAGATCTACCCCTTTGAAGAACTCGGTGCAGCCCTGCCGGAGAGTGCCAGCAAGATCAGTATGAAAGAGGGGGAGCCGGAAAAGGAACTGCAGGTAACGGCCCGCTATTCCGACCTGGATCAGAACATGCATGTGAATAACACCCGCTATGTACGCTGGTTTCTTGACTGTTTCAGCCCCGAGGAGATTCGGGCCAGGGGGAACGTCCGTTTTTCAATCAACTATGTGAAAGCTGCAGCTATCGGCGACCAGGTCAAGCTGCAACGGTTTCATGGTGATGGTGAGTTTATCATCCGGGGGGTGATGGAGGACGGGAGCAACAGCTTTCTGGCGAAGATCAGGGTGATTGATTAAAGCAGGATGAAGCTTAAAAAGATACCGCCTTTACAATTGTCCTTTTCTG
>CAYMWV010000212.1:0-5257 GCA_964394395.1 uncultured Sediminispirochaeta sp.
GATGGGGATGGGAATGTAGGGGGCTTCATTGTAACATAGACAATCCCCGCTTTTGGCGGTGATCGTTCATTTGATCTTGCGCCTCTTGAGTAACTCAGCTACCATTATAAAAGGGGATGTAATGGAAGAGCTATATTTTGATAATGGGACAGGAAACAGGTTATACGGCCGCTTGTTTGAGGCAGATTCGGCAAAAGCGGCTCTTATTGGAGTTCACGGTTTTGGGGATCATTCGGGTGGTCAGGTTGAGTTGGCGGAGTATTTGCAGAAGGCGGGGATTTCAGTTTTCTCTTTTGATCTGCGGGGTGCAGGAAAATCTCCAGGTACAAGGATGTATGTTGAAAAATGGAGCGACTATCTCGATGATGTCTCGGCAGCGCTGAATCTGTTTGCAGAAAAACATAAGGAGCTGCCGCTATTTCTGTTTGGTCACAGTATGGGCGGCGCTATCGTTCTGGACTATGGATTGCATTATCCCGGAACATGCAAAGGAATCATCTCATCAGCACCAGGTCTTGGCAGTTCCGGAGCCAATCCAGTCGTTGTGGTCCTGGCAAAGATTTTGGGATCACTCCTCCCTAAACTCTCAATGAAGGTTGGTCTTGAAGAAGATAATATCAGCCGGGACAAGGCCTATGTGCAAGAGTTCCTGAACGATCCCTTACGAACAGGGAAAGGGACAACCCGCTGGGGTGCTGAATTTTTAAAGGCGCAGAAGGCGATCTCTGCAGGAAAGGCGGCGTTTAAAGAACCGCTTCTCCTGCTCTACGGAGATGCCGATGTCATCATTCCGCAAAAGCTGGTTGAGGAGTTCTATACCGAGGCTGCATCTGAGGATAAAACATTGAAGGTTTTTCCCGGGGGGTACCACGACCTGCAGCATGATCCCTGCAAGATCGAAGTGTTCGACCTGTTCCGTGACTGGATCATTAATCGGGTCTGAAATTAATCGGGTCTGAAACTGACATACTTGAGCTGTCCCCAGGATGGTGAGCCTTGTTCTGCCGCTTTCAGAAGGCTGCAGCGATTCTCCCGCACACCTCCTCAATCTCTCGCTCCTTTTCAGGGGAGGACCAGTGGACAATCCCCTCTTCCGTGACGTGTCCTCCGGCGGTGCGGATCGCCTTACGCATCTTCTTCAGTGCCCCGGTACCGCCGGTCCAGTTGCTCTTTAAGTGCTTGGTTAGGAGGAGGGCGGTGGGCTTTTTTCCGAAGCTGCCCTTCAGGGGGCCCAGATGGGGCAGGTAGGCTTTCATCACTGCGCTCAGGGAGAAAGCCTGGACCTGACCGGCCAGGACAATCGCTTCGTATCGGGAGAGGTCGGGGAGGGGGGCGAGTTTGAACTGCCTCGACCCCTGCTCGACGGGGCTTTCGGTTTTAATTTCATCAATCTGTGCCGTGTGACCATTCTCGCTCAATTTCTTCTCCAGTACCTGGCACACCTGTCGGGTGTTGCCTGTTTGGGAATAGAGGATGATTCCTATCTGCATCGTTTTGCTCCTTGGGGGGTACTCTACCACGATTTGGGCTTGGGGTTTGTTATATCTTTATGAAATGCGGGCTTCAGCATGTTGGCCAGCTCCATCCTGTTTCCTGCCCCGGTCTTTGCGTAGATCCTGGAGATGTGGGCTTTTACCGTCCGCTCGGTGATGAAGAGGGTCCGGGCGGTTTTTGATATGGTCCAGCCTGTCAACAGGAACTCCAGCACCTCCTGTTCCCGTTTTGTGAATCCGTAGGCCCTCAGGGCATCGGAAAGCTGGGGCACCAGGGTTCCCAGAACCAGCACTCCCAGGGGGTCGTCAAAGCGATCGAGCACCGGTTTTACCCGAACCGTAACAACGGTTTTCGGTGAAACCGAGACATGCAAGGTGAATTGCCGCTCCGCAGTTTCACCACTCCAGGACTCTTGCCGCTGCAGCAGGGGGTACACCACCTTTTCCAGGATTTCCGTCTCCCCTCCTGTCAGTTCCTTTGGCGCATCATTGAGAACCTCCGTTGGTTCTGCTCCGGTTTCGTTGATCCGGGGCGCTTTGGCATGTTCCTGCCGATGATACGGTACTCCCGGGCTTTCGGCTGCCTGTTGTGCCTTCCCCAGAATGGCACGGGCTTTTCTGTTTCGATAGGCCACATTCCCATCGGTCGAATAGAGGATAACCAGGTCCTCCACCGAGTCGAGGATCTTCTCCGCCAGGAGCCCTGGAGATATCCGCAGAAAGCCGTATTTCCATATGGCGTAGACCATCGCACCGGTCCAGAAACTGAAGAGTAGCGGGCTTTGGGAGGGGATGTTCCAGCCGGGGATCAGGGGAAGCAGGTAGTACTCGCACAGCACCAGGACGATGGTCAGAAGGATCACCAGGAGAAGCAGATTTGCCTGCCTCTTCTTCCGGTTGAGCACCGCCCGTTTCCGGTACCTGATGAAAAACCAGACAGGAACAAGCCAGCAGGTGAGGGCGAAGAGCAGCCAGATCAGGTTAAAGGGGGTGCCTACCGCCGGGGTGATCCTTACTGAACCGGCGCCATCCAGGATTAACTTCATCGAAATGGGATAGAAGAACTGGGTGGCCGATAGAATGGTGGCGACGGTATAGATGATGAGTGCAAGCCATCGGGGAAGCGGTTTCTCATACACCAGGGCGTATGCGAAATGGAAGTTGAGGGGGAAGAAGAAGAACATGCCGATGCAGGAGATCGGCAGCAGGATCCGAAGCAGGGCCAGGTTTGCACTGTTGTAGACGAAGTAGGCGCTGATGGTCCACTGAAAGAGGGCGAGCAGGGCCAGACTGAGGATTCTGTGCTCTCTCCCCCGAATCTTTATTCGCTGGAGGGTGATAAAGAGGTAGAGATAAAATGCCGCAGCAGCAATATTGAGGATATTCAACAGGGCCATGAACAATTGTACCCTCTTGTATGGCCCGGAGCAAGAAAAAATCAAAAATAGTGTACTTTGGTACAATGACAGATGCCGAAGCCGGTGGTATAATTAACACTAACTAGAAGAGTGTGGCCCGCCGTGTGTAAAAATCCTTGTCTTTGGGTGTTGATATGAAAAGCTGTTGGAAAATGGTGGTGCTGGTTCTTGTGTTGTCTGGTGTTTCTTCACTCCTGATTGCACAGAAGGGGCCGACTCTGGGGATTCAGGCAAGTCCGGAGTTTCGGATTCCCCTGGGCGATAAGGCTGCAAACTATAAGTCCGGGTTCGGTGCCCGCCTTGAGGGATTGGTCGGACTGCCCCCATCCGCTTTTCCCGGGTGGATCACCCCTTATATTGATTCTTCCTATGCATTCATTCCCCTCGACCTGGGTGAGTCGGGGTTTAGTTCATCTACAAATCTCACCTTGATTCGTGCCGGTGCGGGAGCGAAGGCGGTCTGGTCTATGGGAGAACGGTTTTCCCTCTACCTTAGAGCCTATGCAGCCGGCTACTACGGCGGTCTTGCGGGAGATACTAGCGGCAGCGCCAGCGGTTTAGCATTCGGAGGGGCAGGGGGGATGAAGTTTCTTCTCTCTTCCCGCATGGCTGTGGAGCTCTCCGGGGGCTACGACTCCTACACCGGCCTCTATGACGGGCTTTCGATATCCCTGGGAAGCACCATTCGTCTCTCCGGCTCCGGCAACGGAGCAATTCCTCTTGCCGATTTTCAACCCGCCACTGGAGGAACTCTTCTGGACGGGTATATCCGTTTCACCGACCTGGAGCTGGACCGGGTGTTTCCCGTGCTCTATAAATATTATGACGACCATCCCATGGGAAGGGCCACGGTAAAAAATGAAGGTTCCCGGAAAGTGGAGGATGTGGAAGTGCGCTTCAGTATGAAGCAGTTTATGGATGCACCCAAACTGAGCGCCCGGATAGAGAAGCTCGATCCGGGAGAGGAGCGGCAGATCGATATCTACGCCCTCTTTACCGAACAGATTTTAACGGTTACCGAGGGGGCAAAAGTTGCCGCAGAGATCAGTGCCGATTACAAAGTTCCGAGCCGAGGCGGGCGCGGCGGCAGCGACGGCGAAGTGGTAACCCTCGACACCTACAACCGCAACTCCCTCAGATGGGACGATGATGCAAAGATTGCCGCCTTCGTAACCGCCAGGGACGAGGAGGTACAGCGCTTTGCCCGGAACAACGCCTCCATCGTGGAGGACCGGGGTGTGAAGGCACTTCCCCGGGAGCTGCAATTGGCCATGGTCTTTCTCGAGGCGATGAAGGCCCATCGCTGCACCTATGTGGTGGATCCTTCATCCTCCTATTCTGAATTGTCCCAGGACGGCGGGGCTATCGACACGGTGCAATTTCCCCGGCAGACCCTGCAGTACAAGGCGGGCGACTGCGACGATCTCTCGGCTGCCTACGCGGCGCTCCTGGAATCCGCCGGCGTGTCGACTGCCTTCATTACCGTGCCGGGACACATCTACACCGCCTTTAAGATCGATATGAGCGAGGGCGAGGCGATGCGCACCTTCTCCCGTCCTGGTGACCTTATTATTACCGGGGATGGGGATGTCTGGATTCCCGTTGAGACGACGATTCTGGGCGACGGTTTTCTCGCCGCCTGGGCGGAGGGGGGAAGCCAGTGGCGGAAGCACCATCCGGAAGGCGCAGCGCAGTTAATCCCCACCGCAGAGGCGTGGCGAACCTATGAACCGGTTGCCTTTGGTGTTTCCGATTACGAGGTGGACATTCCCCTTCGGGATGATGTGGAAGCGGGGTTCGGCAGCGAGTTCGACCGCTTTGTAAACCGGGAGATTTCGGGCCGGGAGGAGAGTTTGCTCAGCCGCCTGCGGCAGCGCTCCTCGGACGCTCGGTTGCGAAACCAGCTCGGGGTTCTCTATGCCCGTTACGGCCGGTACGCTGATGCAGAGGAGCAGTTCCGTATTTCGGTGCGCGGACGGGACTACGTGCCGGGGTTTATCAACCTGGGGAATATTTCTTACCTGAATGAAAACTACACTGGGGCCCGGGAAGCATATTCACGGGCCCTGAAGATCGACGGCGACAACAAGACGGCCCTGCTGGGCATGGCCCGGGTCTCTTATGCGGCCGAAGATTATGCGGCCGCAGAGGATGCTTATAGCGAACTCGGGGCCATCGACCCTGAGTTGGCCGAGCGCTTTGCATATCTGGCTTCGGGGAGCTCCGGTGATTCCGGCCGTGCTTCAGAGGCGGCGCAGATACACTCCACCATGGTGTGGGAGGAGGAAGAGGAATGAAAAGGTTGAGAACAATTATTGCGGTATTGATCGCGGTCGCGAGTGCCGG
>CAYMWV010000213.1:0-5200 GCA_964394395.1 uncultured Sediminispirochaeta sp.
AGAAAAGAAATTCCTTCGTGTTATACTACTTGAAGACAATTATACTTTGCATAATGCTTTTTTCGATAGAAGGTTTTCCACAGGAGAGATCAAATGAAAATAACCTATTTCCAGGATACCGATACCGCTCTTATACAATTTTCTCAGAACGAAGTAGAGGAAACACAAGAATTGAGCGAGAATATCTATCTGGATGTCGATAAAGCAGGAAATCTGGTAAATATGACGATTGAGCATGCGAAAGCTACTGGAGCTCTCTCTTCTTTTACCTATGAAGAGAAAAGTAAATCCGCATAACAATTCATAAAAAGGACCCCCATGAGTACGAACAGCAGCAGAAACAGCAAACAAGCCCCAACAAACCAAGACGGCCCCGAAACCCAGCAAACCTTCGACGTAGAAGAGTACCTCAACCGGGAACTCCTCCGCTTCACCACCGCCGGAAGTGTGGATGACGGAAAGAGCACCCTCATTGGTCGGCTCCTCTACGACAGCAAGGCGATCTTTCAGGACCAGATGGAGGCGCTGGAGCGCACCACAAAGCTCCGGGGAGAAGAGACAGTCAACCTGGCCCTCCTTACCGACGGACTGCGGAGCGAGCGGGAGCAGGGGATCACCATCGATGTGGCCTACCGCTACTTCTCCACCCCCAAGCGGAAGTTCATCATCGCCGATACCCCGGGGCACGAGCAGTACACCCGGAACATGGTCACCGGCGCCTCCACCGCCCAGCTGGCGGTGATCCTCATCGATGCCCGTAACGGAGTGCTCACCCAGTCCCGGCGCCACGGCATTATTGCGAGCCTTCTGGCCATCCCCCACGTGGTGGTGGCGGTAAACAAAATGGATGCGGTGGATTGGTCAGAAGAGCTCTACCGCAGCATCGTCGCCGAGTACACCGCTTTCAGCGAGAAACTGGACATCCATGACATCACCTTCATCCCCATCAGCGCCCTTTTAGGGGATAACGTGGTGGAGAAGAGCAGCAACATGAGCTGGTACGACGGACCTACGGTGCTCCACCAGCTGGAGAACGTCACCATCAGCGCCGACCGCAACCTGATCGATTTCCGCTTCCCCGTCCAGTACGTGGTGCGGCCAAATCAGGACTTCCGGGGCTTTGCCGGCCGTATCGCCAGCGGCACCATCAAGGTGGGTGAGCCGGTGGTGGCCCTCCCCTCGGGGCAGGAATCGAAGATCAAGGAGATTGTCACCTACAAAGAGAACAGGAAAAAGGCGAGGGCCGGAGAGTCGGTGATCCTCACCATCGAGGATGAACGGGACATCTCCCGGGGGGAGATGATTGTCCGGAAGAACAACGTCCCGGTAACCAGCCGCCACTTCGAGGCTACCATCTGCTGGATGGATGACAAAAAGTCCCTGGACCGGAGCAAACCCTACAAGTTCCAGCACACCACCCGGCTGGTGAACGGCTTTATCCGCAATCTCCGCTACCAGCTCGATGTAAACACCCTCCACCGGGCCGATGCCGAAACCCTCACCCTCAACGAGATTGGCCGGGTGGAGATAGAAACCGCCAGCCCCCTCTTTTACGACCCCTACAGCTCCAACCGGGAGACCGGAGGCTTTGTCATTATCGATCCCGCTAGCAACCTCACCGTGGCTGCCGGGATGATCCGGGGACCCATAAGCATCGACCAACGGGAGGAGCAGCGTGAGTCCCTCGGACAGCCCGCCGCAGACCGCAACATCACCTGGGAGGCCTTTCCGGTCACCCAAGTAATGCGGGAAGAGAAGAACGGCCATAAAGCCCACTGCCTCTGGTTTACCGGCCTCTCGGGCTCCGGGAAAAGCACCATCGCAAAGGAGCTCTCCAAGAAGCTCCATGCCCAGGGCAGGCAGGTCTATGTCCTGGACGGCGACAACATTCGCCACGGCATCAACGCCGACCTGGGCTTCACCGAAGCGGACCGCAAGGAGAACATCCGCCGGATCGGCCACGTGGCGCGCCTCCTCTTCGACGCCGGCTTCATCGTCATCTGCTCCTTCATCAGCCCCAAGCAGTACATGCGGGACGGCGTAAAAGCCCTCTTCCCCAAAGGCGCCTTCAGCGAAGTGCACGTGAAGTGCTCCATCGAAGAGTGCCGCCGCCGGGACCCCAAGGGGCTCTACAAAGCCGCCGAAGAGGGGCTTATCGCCAACTTTACCGGTATCGGCAACGCCTACCAGCCGCCTGCGGCGGCTGACCTTGTTCTGGACAGTGAAAAAAAGAGCCTGGACGAGCTTGTAAAGGGGTCGGAGGTTCACCTGTTTACTTTTTTGAAATAGTACATAATGCCTTGAAGAATTGTTGATGCCAGGGGGTCGGGGGTTCACCTGTTTACTTTTTCGACAATTCCCGATGAGTTAATAAGGAAAAGACCCATGGAACAGAATGAAATTTACGAACTGTTGAGTGCCGGAGAAAGCATCTCACTGGAGTTCATGGACGAACGGGTACGCCCGGAGTCTCTGGCACGGGAAATGATCTCCATGGCAAATACTCTGGGCGGCGTCATCCTCCTGGGGGTACAGGACGATGGTTCAGTTTCCGGTCTCTCCGGGCAGAAGCAGTGGGAAGAGTGGGTACATAATATTGCTGGTACATTTTGATATCTCCGGGGTAAACCGGGCCTCCTGGGCCGATATGGATCAGGCAAGGCTCTCAAGTTACTTTTCCAGTGTCTATGACCTCGATTATCGATCTACCGAAGAGGCCGAGCAGAAAAGCATTCTGAAAAACAGTTCAATTCTGGTTGATGATGGCGAGGGGCTTGTGCCCTCTGTCGGGGGGGGTGCTGCTCTTTTCCAAAGCGCCCCAGAACTATCTGCCCCATGCAAGCATCTCCATCGCCGTTATCAATGGTACAGAGATAACCGACCAGGTGGTACAGAAAAAAGAGATAGGGGGAGTATTACCGGAGCAGGTCGACAACACCCTGGGCTTTCTCCTCCTTCCATGTTCCAGAGCCTCTTATCGTAGATGATTCTCCCCGGCGGAGAGAAACCCTGGCTATAGACCGCAAGGTGCTCCGGGAAGTGCTGGTCAATGCGGTGTGTCACCGGGATTACTCTATGGCAAATCAGAAAACCCGGATCCTCCTCTTCAAGAACCGGATTGAGGTGTGCACCCCGGGAAGAATTGCCAACACCCTTACCCTGGAAATGATCCGCTATGGCAACTCCGCCCCCAGAAACATCTTCCTGGTAAAGCTGATGGACAACCTGAGATATATCGACGGGCTCGGCCGGGGAATCCCCCTTATCATCAGGCTGATGGGGGTCGGGTCCGGTTCAGGGAAGTGGGAGACCGTTTTTGTGTGGACTTGTTCTATTAACAGAAGAAAGGTGAAAACCCATGAGATTAACTGAATCCCAACAGGAAGCAATCAGGAACACTGCCCTGGAAATCTTCGGCAGCGGTTGCAGGTTGTTTCTTTTCGGCTCCCGGGTGGACGACAGCAAAAAGGGCGGCGATATCGATCTGTTTATTGAAACAAAAGAGGATTCAGCAACTGCCTTCAAGAAGAAACTTCTTTTCCTGGTTCGTTTGAAACAGCGTATCGGGGACAGGAAAATTGATCTGGTCGTAAAGGGGGAAGACAGCACTAGTAAACCAATCTACCGGTTAGCAAGAAAAAAAGGGATCGAATTGGTATGAAGTATAAATTTGATGCTATCATCTTTGAATGTAAAACCCATAGCCTCCGAATTACCAAAGCATTGAAGAATGTTGAAGAGATGTTTCCTCTGAGTCCGAAGAACTATACAGCACTGAATGATGAATCAATTGAGCATATTGATCAGCTCGTCTACCGGTTCACTAAATTGCAGGATGCCTTGGGAGCAAAGCTCTTTCCCCTTGTTGTTTCATTTCTAAGAGAGGATTCCAGGACATTGACTATCATTGATGTTCTTAATGAACTGGAAAAGCGGGAAATTATCCACTCTGCAGAAGAATGGATGGCTTTGAGAGAAATCCGCAATCAAATTGCCCATGATTATGAAAATGATCCTGAAAATGGAAGTTATTATCTGAATGCAATATTTACACAAGCAACCGACCTCGTCCGAATTGCAGAAGAAGTGATCGATTTTTCACAAAACCGTATTCTTCCTGTTTTAAAAGACGAGTAAACAGCAGCCGGCATTGCGGGGCTCTTGTCCACCTTTTCCTCTGCGCACCCTAACAAGGAAACATATGAGCTATCTAAAAACATTACTGACCCTCCTCTCAAAGGATGAGCGGAAGAAACTGATCCTGGTCTTTTTCGGTGTCCTGGTGATGGGTTTTCTGGAGCTGGTGGGTATCGGATCCATCATGCCCTTCCTGAGTGTGGCCAGTAATCCGCAGCTGGTAAAGACAAACCGTTATCTGCTCTTTGTCTACGAGAATCTGGGTTTCGGTTCCGAAAGGGCCTTTCTCTTCGCCCTGGGGATTGGAGCGGTGATTTTTATCCTGGTAAGCAACGCCATGAAGGCTCTGGTTACCTACATGAACCGCCGTTTTGCCACCATGCGGCAGCACTCCCTCTCCATACGGCTCTTCCGGCACTACCTCTACCAGCCCTACACATTCTTTTTAAACCGCAACTCCAGCGAGCTCTTGAAGAACATCCTGGGAGAGGTAAACACCCTGGTCACCGGAACCCTGATGCCCCTTTTGGAGCTTATTACCTCCGTGGCGGTTACCATGCTCATTGTGGCGATGCTGGTCATAGCCGATCCCCTCCTGGCCCTCATCACCTTTCTGGCCATCGGCACCATCTACGGGGGAATCTATGTGATCACCAAACGCTACCTCAACACTCTAGGGGAGCGGCGGCTGGAGTCCAACCGGCTCCGGTACAAGAAGGTTTCCGAATCCCTGGGGGGGATCAAGGATGTGAAGGTTCTGGGCCGGGAGGCGTACTACCTGAAAGATTACGCCCCCGCCTCGGTGGAGAACGCCAAGGTACAGGTGATAAGCGCCGTGATCGGGGTTATTCCCCGCTACGTCCTGGAGGTAGTGGCCTTCGGGGGGATCCTTCTGATCGTCCTTTACATGATGGAGACCATGGGGAACTTTCAGAACGCCGTACCGGTGGTGGGGCTCTACGCATTTGCCGCTTACCGGATGATGCCCTCCCTGCAGAAAATCTTCGCCGAGGTGGCCAAACTGCGCACCAACCTGCCGGTGGCCAGACTGATCAGCGAGCAT
>CAYMWV010000214.1:0-5054 GCA_964394395.1 uncultured Sediminispirochaeta sp.
CGTCAGGGGGTCGATATAACTGTGCCATGCATCCATGCTTGTGGGAAAGCTTTCCAGGTGTTCATATCCTGCAGTTTTAATCTGCTCAATCCGGGTCTCTACCGGCTGCATATCCGGATACTCCCCCTTCCAGAAGGCTACAGCCTCGGGATGGGGGTTTTTAGTAAGCCAGACCAGGTCACTGAGTACAAGGCTTCCCCCCTTCTGCAACAGGGGCTTCCACTCTTTCAGAGCGTTTGGCACCCCCATGATGTAGGCGCTCCCCTCGGACCAGATCAGGTCGAAGCTCTCTGCTTGAAAGGGTAGATCGGTCATGCTGGCGCAGGCCGTTTTTACCCGGGATGAAAAACCCTGCTCTTTCATCACCTCATCCAACCGGGAGAGGGCGGAGGGTTCGTTATCCACCGCAGTGATGAGAGCAACGGTGTGGTGGGCCAGGACGAGGGTGGCCACACCCTTGCCGCTGCCGACCTCCAGAATCACCCCGGGCTTTCCCGGTACCAAGGAGAGGGCCCGCAGGGTATCCTCCTCGCTGCCCGGGCCCCACCGCTCTAGGGGCTCATACACTTTCATAAAATCGGCCATGTATTGTTCTTGCTCGTTCATATCCTTATAACCGCCTTAAGTGTAACGCTTCTTTCTCACTGAACCCCTGTGTGAGTAAGCAGCCGATATGTGCATATCCGGTACATGATAGTAATGTAAAGTGTAAAATTGTAGAGAGGTCAAGGGGAATACCAGTCACTGGACACAAATCTGCCGGTTAGTTTTTTTACCCCCCGGGATTCCGGTTTGATAAACCGCAGCAGGTGGTGATCGTAGTGGCCTGAATTAAAGTTGAAATCAGGTTTCTTAAAAAGTATCTTTAATGCTACTTTGATAGAGACAATTTCTCGAAGGATACTATTCTTAATGGATCTACACCGGCTGAGAGGAGGATCCCATGCTGCTACTTGCCGTCTATGTACCAGAAACCCATCTGGAAAAAGTGAAACAGGCCCTTTTCGAATCAGGGGCCGGAAAGATCGGAAACTACGATAGCTGCTGCTTTCAGATAAAGGGGGAAGGAGAGTTCCGACCCTGTTCCGGGAGTAGTCCCTTCCTCGGGGCTGTGGGTGAAACAGAAAAAGTGACGGAGTACAAGGTGGAGATGGTTCTGGAAGAGGGGCTTGCAGATTCAGTGGTCTCAGCACTCCGGAAGGCACACCCTTATGAAGAGCCAGCCTTTCATTTGGTAAAGGTTGAAGGGTAGATACTGCCTACGCCGACACCAACCTCAGCTCTCCTTCATAAAGTGGCAGCCGATACTCTGCTTGTTGTGCATCGCAGACCTGACCACCAGTTGGGCAGATTCTACACCGTTCCGCAGCTCAATGATATCCCGGCTAAGCTTCGCCTCCCGGTAGAATTTGTATATCCTGTGGGCATGATAATTGAGATCTGCCATGGCCCGTTCAAGACTTTTGGTGGTCCGTACTATTCCTGCATGGTACCACATGATGCTTTTTATCAGATTCCAGTCCTGAAAGATGACCATGGGTTCAAAGAGCTCAGGATGGGGGGGCTTTTCCCAATCGGGAATGGCAGCAAGCCGTTTTTCTGATAAGGGATGAAGGGTTCGGCTGATATGTTCTCCTGCCCGGACGCCCCAGAGCATTCCCTCCAGCAGGGATGTTGAGGCGAGCCTATTTGCCCCATGGAGGCCTGTACAGCTCACTTCCCCCACTGCATAGAGCCGGTGCAGTTTGGTAGCTCCGTTTTCATCAACCAGCACACCACCGCAAAAGTAATGAGCCGCAGGGGTAACCGGAATGGGTTCTCTGGTGATATCTATGCCCCCTTCAAGACAGGTGGTGTAGATCCTTTCAAATCGTTCAGGGATGGGAAGATCCCCTTTATAGTGACGGGATAGATCCAGATATACATGATTGCTCCCCAACCGGGCCATCTCTTCAAAAATGGCTCTGGCCACCACATCCCGGGGAGCCAGATCTTCCATGGGAGAATAGCGGTGCATAAAGGTTTCTCCCCTGTTATTGACAAGCCGGGCTCCCTCGCCCCGAAGAGATTCGGAGATTAAAAAGCGCCGTATATCTTTATGAAAGAGAGCTGTTGGGTGAAACTGGATAAATTCGGCATTAATGATCTCTGCTCCTGCCCGGTATGCCATGGCAAGACCATCCCCGGTTGCCTCTTTTGGGTTTGTAGTAAAATGATAGATATTGCCAATGCCTCCGGTTGCAAGGACCACTGCATCGGCAGAGAGGGTATGGATTTTTCCGCTTCCATTCTCCAGCACGTAGGCGCCAAAAACCTCCGGATCTTTATAGCGTTCCTGACAGTCCCGGGAGTGATGATTATTTGTTATCAGATCTATGGCGGTCCAGCCACTTTTTATAAGTACCCCTATCTGGAGCGCATAGCTCAGCAGGGATGCTTCTATTACATCCCCGGTATGATCCTGGGCATGAAGAATACGGCGCACCGAATGGGCCGCTTCTTCAGTATAATCGTAAGCTCCATCCCTGGTCTTGCTGAAAGAGACTCCCACGGTATTGATGAGAAAATCAAAAACCAGCTTAGGGCCTTCCCGGGCCAGGAGCTCCACCGCCTCCCGATGGTTATAATGGCATCCCGCTTCATAGATATCCTTGGCAAGCGCCTCGGGGCTATCCTGGGGGGCCTGGGCGATAATCCCTCCCTGGGCATAGTGGGTATTTGATTCCCAGGGATCTTCAGCTTTGTTGAGTACCAGAACCGAAAGCCCAGCTTTTCGGGCCGTAATAGCTGCAGCGAATCCTGCAATTCCGGAACCAATCACCAAGAGATCAACGTGCATATCCATCCTACCCCTCCGTCAGCTCTATCATCCGTCGCAGCGCTGCCTCTGCATAGCGCTTTACCTCCGGGCTCACCTCGATCAGACCAGGCAATTGAGGCAGCCCTTCTTCCTCCCCAGGGGAGGATGCATCCTCGGCTGGTCGGGCCTGGTCATAAGCGAGGATGGAGCTCAAGGATTTGTGCACCTGTTCCAGACCGATACGGGCCATGTTACCGCAGATGGAATTGTGCAAAGGGATGATACGCTTATTGGGAAAATCTGCTGCAGCACGGCGAACAAAATTCAGTTCTGTTCCGACTGCCCAGGAAGTTCCATCAGGAGCCTCCTTTAAGATACTATAGAGTTTTCCCGTTGAACCGGCATCATCACTTGCTGCCACGAGGGAAGGATCACATTCAGGATGCACAATCACCTTAATACCCGGGTACTCTTGCCGTACCTGTTCAGCCTGGGTGGTGCTAAAGCGTTTGTGCACCCGGCAGTACCCATCCCAGATGAAGAGCAGCCCCTGGGATGGGTCGGCAGAGCCGGGCTCTAAAGCCGGAGATCCAGTTCCCGGACTCTTGACCGGGTCCTGAACAGGCAGGATAGTTCCATCCCCCTGGAGGGTAAAAATCTTTTTGTATGACAGACCCAGTTTAATGGCACTGTTTATTCCCAAGTTGTAGTCCGGGGAAAAGAAGATAGGGATATTCTGTTCAATATAATAGGAAAGCAGCTTCTCCGCATTACTGGAGGTACAGATAGCACCCCCTTTTTCACCGGTGAGGGCTTTTACATCCCCATAGGAGTTCATATACGTCAAAGGCGCCACCGGCTTGCCAGTGATGGATTCCAATTGATCCAGGGCAGAGCGCATTGAGGGCAAACTCATCATATCTGCCATGGGACAGCCCGCCCGGGTGTCGGGAATTATTACCCGCTGCTCCGGCCGGGAGAGGATTGCCGCACTTTCAGCCATAAAGCGTACACCGCATAACAGAATATAGCGGGCTTCGGTCCGGGATGCCAAAAGGGCCAGTTTATAGGAATCTCCAATAACATCACCAAGTGCTGCCACCTCCTGCTGTTGATAATGGTGAGCAGGAATCAGAAGCTTGGTTCCCAACACTTCTTTCATGGCAATGATTTCCTGGCTTATTGCCTCTTCAGTTTTATTAGTGTGCAATCCTTACTCCTTTTCATGTTTAAGGGAAAAATCAAAAGCCTTTACACTGTGAGTTAAGGCTCCAAAGGAAATATAGGTAAGTCCTAGGCCTGACAACTCGGCAAGCCGCTCTTCCTTCATGTTTCCCGATGCCTCGGTTTCAATGGAATTGTCGATGATCGCCAGGGCCGCTTCAATGGTATTGTTATCCATATTATCAAGCATAATCCGGTCAACCCCGAGAGAAAGAGCCTCCTTTACATCCTCCAGGGTACGGGTTTCCACTTCTATCTTGAAACGGTTACCCCACCTGTTTCGTACCCGTTGCACCGCTGTAGTAATGCCCCCTGCGGAATCGATATGGTTATCCTTGAGCATCACCATATCATATAGACCAATCCTGTGATTTTCTGCTCCCCCGGTTGAAACCGCATATTTTTGCAGCATACGAAAACCCGGCAAGGTTTTACGGGTATCCAGGATTCGTACTGCCTGCGCTTTTCCACTTGAGCGGGCTATCCGCAGCAGTTGATCGGCCCGGCTGGCCACCCCCGAAAGGTGGGAGATGAAGTTAAGGGCCGTCCGTTCTCCCATCAAGATGGACTTTACCGGCCCTGAAACCCTGGCTGCTACCGTTGCAGCCTCCAGATAAGCCCCATCAGCAAGATACCATTCCAGCTTGATTTTTTTATCCAGTTGATGAAACACCTCACTGAATACCGCTGCCCCGCAAAGGAGACCGCTATCCTTTGCGATCAGGGTAAACCGTCCCTGCTCCTTTCCGGTAAATACCGCCAGGCTGGAAACATCTCCCCGGGTGCCAAGATCCTCCCGGAGGGCCCTCCGCACATGAGGAACATAATAGGATTTCTTCAGTCTCATAAAGGGTATTATAGCAGTCTTGTAATGTATTAGTAAATGACAGAGCACTCTTCCATTTTGGGGGGGCCATCAAAGAGCCCATCAAAGAGCTAATCAATGCTTACCGAAACAGATGTGCCAGCTTTGATGTTATCGGTTACCGGGCAGCGTTCTTCTGTTTCCTTGAGCCATTCCTGCAGCTGC
>CAYMWV010000215.1:0-5052 GCA_964394395.1 uncultured Sediminispirochaeta sp.
AGCGGTCAGGCGAGGTCCTTTCACCGCTAAGAGACGACCTGCAAAGATCGTCACTATGGTGAAAACAGCGATGGTCATTCCAAAAATGAAGCCGGCCTGGGCCGTGTTTATCCCATAGCTATCTGCCAGCCAGGGGGTAAAGGTGCTCCACGCATAGAGCCCCCCCAGGGTTGTCTGGATAGCGACCCCCGCAATTAGTATAATCCATCGATTTTTCATAACACCTCCTTTTCAAGATGGGTGAAAAAGGCGACCCCGTGGTTTTGGGGCTCCCCGGGGTTTTCCGTCTCCCCGGGGCAATAAGGAATCATCCTTACAGGAAATGTGGCATTAGAGATCCGCTTCCGGCATGAATGCCATATAATCATCAATCGTTCCACCGGAGAGGCAGGAATCGATAATCTTTCGGCCCATCTCATCCAGGCCAGGCTCAAGGTATTTCTTCAGCTGCTGGTGAAAGAATTCAGTCAGTATCCGGGCCCCCTCATCGAAGGCCGCTTCTCCCACTTCGGGCTGTTTATCAACCTGCAAGAAGGATTGAGGGATGATTGTTCCCTCAATCCGCATGTTTTGCAGGGAATAGCCCAGTAGGGAGCAGCGGGAGGGGGTAATCTGTTCGGGACGGAACCGGGCATAACCCCGTCGGGCCAGGTAGTCCCGGACCAGCCATTCGGGCATGAATCCGGTTTCCCAGGCCCCTATATGCTGATTCGGTATCAAGACATATCTGGTTAATGATGCATCCTGAAACTGCTTTAAGAGGAGATTTGCCTGCGCTACCCGCTTACCGGTAGAAAAGGGCCAATAACTGCCGACCCCTTCGCTGCTCATTCCCGCCTTATCTACAATGCTTGGATTGGCATAGCCCCGGGGTGCCACAAGCCTCCAGAGCCAGGCCAGGGCGGGGGGGAGAACATGCATCATTCCCATAATGCCGTAAGAGGGGTTCTCCGCAGTGCAGGGCGGGTTGCGGACTCCGAAGGAACGAATATCGATCACTGTTTTTTCTGTTGTTGCGTCAGGTACCATATCCCGGGGGATCACCACCCGCGGATTGGGGCAGGCCTGTCCCGGCTCATCCTCAATATGGTCCCAGATAAGGGCGGTACCGCCTGCAACGGCATCGATGTTCAAGAATAGCTGGGGATGGGACGGATCGAGGGTCAGCCGTTCCAGTTCAGGATCGGTTCCATATCTGCGAATATGATCGACCCGGACAAACCAGGCATTTTCAGCATCAACCAGGGACAACTTCCCGTTTCCATCCTGCAAGTCCGGATGGCATAGCCCCATATCATCACACACCGGGTGGAGGTCGCAGGTCCTCGGTATTTCCAGATACCGTTTTTCCCCGCTTACAAGATTGTGACCCAGCAGGAGTCGGCCGTCAGGTTCACGGTGGGGTTGCTGAAGCATTTCGCTCTTTCCGCCCCCGCTGGCACCTTCATGCATGAATCCTACCAGGTTGTCGTAGGGTGTTATCACTTCCACGGCGGAGCAGTGGGCAGTTACCCATCCCGACTGCTCTCCCAGTTCGATCAGGGCGCCGTAAACCCCCTTCTTGGCACTGGGGCCCGGGTAGAGGTTGTAGGAAAAAATCTCATGGGCATCTGTCCGGTTGTGCACAACGATCTGCTTTCCGTCAAAGTGGGTGTGCCTGAATGAAGGAGCTACATAGATAACGGTTCCAGGTTTAAACGGACGATCCAGCTTTTCCACATCCACAATGCCCTGCAGGAGGGCAAGACCGAAGGCGAAAAAGCCCGCATTGGCAGGACATACAGCAAGAGCGTCGCCTCCAAGTCCGGATTGCCCCATCTCAAAGGCAAATACTGCAAGATCGTTTTGGGCGAGCCATGCAAAGGTCTCTTTTCGCAGTTCCGTGAAAGGGGTGTTATACCGGTCTTTGAAACGGGTCTTATCTGTAGCGTTTTCATCGGCGATGAGCATGCAGTCCGGGTCTCGGCGCCGCATATAGGGTTCAAAGTAATTTGCGCTGATCCCGTTTTTTACTCGAACAACCTCCACTTCATCGACCACCTTGCCGTCGGGAAGCTTATATGAGACTTTCCAGGAGGGGTTCTCCCTAGCCCCGCAGGCCAGATCCTCCAGCTCTTCGATCCGTGTTGCCAGGGCTGCCGATTTGGCGCTGGTGAGAAGGTTTTTCAGATCGCCGGAAAGTTGGGCGATTTCGCTAAATTGCTGCATGTTCATCAGGCTCCTCCATGTTCTCTGTCGATTTCACTCTTGCAAGCATGATAGCCGTATTAAGATTCAAGAGTCAAGTATCATGAAAAAAATTTCATAGAACAGTACCATTGCGCCGCTTTATAATCCGGCGAATCTTGCGGGTATTCTGGCTTGTCAGAGATGTCAGAGAGGGAAGGTAAGAGAAGAGAAGGGAAGAGAAGGGGCTGACAAATCGGCCACTGACCGATACAATAATCTTGAGCATACACATGTGGAGGAACACGGATGGAAAGAAAGAGAGTTGTCGTTACCGGGATGGGCACGGTAAATCCCCTGGGGCACTCAGTTGCCGAAACCTGGGATACTATTGTGGCAAAGAAATCCGGTATCGGCCGGATCACCAAGTTTGATGCTTCCCATCTTCCCACCCAGATTGCCGGGGAGGTGAAGAACTTTGACTATACTCCCTACTTTGAAGGGGAGATGGCGAAAAAGGCAAAACGGATGGACCATTTCTGCCATTATGCCGCCGCTGCAGCCCATGAGGCGACCGGCCAGGCCCGGCTTCAGGAGATAAAGCGGAAGGAGCGTATCGGTGTCTCCGTTGGTGCGGGAATCGGCGGACTGAATGTGCAGCACGAAAACTCTGTTGCCCTGGCGGAGAAAGGTCCCCGGAGGGTCAGCCCCTTTTACATCCCCATGGCGATAGGGAATATGGCCGGCGGTATCATCAGCATGATCTACGGAGTCACCGGTCCCAACTTCAGCCTCCAAACTGCCTGTGCCACGGCAAACCATTCCATTGCCATGGCTGCCATGGTTATCCAGAACGGCATGGCGGATCTCATGATCACCGGAGGCGCCGAAGGTACGGTGAATGAGCTGGCCATATCCGCCTTTGGGAATATGCGGGCCCTCTCAAAACGGAACGATGACCCCGAAACCGCCAGCCGTCCCTACGACGCAGACCGGGACGGCTTTGTCCTGAGCGAGGGGGCGGGTATTCTTATCCTGGAAGCGTATGACCACGCCCGGGCTCGGGGAGCCGATATTCTCTGCGAAGTTCTCAGCTGCGGGATGAGCGGCGACGCCTACGACTTTGTTTCCCCCGATCCTGAGGGCAAGGGAGCCGCCCTGGCCATGAATATGGCTCTGGAGCAGGCGGGAATCAAAGCGGATGAGCTGGACTATGTGAATACCCATGGGACCGCTACCCCGGTGGGGGATATCGCAGAGGTAAAAGGCGTCTATGATTTGGTTGGTGATCACGGATGTTATGTGGGATCCACCAAATCCTACCACGGTCACCTGCTGGGAGCAACCGCCGGACTGGAGGCGATCATCACCGCAGAAGTGATCCGCAATCAGACCGTCCCGGCGAATATCAATATCTTTACCCCTGATCCGGAGCTGCCTCCTCTGACCATCCCCCGGGAACATGTAAAAACCCGGGTGCGCACGGCCCTCTCCAACTCCTTCGGCTTCGGGGGGCACAACTCCAGTCTGATTCTGCGGGAGGTGTGAGTCAACCGGAGGCGGAATTTATTCCATTACTCCGAAATTATAGTTCCTTTTCGGGCGCATCCCCCCGCCCCCGGCCCTGTTTGGCCGGGAGCGGGGGGTCGGGCTTTCCGCTAAACTCCTCGCCGCTTTGCGGCTGCGGGGTACCGCTCCAATCCCTTGCGCGGCCCTGAGTAGGAACTTGTTTTTGCGAAAGCGCCGACGGCAAGTTGAGAAATCGGCACAGGTTTTCTCTGTTATTCCGAATATTCCGGATAGTGACCTTGCAGTATTTTCCGCACAGTTACAATCAGTTTCGGGATGCTCTCTTTGGCGATTAACCAGACACGCTTTGATAGTATTTCTCCATAATCATGTGCAAGCTTATTTCTTAATCCAACTATACGCATCCAATCGATTTCCGACCACTCCTGCTGTTTACCTGCAGAGATGTGATTTGCAGCTTCACCAAGAGTTTCAAGCTGCCTTTCTGTAGCCAATCTTCTCATTTTATCTGAATCAAAATCCTCAAATGCAATACCAGAGGTAAAATTAATAATATCGTTGCAGCACTCAAGCATATCAATCAGATATGAATAGTCACGATCATCATGCTGCATATATCAACTCGCTGGTGGACAGAATGTTTTTTCTTCGGATGGGGTTTGTCAATGAAGTAGGTTCAACAACATCAACATGCCTGTTAAAGATCCTGGAGAGTTCTGCTTCAAGGTCCATCAAATCAAACAGGCTGATATCTGTATCATCTTTGAAGGTGATAAGGAGATCAATGTCACTATCAGAAGCGAAGTCTGATCTTAAGACCGAACCAAAAGCTTTTACTATGGAGATATTGTATTTTTTACATATATGAACAAATTCTTGCTCAGAGACACTAATTCCATTGGTTTTCATTTTCTTTATCGCTTCAGTCAATTGTGACATACATTCAGCCTTATCCTTGTTCTTTTGAATTTATCTGAATCTTAGTATAAATAATACACTATAATTGGGAAACAGGAAACATATACCTGGAGGTGGTCATCACTGCGGAGGTGATCCGCAATCAGACCGTCCCGGCGAATATCAATATCTTTACCCCTGATCCGGAGCTGCCTCCTCTGACCATCCCCCGGGAACATGTAAAAACCCGGGTGCGCACGGCCCTCTCCAACTCCTTCGGCTTCGGGGGGCACAACTCCAGTCTGATTCTGCGGGAGGTGTGAGTCAGCCGGAGGCGGAATTTATTCCATTACTCCGAAATTATCGTTCCTTTTCGGGCGCATCCCCCCGCCCCCGGCCCTGTTAGATCGGGAGAGCGTCGTGTAGGGGAAGAGTGTAGATCTCGGTGGGCGCCGGATC
>CAYMWV010000216.1:0-2333 GCA_964394395.1 uncultured Sediminispirochaeta sp.
CCACAAGAAGATCCCCCAGGGTCGCCATATCAAGACTTCCACTCAAGACAGCATCGGCCAGGGAAAACACCGGCCCCTTTGCCCCGACGGAGAACTCCGCCCAGGAAATCTCCTCACCGCTGGCAAAAAACCCCGCAGGGTTGGTATAGATGGTGGTAAATCCGTCGGCAAAGGCCGCATGGCGCCCTCCCAATCCACTGAGCCTGGGAGATACCGCATTCATGGGAGTTTCGAAGTAGTTGGCGGCAAAGAGGGATTGGCCGGGATAAAGAGCAAGCATGATAGAGAGGCAAACTATTGGTATAATCAATGCTTTTTTCATCTACTGCTCCTTTATCCGCCGATCATTGCCAAGAGGGAATCCATGTCATCTGCTGTGTAGCCGGTTTGACTGAAGAGGTATGCAGCCCGTTCGGTATCATCTGCAGCGGAAGCGTAATCAGCAGGAACATTCGCAGGATCGGTTGCTGTTGCGAAATCTAAATCATTGGTAAAGAAATCTTCCGGAGACGTAGGATCTGATAAAGCTGCGGACAACAGTAAAGCAGCTGCAGCTACAACATAATCCTCATCTGCAATCTCTACTCCCGCCTCACTTGCAGATGCAAGCTGAGCTCCAGCATTCTGAAGATAGGTTTGATCAAGAGAACCGACAACACTATTAACATCGATATTTTCCATATCAGCTAAGGCTGTTTCCACGGCCTCATTCAATCCCGAAGCCCCGACCGCTACCTGGCTGGCCAGGTACTGCACCTCCGGATCGGTGCTGGAAGCAATGGCCTCGTAAGCAGCCTGGAGGGTCGCTTTATCTCCTGAGGATAAGGCAAGCTGGGCGTAAGAGATCCGCTGTTCCATCGGCAGGCTTGAAGGATCCCGGGCCAGGAAAGCGAAGGGACTATAGGTAAACACCTGTTCGCACCCCGGTAAAAGCAATAAAAAGAGCAATGGAGCTGCCATGAGCGCCATCAGCCGCTTCAAAAAGGGATAGTTACGCTTTCCTTCCATAGAATCCTCCAATCATCATATCGGCATCGATCCGGATAAACTTGACCGGCCTGGCCGTCGGGCAAACATGAAATCGGCCCGACGATAAGCGCCGGGCCAACATGTTTACATACACCATGAAAGCAATCTACATAATCGCTTAGAAGCGGATAGCTGCTTCGAGGGCTAATCCCTGATTCGGTCGAACCCCCGCATATTCTCCCATTTCCCTGGTAAAATATGAAGCGTTCACATCAAGAAACAGAAGCTTGGCACCAACGCCTGCAGTAAGGTATCCCTGGTTAATCCCAGCTCGTACTTTCATAAACCGTAAAACCTTGATCTCTGCGCCTGCGTGTATTTTCGTCCACATACTTGGTTCGGTTTCCTGATACAAGGTATCCCGGTATTCAACATGAAACGTCGGATCGATGAGCCATTTAAGTAGTCCAAAATCAGGGTGGAAAGCTACACCATAGGAAAGTGTCATGGGAATAGTAAAGGTATCGTCAGTCACGGCTACTGCATTTGAATCATCAAAGGTGGCAATAGACTCCAGATCGCCACCTGTCTCCAGGGAATACTCCATAACAGTCCCGCCAATATCCCTTGCAGAAAATCCAATATTCAAAGAACCCATCTCAATAATTGCTCCGGCATCGAAACCAAAACCACTTCCATAGTATACAGGGAATTCCGGGGTTCCCGATGCTAGATCGAGAAAGGTTACAATACCTATATCTCGAGCTTCAGCCCGGAGCATATACCGGACATCCCCACCAATATTGATATTCATAAATCCGAGATCCAGGGGAACAGCATATCCGGCGATAAGCGCCCAAGTGTAAGCGGCATCAATTTCGGTACCCATGGCGGTTTTTCCCCGGCCATAGAAGTCGAGACCTCCCACAACACCAAGTCCAAGACCCTTTCCCACGATCCCCAATCCAACATTCGCAGCACCGCCGAACCCATTGGTGGTGATGATATCGCTGAGCATACCAACAGCCTCCTCAGGGTTATCCGCCAACATGGAGAGTCCTTCAACGTCTTCTTCAGTCGGAATAAAATAGGGACTTGCTGTTGCAGAAAGCAGGGTGAAGGAGCCGCCAGCCCGGGCAAAGCCCGCAGGGTTGGTAAAAAGTGAGTTATAGCCGTGAGCCACCGCAGTAAAACTGTCTCCCTGGGCGGTAACTTCCGGAGTCACCGGCCGAAAAACCGGGCTGTCGTAATCCACCGCAAAGAGTGAAGCGGAGGCAAGCGCCAGTGCTAAAGTAATTATCAGTATTCGTTTCATGTCAGCCTCCTTAGAAAAGATCGCCGTAACCGGCCCAGGTTAGGATTTC
>CAYMWV010000216.1:2433-5032 GCA_964394395.1 uncultured Sediminispirochaeta sp.
TTCCACAGCATTCTCATCTGATTGAACTTTCAAAGCACCGGCAGTAAGTGCCGCAGCCTCTCCTTCGGGAGTATCATTAGCATCTCCGTACGCTTTCAGATTGTCATAAGCTGTAACTACTTCCGAATCACTTAATCCATCTGGAAACTCCATCACAGCTTTTAAGTCCCCAATATAGCTCAGTACATTTGCTTCAGACAGTGTCACATCGGCATTAAACTCCGGGGGGGTCTGTAAACCCCAATCCAAAAACAAGTTTCCACTACACCCCCCAAGCACCAGCATCACCGCAAGTACCAGGGAAAGGCTTATCATTTCTTTTTTCATAGGTGACTCCTTCCATATTTCAAGTTTTTATCACATTTTCAAGAGTATTCTCTATGTAATTCTAACGCAGGGAATAGCAAAAAACAACAGGGATAAGGAAAAAAGAGCTTATTTAACTTATTTGATTTTTTCGACAAAGAAAGCAATACAATTGTCTAACCCAGGTGTATTGACAATTTCGGTCGAAGACTCCCCATCCCCAGGAATCAGATATTCTCTTCCAATCCTAACCCGGCAGAGCTCCCCAGGCCGCAATGGGCTCTGTAAGGGGTTCTGTAATGGGTTCTGCTGCCGGGATTGATGCTGCAGAGGGTCCGAAGGAAACCTGCACGGCAAATGGAGATAGTTATCAGTCAGGACGAAGACCCGGCCATCTTCCAGTCGCCGCTCAATCACCGCTTCCCGCTCCCGGCCAAGCTGCCCGGTCAGGTAATCGCGGTATTGCTCCCGGGAAAGCTCCGAAAGCCGGGCAAGGCGCTGACCGGAGATCCGCTCTGGTACCTTGCCGGGGGCGTCGAAGAGGGGGGTGCCGGGCCGGGGGCTGAAGGGAAAGGCGTGGATGTGGGCAAAGCCGCAGGCCCGGACCAGCTCCAGGGTGGCTTCAAAATCGTCATCACCCTCGCCAGGCAGGCCGGTGATGATATCCGCGGCCAGGAAAGGCTTCTCTTTTGTACTGCCCAGGCACCCCACTGCATCAAGAACCGCCTGGGCCCCATATTTTCGACCCGACCGGGCAAGAACTGCATCCGATCCGCTCTGCACAGGCAGGTGAAAGTGGGGACGTACCAGGGGGTGGGAGATCGCCTCGGCCAATTCGGGGGTGATCATATCAGGCTCCAGACTGGAGAGGCGGATCCGGCAGCTCTTCAAACTGCCAGTCAGGGTGCGAAGCAGCAGGGGTAGGCCTGGGTCGGAAGATGGGGTGGATGCCAGGTGAGGGGATTCGTAAGCCCCTGGAGAAACCGGCTCCCCCCGCCAGGCGGTAAGATTTACCCCGGTAAGGACAATCTCCCGAAAGCCCTGGGCTTCCAGGCGGCGGGCCCGGGAAACAACTTCATCCAGGGAGAGGGAAACCGAAGGACCCCGGGCTATCCGGACCCGGCAGTATCCGCACCTGTTGTCACAGCCGTCCTGCACCTTCAAAAAAGCGCGGCTGCGGGTCAGACCGGCGGCATCTTCAAATCGAAACCGGTCCCGGGCCTTTTGCCGGGAGAGCTGGCCACGATTCCTCCCAGCAGAGCTGTTACGATTCCGATTTCCTGCTTTGGAGGCCTCCTGTTCCGCCTGCTCGTTTCCCGCCCGGGAAAGCTCCAGGAGAAAGCACCGCACCGCCTCCAGCGGGCCGTAGCCCTCCCCGGCCGCCCTCTCCAGAAACTCCGGCAGATCCAGCAAGGCCGCCTTCTCATCCAGGGAAAGAACCAGCACATTGCCGCCGAGAGCACGGATCGCATCGGGGTCAAGCTGGGCGTAGCAGCCGCTCACCAGGACCGCCGAAGCGGGGTTGTTCCGGGCAAAGGCGCGGATCATCCGGCGGGCCTTCTGCTCCGCCTTGCCGGTGACAGTGCAGCTGTTGATGATGAATATATCTGCCTCGACCCGGGTAGAGGGTTTTACCAAAGAAAAGCCCCGGCGTCCGAAGGCGGTCGCCAGGGCCTCGCTTTCGCTCTGGTTGAGCTTGCAGCCAAGGGTGTAGAAGGCGGCCCGCATCAGCCCCTCAATTTGGCTTCCACCCGCTCTTTACCCCGGATGGCATCGGAGAGCCGGCTGTTGAGCTCCAGAGCGCGGTTGTAGGCGTCCAGGGAGTAGCGAAAATCCTCCGCCTGCTCCCGGGCGTAACCAAGCCGGGCCCACCAGCGGGCAATAGTGTCGGTGTGGTAGACAGCTGTGGTGAGAGCGATGTCGGCATGGTTATACTCGCCGATACGGATAAAAATCTCCCCCATAAAGTAGTAGACCGAATCGATCCGCATTCCCGTAGGTGAGAGGGTGACATACTCCTCAAACCACTTGAGTGCTTCCAGATTGTTACCCTTGTAGTAATGGGCCTCCCCCATCACTTCCACCAGCCGGGCATCGTAGCGCACAATAGCAAAACCCTTTTGGGCCCATTCCAGGGCCTGGTCATATTCTCCATTCCGAATGAGACTCCAGCAAAGTACGGCATAGGAATCCATGTTGCGGGGATTATCGGCAATCTCCTGCTGGGTGATCTCAATGGCTCTATTATACTCCCCGGTCCGGTAAGCTCGGAGGGCATCGGGCCGATCCTGAT
>CAYMWV010000217.1:0-5017 GCA_964394395.1 uncultured Sediminispirochaeta sp.
TCGTACCCCCAAGTCGGCGATAGCGGCGGGAATCGGCTATCTGACGGACGATCGCCACGAAAACGGCCTGGTCCTCGGAATGACGGTAAAGCAGAACCAAACGCTCGTAGCCCTTAAGAAGTTTACCCGGTTGAACCACATCTTGGCCCGAGAAGAGGCCGAAGTCAGCGATCGTTTTATCGATGCCCTGAACATCAGGACTCCCGGGCGAGAATTCGTCGTGAACAACTTGAGCGGGGGCAACCAGCAGAAGGTGGTTCTTTCGAAATGGCTCATAACGGAACCCGATCTTTTGATACTCCATGAGCCGACCCGGGGAATAGATATTGGATCGAAGGTAGAGGTATTTCGACTAATGGTCGACGAGGCGGAAAAGGGTCGCGCGATCCTCTTAGTCTCTTCGGAGCTCGACGAGGTGGCGGAGATGGCGGACCGGATTCTGGTAATGAGCCATGGTCGAATCATAGGAGAGTACGGAAGGCACGAAGTCTCGCATGACGAGCTGTTACGGCTCGCGACGCAGAAAAGAACAAAGGAAGAAGCGCGACCGAACCAGGTCGGATAAGGGAGGAAGCTACCGAATGGCAAAGATCGTCCGGACTATCGCGAACAAGTGGAACCAGATGGGAAAGAACAACCCCGACTTTAACATTCTAAAGTCGACATTTCTCATCTTTTTGGGGCTCTTCATTCTTATGGCACTCGGGTCCCGTGCCTTCCTCACGCCGCGAAACATCAGCAACATACTCACGCAATCGGCGATGTACGTAATAATGGGAGTCGGGATGACTTTCGTCCTCACAACCGGGGGCATAGACATCTCCGTCGGCTCCATAGTCGGCATCGCGACGGCGGTTATCGGCGACGTTATCGTCAATCAAGGGATGCCCGTCTGGCTTGGTTTCATCGCGGGACTCGGGGCCGGGCTCCTCTGCGGCATGTTCAACGCCGCGTTCATTACCTTTCTTAAGATCCCGCCGATAATCGTCACGCTTGGAACCTGGACGATGTTTCGAGGGCTCGCCTATGTCTACCTCGGCGGCACCATCTACTACAACTTTCCTCCGGTTTTTATCGCTATCGCCCGGGGCCGCTTCTTGGGCCTTCCAATCCCGGTCTGGATTGCGGCCGTCGTCTTTATCTGGGGACACTACTTTCTGACGAGAACCAAGACAGGACGCCAAATTACCGCCCTCGGCGGTAACGAAGAGGCCGCCCGCCTCGCCGGAATAAACACCAAGCGGCTACGGTTCTTTGTCTATTCCCTCATGGGCCTTTTGGTGGGTCTCGCATCGATTATCGTTACGGCGCGGCTGGATTCCGCATCCGCCGGAACGGGAGGCGGGTTCGAAATGCACACCATTGCGTCAGTTGTCGTCGGCGGAACCTCTCTCTTCGGAGGGAGGGGCCTCATGTTTGGCACACTCCTCGGCGTCCTTATGCTCGGTATAGTGGAAAACGGGCTTCTCCTTGCGGGAATATCGTTCTTCTGGCAACGAGTACTGTTGGGTTTCATCTTCGTGAGCGTCGTCGGCTTTAGAACCTTTAGGGAGAAATCGTAAAAACAGAAGAAGGGAGGTGATGAGAAGAGGCGGAAGAAAGGTTTCGGAGCACGGCGCGCCCGGGGAACCTCGGCGCTACCGCTGTCTCGCAATTCGAAAAAGAATCGGCAGGAATGCCGAAAATTGGGGGTATAAAATGAAATCAAGATTAATGGTAGTCCTTGTCGGACTGCTTCTTTTGGTGAGTCCGGCATTGCTTTTTGCCGCTGGACAGGCGGAAGAAGGCGTGTTGAGAATAGGTTACACGCCGCCGACCCTGGACAAGGCAGACTTTATGGGTCAGTTCGAGCAGGGACTGATCAAAGGTCTCGACGAATGGACCGAACCCGCGGGCCTTGAATACGAGCTGTTCTCCCGGTCTCCCGCGGACCATGCGGCACACCAGCAGCAGCTTCAGATCGTCGAGGACTTTCTGAATCTGAACACCGACTACATCGTAATGATCCCGAGTCACTATGAGGGGCAATTGGGTGCCTACAGGCAGATTAACGATGCGGGCGTTCCCCTCGTTATCGGTAACTACTCCGACCCCTTTCCGGCTGAGTGGGACGTTGACGCACTTAGGTTCGCCGGTTACAGCCACGCCGACGCGGGCGAAGCGATGGCGGAATACGTCGCAGACAAGTATCCCCGGGGCACCAGTATGGCGATCATCTTCGGGGTTGCAGGGAAGGTCTCCGACGAGCGGGGTGCAAAAGAGCTGCATGAGCAAAACGGATTCAACGTCGTTTACGAGGACTTCGCCGACTGGGACCGCGTAAAGGCCTACGACGCGACGGAGCGGCTTCTTACAGCGTATCCCGACGTAGAGGTTATTATCGCCTGCTCGAGCGCGATGTCCGTCGGGGCAGTCCAGGCCGTCGACGCTGCGGGACTGACGGGCCAGGTTGACGTCTACGGCGCCGGAGCTACCATCGAAGAGCTGGACCTCATCGTCGAGGGTCGGCTCGAGGCCGCCTGGTTCCGGGACCCAATCAAGATTGGCGAGGCCGCCGCCGAGGCAATTCATTTGCACTACGAAGGACGGGAAGCCGAAATTACCGAGTCGTGGAACGTTCCCATCGGGATTATCGACTCCTACGACGCGATCGTCGAGCAGGTCAACCCGATTACCTACACCGGTATGGGCCGGCCCTGGCCCCCCGAGCGGCCGTAGTTCACACAGTTCGATTCTATGCACTGAGTAAAGAGCGGCGGTGCGCAGCAGTGCGTGCTGCCGCTTCGTCGTTGTAGAAGCATTGGAGGGAGAGCTTACGATGAGAATCAAAGGCAAGAAGATCGTTATCATTACCGCTCACGAGTTCGAGGATGTAGAGCTCCTCTACACCATCCTCCGGTTGAGCGAAGAGGGGGCGGACCTGACGGTTGCGACCCTTCCCAAGGACGCCGTGGGCCACTTCCACGCCCGGCCCTACTGGCCGGATAAGCCGATTACCGGCAGATTCGGCTCCACGGTGCCGTTCTACGTACTGGAGGAGGGAAACAGGTGGCGCCACGTGGAGACTACCGCGTTAAAGGAGAAGAACTTCGACGCCGTCGTATTCCCCGGGGGCTTGGCGCCGGATTTTATTCGCTGTGACGAAGGGGTGCTCTCCTTTACAGCGGACATGTATCGCGCTGGGAAGCTGGTAGCGGCAATCTGCCATGGCCCCCAGATTCTGATCTCCACGGACGTCGTAATGGGAACGGATATCGTCAAGAGCAAGAAGGCGTGTAGTTGGCTCGCGGTAAGGGACGATCTAAAGAACGCCGGGGCAGAGTGGATCGATGCGCCGGCGGTGACGGTGGGAAACGTCGTAACGGCAAGATGCCCTGATGATCTTCCGGACTTTTGTGCGGAGATAATCAAGGGACTCGAATAACACAGGGGAGGCAGAGAGCGTGAAACGGCTGAAATTGTTTATAAATAACTCGTGGTCCGACGCCGCCGACGGTGCGACATTCGAGTCGACGAATCCGGCGACCGGCGAGACCGTGGCCGTGTTGGCCAAAGCCGGCAAGAGCGATGTAGAACGGGCCGTCGGCGCCGCCAAGAAGGCATTTGACAGCGGGGTATGGTCTCGGATGGATGCCGACGATCGGGCCAATCTGATGCTCAAAGCCGCCGATATTATGCGTAAGCGGTTCGACGAGCTCGCCGAATTGGAAGCCATGGATTCCGGCAAACCGATTCGGGAAACCCGCCTGGTCGATATCCCCTACTCGATCCGCGCTATGGAGTATTTCGCAAACATGTCCCGGGAGATAAAGGGAGAGGTGATTCCCCTTCCCGGAGACCAGGCCTTCGACTGGGTAAGCTTCGAACCATACGGCGTCGTTGCCGCGATTACGCCTTGGAATTTTCCCCTGCATTTGGCGACCCGGGCCATCTGTCCGGCGATTGCCACCGGAAACTGCGTGGTAGCCAAGCCGTCGTCCTTAGCATCCGTCACTACGCTCCTTCTCGGAGAAATTCTGTTGGAGGCCGGATTTCCGCCGGGGGTCCTCAATATCCTAAGCGGTCCCGGAGGGTCGACCGGCGATGCCCTCACCGGACACACCGACGTGCGAATGATAACCTTTACCGGATCGGTTGACATCGGTCGCCGCGTTATGGGGATAGCTGCGACGTCTCCAATCATCAAGAAAGTCCTCTTGGAGCTCGGCGGCAAGGGGCCCTTTATCGCCGAAGCCGACTGCGACATCGATGCTGCGGTCAACTCGCTAATTCCCGGCTTCTGCCTCGTCGAGGGACAGGTGTGTTGCGCCTCCACCCGGCTCTACCTCCACGAAGCCATCTACGACGAGTTCATGGATAACTTGGTACGGAAGGTGAACAGCCTACGAATGGGCGATATCATGGATCCGGAAACTCAGATCGGATCTATGATCAGTGCCGACCAACTTAAGTCCGTCGATGGCTATGTTAAACAGGCCGTCGAGGACGGAGCCCGGTTAGTCTGCGGAGGCGAGCAGGTAACCAGCCCGCCCTGCGACAAGGGAAGCTTCTACAGACCTACGATCCTCGAAGTGGGCGCCAACGACCTAACCTGTGTCCGGGAAGAGGTTTTCGGGCCGGTTCTAACGGTGATGCGTTACGGAAACATCGACGAGGCGATAGCTCTGGCCAACGACACCGAATACGGTCTCGGGGCGACCGTATGGAGCTCCAACCCTCGGACTCTCTTCCACGCGGCAAAGGAGATCGACGCCGGGATGGTATGGCTGAATACCAACGTCATGTCCAAGATAGAGGCCCCCTACGGAGGCAACAAGAATAGCGGTCTCGGACGGGAAGATGGGACCATCGGCCTCAAGGAGTACCTCAAGGCGAAGAACAACGTCCTCTACTTGGGCAAACCGGAAGACGACAATTTCTACGGCTTTTAGAAACTACTGCCGGCCGGCGCTGCGTTCGCAGTTCCGGCCCCCCTTGCCTTCGGATACGCGCCGGAGTAGCCTTCGATTAAATGACA
>CAYMWV010000218.1:0-5013 GCA_964394395.1 uncultured Sediminispirochaeta sp.
GACAGCCTGAATTCAACGTACTTTTAACGACAAAAAACTGCTTTCAATGATAAGTGATCAACGACAATCATCTATTTCTGAATCTTTTAGACAGGCATACCGTTTTTGACAATTCCCATTCAATTTAAGGTTCCATTAAACTCCACCACTTAAAATCTTAACAAACTACCAACAGGAGGAGTTAATAATGAAAAGAAGCAAATCATTTATAGGTTTTTCAATAGCAGTGATGTTATTGATCACCCTGTTTGCCGGATGTGCATCAATCAGCAGCTTTTTCAAAGGCTCGGGAAAGAAGTATGACGCAGCATTAGTGGAATGGGAGGAGGACAAGTATGGAGACTCCATATATCACATGATTCTTCTTCTCCAGGATGATCCCAATTACGCCAAGGCGAAGGAGTTTGTGAAGGAGAACTTTCAAACTGCCATCGACAAGACCAAGGGGCTCATTACGGCAAAAGAGGCTGAAAAGGCCGACCCAATAGAGAAGAGTTACGACCTCTATGAGCTCTATCAGGATCTCTACCTGATGGTCAAATACGCTAAGAAGATTACCCCCCTCACCGGACCAAAGGATGCATGGGTGTGGGAACCGGACCTCTCTATTGACTATGTGGATGATTTTGAAGGCTCCAGAAAGGCAGCGGTGGAGATTCGTATCGAAAAGGCTAAGGAGCTTTTCGCTGCCGGGGAGGCGAAAGAGGCCCGGGAAATGGTAATTAACACCATGAGAATCTTCCTCTATGAGGATAAGTGGGATACCGAGGCGGAAACAGCCCTCAGGAAGGTAACTGCTACGCAGATTGCAGAGATGGCTAAGAAAGCGGCTTTAGATATGCTTGCCTCGGATGAGAAAGAGGTGCTCGAAGAGGGGCTAAAAACCCTCGATATGGCTTTAGATTACAGCCCGGATGATGAAGAAGTAGCTAGCATCCGGGGTCAGATTGAAGATAAACTGGTAGAATCTATCATCGCCGAAACTAAAGAGCTGGAATCAAAGGGAGATCTGGAGTCACTAAAATCTGCCAGGAGAACGTATCAATCTGCAGCAAAGAAATATTCAGGGAGTAAGAAGCTTCAGCAGGCTCTGCAGAATGTAAATCTTTCCATTGCAGAGGAGTATTACAATCGAGGCTATGAGCTGGAACAAAAGGGTGATGAAGCATCCATCAAAGAGGCTCTGGACTTGTACGATGATGGTCTTGACTATGTAGAAGGATATAAAAAGCTGGAGGATGCAAAGAGTCGGGCGCAAAGCGCAATTGCTGAAATCTACTACCAGAAAGCGCTTGCCCTGGAAGGTGGAGTGGGTAAAGATATACAGAAAGGGAAAGAGGTCATTGCGCTTTATGAGACAGCCCAGAAATGGGTTGATAACTATAAAGACAGCGCAGATCGGATTGATCAGATCAATCAGGCTATCAGCGTTTCCATCTATGTACTGGCTCAAGAGGGAGAGCTGTTTAGGCAATTTGAAAAAGAGTTGCACAATGAGCTGCACAGAAAGTTGGGAAGCGGCTTTTTTATCTACCCCGCCACCAGTGGCGACCGGGGATTCTCACCCGCTATGGTTAACAATAAGGGCTATATGGACCCGGCGAAATCGAAGGGATTGAACTACATGGTTCTTATTACCGGAGAGCCCGCTCCTGTGGAAGAGGAAGTAGAGGAGGAGCGGAAAAAGCATAAGATCGAGTTCCAAATTGAAGATGACGGAACCATCCAGGAACTGCCCGATGGCGGTCTGGTAACCCTGAACATCGGACGTGGTGCCTTTAAGGGAACGGACAAAGAATATTTGAAAAGTATGAATCTTAGAGGCTACGGCACCGCCAATTTTACATCCATCGAAAAGGTCAAAACGATCTACCGATACTACAACCTCGACTACCAAGTGGTAAATGTAGAGACCGGCTCAACCGTCTATACCGGTAGCTGGAGACATAAGTTCAAATGGTCCCAAGAGCGTATTCTTGATTCTGCCCTGGCGGAAACCGATATTGAAGACTTCAACACCAATACGCTGCGGGATTGGTACATTAAAGAGATCAACGAACTTCCCACACGCTATACAAAAAGTGCTCCACCGGAAGCAAAATGGCAGGAGTACTTTGCAAAGAATGCAGATTTTGTAAACAACAAAGCTGGAGATATTGCAGGGGCGATCAAGGAAGACCGGTTCTAGTAAGGAGAAATTATTTACAGAGTAAAGGCAACCCTTTACATAAAAGAGCTGCCCCTGGGGCAGCTCTTTTTTATCCCATTCCCGAAACCGATCAGACTCAGATAGACGAAGCAGAAACAAGCGGGCGAGGGGAATTGAACCCCCAACTGAAGCTTGGGAAGCTTCCGTGATACCACTTCACCACGCCCGCATTAGCTTATGTAAAAATTAGCAGATAGAGCCGGGGCTGTCAATATGAAAGCTTATTGCACAACCGCAGTGCGAACACGCTGTCTGAATATCTCTTCATTATTGACATAGACAACAATAGTTGAATCCCCCGGAACTTCATAAGGAATTGAAAGAAGCCCTCCAGAATGGCGAAGACTCACCACCTCTTCCCTGGTTCCATCAGGGAGTATTGTCTCTATTCGTACAGGTACCGCAACAGGATACTCCGGCAGGCCTCGTTCAATCATTCCAAACTGATAGCCCTCCGGAACGTTGTCCGGCTCCAGAATAACCAGCTGGCGGATTGTATCTACCGGGACTTCACTTTCAGCTTCCGGGTTTTGTCCGATCACGGTCCCGGGCCTTCCCTGCCCATCCTTCTGGAGGGTGAAGACAAAGGGGAGCCCTGAAGCGGAGATTATCTCCCGGGCCCGTCTCCACTCGACCCCAATATAATCACCTACAGTAATAAGCTCTCCCTCAGCCCCTTTACTGACTACCAGTTCAAGATCGGTCAGAGCAGAGAGTTCCGTACCAGCTTCTGGCTTCTGCTCAAGAATGGTTCCGGAGGGCTCTTCGCTGAAGAGACGAATGTAAGGTTTTTCCAGCCTGAGCAGAGGGCCATAGACGGTCTCCATGCTTTTCAGGTGGCTCTCCAATTCGTTCACATTCCATCCAAGATAATTATCCAGCTTCTCCACCGCCCGGCCCTTACTGACCCGTAGAAGCACCTCAGTTCCCGCTTTAACAAAGGTTCCGGGACCTGGGTCCTGGCCAAGCACTGCACCTTTATCCGATGGGTTGGTAGAATATCTGAGTTGAATAGTCCCGTAGAGAGCTTTTTCCTGCAGAGCGAGCATGGCATTCTCCAGAGCCATTCCCTCCATATCGGGGACCATGGTCTCCTCTTTTGCATCCAGAGTCAGGATGAAGGTTATCAAAGCAGCCAGTCCGGCGAGGGCAAGGGTAGAAAGAGAAAAAAGGAGTAAAAACCGTAGATATCTGATCTCCGGGTCTCTATCCCTAGCTTTTTTTGCTCTCTTTTTGATCCCAAAAGGGCTCATTATTCTCCTCCCAACGCTTTTCCGGTGATAGGCCCGTAGCCGTTACAGAAACTGGTAACATCCATCGCTTTCCTGCTTTTGGCCTGCAGTCGGGCAACAGCAAGCAGGCCATCCCCTGTTTGTACCAGAATACCCCGCTTCCTGTCTACACCTGCCACTATTCCTGCACCGGTATCAGCTTGCTGCACATTTTCAACCGGGAAATTCTCATTCAAAGGCTCTGCCTCAAGGATGTAGAGCTCATTCCCATCCAGATGGGTGTATGCCCTTGGCCAGGGAAAGTAGGCTCTTATTCGACGATCTATCTCTGCTGCGGGAAGCTTCCAATCAATAAGGCCATCTTCCCTGCTTATTTTCCCACTCCAGCTCGCCTCTTCTTCCCTCTGGGGCTCAGGAGTGACCGTACCCGCCTCTATCCTGTCCAGGGTCTCCACTAAGAGCTTTGCACCCTCCCGGGCGGCCCAATGACTCAGTGATTCGGTGGTTTCATCCCCCTGCAGGGTAAGAAAAGTTCTCCCCAGAATGTCCCCCCTATCCATCTCCAGGGATAGTTGCTGTACCGATATTCCCGTCTCCTGGTCACCGGAGAGGATGGTCCAGGGAATGGGCGCTGCGCCCCGATATTTCGGGAGGAGAGAGGGATGGACATTGATTCCACCGTAAGGGAAGAGAGATAGAAACTTGGGTCCGAAGATCCTCCCGTAGGCGTAGACAGCCAGGATATCTGCATCCACCGCAGCAACAATCTCCCGAGCTTCTGCATCCAAGCTGGGGAACTGAAACAGGGGGATCTTTTTCCCGGAGGCTATGAGAGCCACTTTTACGGCGGTAAAGGCCACTTTCCTTCCCCTACCCCGCTCCCGATCAGGATTGGTCAACACCCCGCATAGCTGATGCTCTGATGCTAAAAGGAGATTAAGGGAAGGTACCGCTATCTCGGGACTGCCGGCAAAGAGGACCCTCATTATCCCCGCCAGCGCTTCTTATAGAGCTTCATCAAACGGCGGCGCTTATGTTCTTCCAGATGATCAATAAAGAGGACTCCTTTGAGATGGTCCATCTCATGCTGAATGACCCGGGAAAGGAGACCAGAGGCCTCAAGGGTAAACCGTTTCCCCTCCTCATTCTGAGCTTGCACAGAGATAGTGTCAGGTCTCGTGACATTGGCATACACCCCGGGAATGGAGAGGCAGCCCTCTTCATACTCCACCAGTTCCAAACTGGTGCCGATAATTTCGGGGTTGATAAACACTCTCGGTTCGTCTCCCCTTACATGACAGACAAAAAGCCGTTTTGTCACCCCCACCTGAGGTGCGGCCAAACCTATTCCATCTCCCTGCTGCATGGTTTCTATCATGGAGAGGGCAAAACGTCGAGTTTCCTCATCCACCTCCGGTACTGCAGCCGCCTTCTGGCGTAGTACATCATCCCCAACAGTCACAATCTTCATCATCTGTATATAGTACAAAAAAAGGGGTTCTGCCGTCAATAAACGACCACCGGTAAAACCGGTGGTTTTACGGCGCCCCCTGGAAGGGGGCTTTACAGCGG
>CAYMWV010000219.1:0-4988 GCA_964394395.1 uncultured Sediminispirochaeta sp.
TCGCTCATCTGGACCCCCTGGCTGGCCACAACATTGGGCCCCAGGTAGTCCAGCTCATCATACACCTCCACCGGCCGCTTGTCGTATTTCTCCATCACCCAGTTGGGCTCATAGACGCTCTCGTTCAGATGCATATGGATATCGCAGCCCAGCTCGTCGGCCATCTTCTTCGCCTGAACCACATACTCCTTGCTGGCCGTAAAGAGGGTGTGGATCGACATCAGCCCCTGCACCAACGCCCCCTCCCGGTTGTTGTTCCGCACAAAATCACCGTTTTCTTTCAAGCCCACCTGGCCGTTTTCCAGACTCATCCGCTCACACGCCTCAAAACAGAGAAGACCCCGCAGCCCCGCCGCTTCAATCACCCGCTTCTCCACCTCCAGCGCTCCGGGCACCGAATTGGGCCCCTCCAGGATATCCATAAAGGAGGTAACCCCGCTCTTTATCATCTCCACACAGGCCCACTTCGCCGTAAGCTCCGCCATTTTGTGATCGATCCGGTTCTCCATATAGGGCCACCAGAAATCCTCCAGAAAACTGGTAAAATCGGTCACCGCCGCATCCACACTGATCCCGTGGCTCAAAACCCCGTACATATGCATATGCCCATTCACGAAACCCGGCGCAATCAGCTTATCCGTCGCCTCGATTAACTTATCCGCCCCCGCCGTGTTGAGCCCGCTGTTGGGCCCCACCTGGCTGATCCGGTTCCCTTCGATCCTGACGCCCCAATCCCGCTTTATCTCGCCGGGAAGCATGAGATAGCCACCCTTCATCACTATACTGGACATATACCCTTCCTCGTAAAAAGTGTTAAACGATTATATAACGATGAAACCGCTTTCACAAGGATAAATAGTACGAAATTAGTAGAAAAATGGAAAATCTTTTCTGCCCCCATTTTGGCCCCGCCCCGGCTCCGCCCTTCGGCTCCGCCGGGGACGGGCTCTCCGCTTGAACGACCCGCCGCCGGTCCCTCCCTGACGGTCGGGCACCGGGGGCGCTCTTCGGCTTCCCTCCGGGTCGCCGGCGCCCCCTCCGCCGCCGGGACGGTACCGCTGCGATCCCTCGGGGGTGGGGAGCGCTATACGGATATCCGGATAGGGGTCAGTATCGGAGTTGCTCTTTTCCCCGAATACAGCAGTGCCCCGGACCAGCTGGTAAAGATGGCGGACCTTGCGATGTACGCATCAAAGGAGGGGGGTAAAAATCGCATCAGCTTCTCCCATCCCAATATGGGACTAAAGCTGAAATGGCAATGAACTTAGAGCAACATGTCCAATCCGGAGGGTATATCAGAGACCCTGAAAAAGGTAACCAAAAGAAACCCGGGCCTTCGCTTTGTCATCGATGATTTTGGTACCGGTTATTCATCCCTTAGCTATCTCTCGACTCTGCCGGTGGATCTGCTAAAAATCGACCTCTCCTTTGTGCAGGGACTTGATCGGGTCCGAAACAGAAAGATCGTCACTACCAGCCTCTCCCTCGACTCTTACGAAGCAGCATGCTCAGATCCGGAAAGTGGCCACTAATACTGCGGGCCGGATCACCACCCCCTCATTGGCCATGGTGCTGCCGGTCCCGATAAGCATCCCCAAAAGATCTCCCAGGGCCAGAGAGAGGCTCCAGCCGCTTTTCCCGTGAAACCCCACATCCAGCCCAAACATCAACCCCCAGACCGGATCGGTGGTGTAAGACTCTTTAAATGTAGTTGATGGGGGACTTGGGGAAGTGACGGTCCCCTCCCCATCAAAGCCCGGCCGGTTGAAGCTTCCCATACCGATCAGATAGGGGGTGATGGCGAACCGGCCAAAAAACTTCATGTAGGCGGCAAGTCCGCCGGAGACTCCGGAGAGAAGGCCGCTACCGGTAATGGCGGAGGTGATTGTTGTTCCCGATAACGGCTCCAACTCGGCAGGGCGGATTTCTGTAGCGAAGTACTGCAGGTGGGGCCCAAAAAAGAGGGGCACGCTAATCCAATCCCGGTCTATCACCTCGAAGCCCACCCCGGCATTGACCGAAAGCAGAGTGTAGTCGGTGTCGCTTTCAACAACTCTATCCTTAATAATAGATAAAACTGTACTTTCATAGGGGGCAAAGGAGAGCTTTCCCTGCATCTTCATCCCCGCCCCGATCAGATAGACCATCAGCCGGTCGGTCAGGGCGTAGCCCCCGCCCAATCCCAGGGAGAGTCCGGTCATATCCTTACCTTCCACGAGAGGCTCCTCGTGAAGCTGCAGCACCTGGAATATCGCCGGAGAGCCGATCATCCACACATCCCCTTTCCCATACCCCGACATGGGGGTGAAGGATTCGGCAATCAGCATCTCCGCCACCGAGGTGAGGCTTCGTACCGCCTCGTTTCCCGCTTCACTGATGGAGTAGTCTTGGGAGTGGAGGGGGGGGAGGGAAACGGTAAGGATGAGCAGCAGAAAAAACAGTGGTTTGGCAAAATTGTGTGTAAACATCGTAAAACCCCTTGTTAGATTCTATCACAAAAATGCTGACTTTTGGCACATTATCTATTATCCTGACAGGTAGAGGTCATTATGAAGGGAATTAACCACCTTTCCTGGTTCGTTCTGCTTCCTTTTCTTCTGCTCTCTTGCCTGCAACAGCCGGTACGTTTTGAATCAGAGATAGCAGAAGGGGCGGCGGAGCCTTCAGGAGTACGTCTTGATGAAAGTAAGCAGCCAAGGGATGGCATATTAACAGCTCTCAAAGATACCCCCTGGATCCTGGTAGAACTCTACGGCGCTCCCCCCCAGCCCGGCCCGGAGGGGCATTTTATCGATCTCCTCTTTGAAGCCGAAGCGAACAGGTTCAGCGGCTGGTCCGGATGTAACCGCTACTTTGGAACCTATCAACTGGCCGGTGCCGATCGGGTCGGGATAAGCGATGATGCTACCCCCGCCCCGGACCTCACTCCAATTACATTCGGCCCCATCGGATCAACCAAGCGGGCCTGCCCCGGGGGAAGCAGCGAGATGCAGTTGTTCCAGGCTCTGGCAGCTGCCAAATACGTAACAACAACTTCGGATAGCCTGATTCTTCTTGATGGGGACCGGAATGAGCTTGTCCGGTTTCGCAGGAAGGAGTAAAACTGCTCTATGACTGATCCCTACAGAAACTCACAAGAACTATTTGAGCAGATTATCGAGAACCTGCTGGATCTGGTTGCCCTCACCGACCTGGAGGGCACCTACACCTATGTAGGAAAGTCCCACAAAATCCTGGGATACGAATCTGCCGATCTATTGGGCAGGAACGTGATGGAACTGGTGCATCCCGAGGATTTTCCATCTGTCATGGCGGAGTTTACCCGGTCCCTGGAAGCAAAGGAAGCCCGTACCGTGGAATACCGGTACCGTTGTGCCGATGGGAGCTATCGCTGGCTGCAGACCCATGGGAAGATTCTGACCAATGATCAAGGTATCCCTGAGCAACTTCTCTTCAGCACCAGGGAGATCTCACAGTTGAGAGAGCTGGAGCAGGTGAATGAAGAGCGGAAACAGTACCTTGAAGGGATTCTGGAAGCCACTCCCAGTGCGGTGTTAAGCCTCGATTCCCAAAACCGGGTTAAGGAGTGGAACAGAAGTGCGGAGGAGCTCTTCCACTACTCCAAAGATGAAGTGGCAGGACGACCGCTGGATGAGATAATCAGTCAAAAAAAGGAGCAGGTATATCAAGAGGCCACCGCTTTCAGCAAACAGGTGATGTCCGGAAAGCCCCTTAAACCAACAGAGGTGGTGCGGTACACAAAAGAGGGTGAAGCCAGGCAGGTGATAGCCGCCGGTTCACCCATAATCATTAACGGAGTCCTGAGAGGCACGGTAGCTACCTATACCGATATAACCCGGCTCAAAGAGAAGGAGATGGAAGTGAGGAGCCTCCTGCAGGAAAAGGAGCAGCTTCTCAAGGAGGTTCATCACCGTATAAAAAATCACATGAATACCATCTCCAGCATTATCTCACTACGAACAAACAGGCGGAAATCTCCGGAGGTTCGTGAAGCACTTGAGGAGATCGGTAACAAGATTTCTCTGATGCAGAACATCTATCAGTTTCTCTACCTGGGAGAGGATGTTGAAACCATAGCGGTTTCCGCCTTCCTTTCCCCCCTCTTTGATGATATTCGGGAAACCTATCTGGATGGCAGGCATATAAGCCTTGAAGCGGATATCGAAGATATTGAGGTTAGTTCCAAGATGTCCCTCCCGGTGGGTATTATTGTTACCGAACTGATCAATAACGCCATTAAATACGCCTTTCCGGGGCTTGATGACGGGAGGATTTTCATATCCATCAGCATCGACAAAGAAGAGAGCCGCTATCTTCGCATTGAGGTCTCCGACAACGGCATCGGGATGGCGGCTGCTGTAGCCAAAGAGGAGCAATACGGTTTTGGCCTGACCCTGGTCGATGCATACACCAAGCAGTTTTCCGGATCCATGGAGATAGAGGCCGGAGAAGGGACGGTGGTTCGGGTCTTGTTGATGATGGCAGGATAGAATATGAGATCCAGATCGGGGACCTCCTGTTTCCCTGAGTGATCAGGCGTAGAGCAAACGTCCTTTAGGCTCAGGGATTGGTCTGCCAAGTTCATGAGCCGTTGCTATCCACTCCCTGATTACTGTTTTTGCATTGAGCACAGCTTCTTCATAAGTCTCGCCATCTGCCATACAGCCGGGCAGTTCCGGCACTTCTACAATAAAGGCGTTGTCCTCATAACTCCAGTAGATAATCAATTCATACTTAATCTGCATGTGTTGACCCCCAATGATACTTGATCAGAAGGTTTCTGATCTGTTTTACTTGATAGGCTTTTGCAGTATCACCACCTATGGGCTGAATATTAATTATTTCAATTTCTCATTCTTTCCCATGTAACAACACTCTGGGAAGATTATACAAGTCTCTTCTGTCAACGTCAAATAGTACCACCAATCTGGTTGACTTGCGAAGCCTCCTTCTTCTACCCTTATGGC
>CAYMWV010000220.1:0-4980 GCA_964394395.1 uncultured Sediminispirochaeta sp.
GCAGACGTCTCCTCCCTCTCGGAGGTGTATGAGGGCCTCGAGGCCACATCCTCGGAGCTAGGTATGCACACCGAAGAGGCCCAGTTCCGTTTTCGCATAACTCCCTCCGCAGAGCCCCCCGAAGGTTCCGCCATAACAGAGCCACTCTCCTTTTCCTTCCAAGGTGGAAGCACGACCGTTCTCTGCGGTATCGTCGGTTCCGGGGTTGGCGAGGTAGGAGAGGGATTCTTCGGGACGAACCCGACGTGGAAGGTAGAGTTTTCCGATGGCTCCGCCCCCAAAACCATCTCGAGTCCAAAGACCGCCATCGCCCACGGCATCGGCTATCTTCCAAACGACCGGCGAAACCAAGGGGTCTTCCCCGACTTTTCACTTCGAAAGAACCTGACTCTTCCGGCGCTCTCTCGTGTCTCCACCGTAACGGGACACATCTTGGAGGCGAAGGAAAAAAGCTCCGTCCTCGGACAAGTGCAGGACCTTTCGGTTAAGTGTTCATCCCCGGAGCAACCCATCCTGCAGTTAAGCGGTGGGAATCAGCAAAAGGTGATGCTTGCCAGGTGGCTCTTTGCCGAATCTGCTGTTTTGATCTTAAACGAGCCTACCCAAGGAATCGACGTAAACGCAAAGAAAGACGTCGCGGCCCTCTTGAAAAACTACACCGAGTCCGGAGGCGCCTGTGTGGTCGTGACCACCGACCCCGACGAGTTTCTCTCGCTGGCTGACCGTTGCATCGTCATGCGCCGGGGGAAGGTAGTCCGCGACTTTGCCGGACGCGAAATATCAAAGGGCGAGATTACCCACGCCATGCTGACTCAAGAATCCGAAGGAGAACATAGGTGACCACAACAGAGACTCGCAGAATCCCTTTCGCCAAACAGGCCCTGCGGGCCGAGAACATCGGACTCTACCTCGTCCTCGTTGGGATTCTGGTCTTCTTTAGCATAGCTTCCCCGTACTTCCTGACCATCCGAAATCTGATGGACATCCTCCGTCAATCAACGTTCGTTTTGGTTGCCGCCCTAGGAATGACGTTGGTCATCATGACCTCGGGAATTGACCTATCCGTGGGCTCAGTACTCGGCGTATCGGCGGGAGTAACCAGCGTTGTGCTCATTCAAGGACAACCCACCGTCGTCGCCGTTGTTGCCGGCCTCGCCGTGGGGGTGGCCTGCGGCTACCTCAACAGCGTCATCATTACGCGCCTGGGTGTTACCGACCTTATCGCCACCCTTTCGACGTTGAGCATTTACCGAGGCATTCTATTTATGATGACCCAGGGGGTTCCCTTCCAGGCCTTCGCCCGGCCGAGCTTCTCGGTGCTGGGCCGGGGGAACCTGTGGGTAATACCGGTTCCCATAATCATCGCCCTGATTTTCTTTCTTCTTCTCGGCTATCTGCTGCGAAAGACCGTCTTCGGCCGCCACGTGCTGGCTACGGGCTCTAACCGGGAGGCCGCGGTTCTCTCGGGCATCCGGGTCAATAGGGTCAAAACCGGTGTCTACATCATCTCGGGATTTACCGCGGCTGCTTCAGGCATAATGCTCGCCGCCCGTCTTTCCTCCGTGCCTCCGGATCTGGGGTCCGGTTACGAATTGTCGGTAATCGCCGCGGTGGTTATCGGCGGTACCTCCCTCTTCGGGGGGGCCGGCTCCGTGGCCGGCACCTTTGTCGGGGCGCTCATGGTCGCCATCATCGGAAACGGGTTGATTCTTCTGAACGTGAATCCCTTCTACCAATACGTCATCAACGGACTGCTGATTATTTTTGCGGTCGCTGTAAATGGAGCTCGAAGAAGGCGTTCCTCCTAGAGGACGCAAGAAGATACGCTATACACTCAAGGAGGTGTAAGATGAAGAGAAGCATAACGCTTTTGGCCCTGATGCTCGCTACGCTGTTGCTGGCGCCGTCGCTCTTTGCTGCGGGGCAGGGCGACGCGGACGACGATACCATCCGAATCGGTATTGCCCCACCGGCGGACTCCGAGTTCTATCAGCTGATAAAGTCGGGTATCGAGGAAGGCATTCGCGACCGGGGAGTCGATAATGTCGAGCTGCTGTGGCAGACGCCTCAGAGCCATCAGGCCGTGGAGGACCAGCAGCGTATCGTAGAGGCCTGGATTACCGCCCAGCTGGATGCCATCGCCGTTACCACCGTCGGCGACCTCTATGCGATGGACGCCCTGTTTGACGAGGGAACCGATGCCGGTATCGCGATGTTCTTTCTGAACATGGCGGAGCCTCAGCTGGAAGGGGTCGTCGACTACGACAATTTCGTCTCCTCGGTTGGATACAACAACTTAGAGGCCGCTCGCATTCTCGGTGAGTGGGTTCTGGAAAACGTCGGGACCTCGGGCAAGGCCGCGGTACTTCTGGGGACGCCGGGGGTGCACGCCAACCATCGTTTGGAAGGATTTATGGAGGCCCTCGAGGGTAGCGACTGGGAAATCGTAGCGACGCAACAGGCCGACTGGGTACGGGACAGGGGCCAAAGCGTCGCGGAGACCATTCTGCAGGCGAACCCGGACCTGGACCTTATCTACGGGCAAAACGACGAAATGGCCCTTGGAGCGTACCAGGCCGTGGTTGACCGGGGTCTCGACGACCAGGTTGCGGTCGTTGGTCTCGACGGAGTTCGGGCGGCGGTCTCCTCCGTTACGGAAGGAGAGCTCACCGCGACGATGAACGTCGCCCCGAAGCAGATGGGCTATCAGCTTATCAACGACATCTTTGATTATCTAGAGGGCAAAGACGTGCCGAAGATCCACGACATCGAGGTCTTCGTTACCGACGAAGATCGGGCCGCCGAGGACTTGGAAGTCTTTCAGTAGATCCCGTCCAATAAGCGTGAGACGTCTCACCGGAGGCGGGGCCCGAGGGCCTCGCCTCGTCTTTTGTCGAACGTAGAGGAGCCATCGTGACAACGAGCGAAAGCGTAACCTTTCGGGGACGGCCCGCGGTCGCGCTCCGGACGGAGGCGACGGAGGCGGTCTTCTTCGAAGAGTTTGGGGCGAAGCTTGTTTCTCTGCGGGACCGGGAGGAGGGCCACGAGTACCTTACCCAGGGTGTCGAAGCTACCCATCCCACGCCGGTATTCGACTCCGGCTACGCCGAAAACGACCTCTGCGGCGCCGACGACATGTTTCCCGCCATCAACGCCGGTCCCTATCCCACCTACCCCTGGCAGGGAGTCCATTGCCCGGACCACGGCGAGCTCTGGGCGCTTCCCTGGAGCCTTTCGGTAGAGGAAGAAAGCCTTGTATGCGAGGCCTTCGGTGTTCGGCTGCCCTATCGCTTTCGCCGGACAGTTTCGTTTGCCGGCCCCGGGACCTTGCACTTCGACTACGAGATCGAGAACCCAACCCCATTCCCAATGCCCAGCATCTGGGCCTTTCATCCGCTTTTCGAATGTTCCGAAGAGGCGAACATCGTGTTGCCCGAGAGCGTTCGGACCATCGTTAACACGCTCGACCTCAGCAATCGCCTCGGGGCGGTCGGGACCGTCCACAACTGGCCCCGGACCCGGGACAAGGCGGGAGAGGCTTACGACCTCAACCGTTTCGTTCCACACTCCGGTGTCTGTGAGAAGTTCTGGGCCCAAGAGCCGCTGGACCGGGGCGAGGTTCGCTTGGAGTTTCCCGGCAGCGGCCGATACGTCTCGGTGCGCTTTCCCCCGGAGTCGGTGCCTTACGTCGGTATCTGGAAGAACCAGGGGGGGCTCCTGGAACAGAACAATATTTCGATTGAGCCCGCAACCGGGGCGCTGGACGATTTGGGAGTATCCCAAGCTTTTGGACGACACGGCACGGTAGAACCTCGATCGGTGTACCGCTTCTGGATGGAGATTGAACATGGCCACTGCAACCAAGAATAATATGACGGCACTCCGGAAGCTCAGCCCGGGACATGGGCTCACGCTGGAGCAGGTGCGGGTACCCGAGCCTAGCGCCGGGACGGCGTTGATCAAGGTCCACCGCGCGGCAGTCTGCGGAACCGATGTTCATCTTCTGCACGACCGCTTTGCCAACTCTCCCCCCTTTACCCTGGGGCACGAGTTCTCCGGCACAGTCGAGGCCCTGGGGCCTAAGACCAGGGGCGTCGAAGTGGCGGACCGGGTGGTAAGCGAGAATAACCCCTTCGCTTGCGGCGAGTGCCGAGTCTGTCGGAAGGGCTTTCCCAACCTCTGCCCACATAAGAAGGCGATGGGGATCCACTCCGACGGCGCCTTCGCCCCCTACCTGGTCCTCCCGGCGGACTTGCTTCATGTTATCCCGGAAGGAGTCAGTATGGACGCCGCCGCCCTTATGGAGCCGACCGCAGTCGCAGCCCACGCCGTCTCCGCACCCTGCGGAATCGACGATGGTGACGTGGTAGTGGTTCTCGGGCCCGGCGCCATCGGCCTTCTGTGCGGCGAGATCGCTCTGGCCCTGGGAGCCTCCCGGGTGCTTATTGCCGGGACCGCCCAGGACGCCGAGTCGCGCTTTCCCTTGGCGAAGCGCCTGGGATTGGAGCCGATAAACGTCGAGACGGAGGACCTTCTGGCCCGCGTGGCTGAGGTTACCGACGGCCTCGGGGCCGATGTCGTGGTCGAGGCGTCCGGCAGCCCCAGGGCGGTCCAGATGTTGGATTCTCTAGCCCGTCGGGCGGGACGCGTCTCGGTGGTAGGCATCACCGGGCGTGACTCCATCGAGATCGCCTGGGACCGCTGGATCGGAAAGGGCCTGACCTGCCACTTCTCCTACGGCTCCCTCCCACAGGATTGGGACCTCGGGCTCCGGCTTCTTCAGGAGGGGAGGATCGATACGGAATCCCTGATTACCCATCGCTACCCGCTTAAGGATTGGCCCCTGGCCCTCGCAGCCACGGAGAAACAGACGAGTATTCGTTCTATCTTTCAGATTGGAGACGAGGAATGAAAGCCGAGCACGAGGCAACACTCCGGGCGGGGCTCGAGAACCTTGGTCTTTCGGGACAGCGGGTCCTC
>CAYMWV010000221.1:0-4939 GCA_964394395.1 uncultured Sediminispirochaeta sp.
GGGCGGATACAGTCGAACCATGAAACCGTAACTGATCACGGCCCCTGCGGAACCTTCGGCAGGGGCCTTTTTCTTTCCTGAAACGAGGTATAAATAGATGAAACGGGAAGATTTTATCTTTTCTATTGGATACCAGGGTGATTCAGCCATCGTCGACTTTAGGGCTGCAAAGAGACACGGAAGCCTCTCGGCTGTTGAACTGGCTGAGAAGGGGCTCTACAGAGCTGGCTTCTGCAGTGCCATGTATGACGGTGATGAAGATGCAATGCGACAGGTTGTAGCAATCTATAACCGGGTGAGCGGCGCTTCTTTGGAAGGAGTAGAGGCAATGAAGAGGCTGTTGGGGGTCTTTTCTGTACCCGATTCTGTCTCCAAGGTGACAAGAATCTAAGCAGAAGCGCTCCTATTCTTGACGTCCCCCGGTATCCGTGGTAGGTTTTTCCGAAATCAACAGAAAAAGGGTGCGAAATCTATGATTGAGATGTTTTCCAATTTACCCATATTGATGGGAGCTCCAGAGGCCGGTGCGGCAGCTGGAGGTGCGCAAGGACAGATGATGACTACCTTTGTTACCTTTGGTCTTGTCATCCTCATTTTTTACTTCCTTATTATCCGGCCGCAGAATAAGAAGCAGAAAGAGACCCGGAAGATGCTGGAATCGCTGAAGAAAGGAGATAGAGTGGTCAGTATCGGCGGGATTCGTGGTACCGTGATCTCCGTTAAGGAACAGACCGTAGTGATGAAGGTGGATGATTCAACCAAACTTGAGTTCACCAAAAGCGCTATCTCATCGGTTCTTGAGCAGAGTAAGGAAGAAGTTTCTTCTGATAAATCTGATAAAGATAAAAAAGACGCTTAAGGCGTTTTCTAACATAAAAATTATCCCTACCGGAGTTTAACGTATGAGCAAACGTTCACGTTTAATCGTTGTGCTGCTGGTGCTGGTTGTCAGTGGGGTGTTTTTGTATCCCACTTTCAGTTGGTACTTCATGGTCCCGGAGGCAAGGAAAGAACTTGCTGCCGGAAGCAAGCAGCAGATTCAGGCCTATGCCCGGGGTCAGGCGGCACAGGTTGTAGAAGCATTAAAGAAACTGGCCGAAAGTTCCCCGGAAGATGCGGTTCCTCAGAAGTATGGCTATCTGGAAAAGGCTGCCGAGGAAAATTACAAGCTTGAAGGCCGGGATCTTCCAAAAAGCTGGACCGTCTCTTCCCTCTTGAAAGGGTTCAATACCGAAAGGGAAGCCTTTGAAGCGGTAGAAGAGTATCACCGGCAGGATCTGCTTGCCCTTAAAGAGCGCAGCGGCAAGGTCCTACAGCTTGGACTGGATCTCTCCGGCGGTATGAGTATTCTTCTCGAGGCAGATCTGAACAGCCTGGAGGAGCGGCTTGGACACAGCCCTACCAACGAAGACCAGAGCCAGGCGGTACAGCGGGCCATGGAGATCCTCAATAACAGGATCGACAAGTTTGGTGTTACCGAGCCTCAGATCCGTCAGCAGGGAAGTAATCAGATCAGTATCGATATCCCGGGCGCTGCCGACCCGGAGCGGGTCAATTCCTTCCTGATGGGCAAAGGCTCCCTCAATTTTCATATTGTGGACCAGGAAGTGAGCCAGCAGGTGTATCAGCACTTTCTGGAAAATCCTGCGGCTGCCTATAACGAGCAGGGGGATGTTATCACTCCCGATTTTGTACCTGCCGGATATGTGGTCCGGGGCTTTTACGAGAAGGACAATTACGGGATCGATAAGCTGATCCGTTGGGTTGTGGTTCGGGAAGAGATTGGCCTGGATGGAAGCCACATTCAGAACGCCACTGTGGGTAATCACCCGGTCACCGGCAAACCGGTGATTAACTTTTCCCTGGATATAGAGGGGGGGGAGATCTTCTTCCAGCTCACCAGTACCAATGAGGGTGAGACTTTGGCCATTTTGATGGATGACAAGGTTAAATCGATGGCTCGGATCAGCGAACCTATCCGCGACCGGGTACAGATGACCGGCTTCGATCGAAATGAGGCAACCGATCTTGCCCTGGTGCTCAGAACTGCGGCCATGCCGGTGGACCTCAAGATCAACAATCAGCAGGCGGTGGGAGCAAGCCTTGGAGAAGATTCGGTCCGACAGGGGCTGAATGCGATCAGCCTCGGCTTCGCCCTGGTGATCCTTTTTATGATTCTCTACTACAAGGGCGCAGGTTTTATCGCCGATATCGCTCTGATCCTTAACCTGGTTATCATTGTAGCGATTCTATCCGCCTTTAACCTGACCTTGACGCTAACCAGTATAGCAGGTGTTATTCTTACCGTTGGTATGGCGGTGGATGCCAATGTTATTATCTTTGAACGAATTAAAGAGGAGTACCGAATCGGCAAGACCCCGGAAGCCTCAATTAGATCGGGCTTCAGGAAGGCTTTCTGGACCATTATGGATGCCAATATCACCACCTTTATCGCCGCGCTGGTTTTGAGCCAGCTTGGCAGCGGGCCGGTACAGGGTTTTGCAAATACCCTGGCCGTCGGTATTGTCAGCTCCATGTTTACAGCCCTTTTTGTCTCCCGGCTCATCTTCGATTTCAGTATTGAGCAGCTGAAGGTAAACAAACTGAGCATCGGCTGGAGGGTAAGATGACCAATATTATTCGATTCAGCAAACTTCGCTATATAATGATTATTCTCTCAGTTCTCCTTATTGCTGCCGGTATTGCCGGTGTCGTTTCCCTGGGCGGTTTTAACTTGGGGATCGATTTTCAGGCAGGATTGAGCCAGAGGGTGCAGATTGCACCGGCGGCAATGGATGTTCGTTACACCGGTACGGCCAATGCAAGCCTGGACATTCAGGGGGGAATTGCAACAATTGAAGTCCGGGGTGAGACCGGGGTGAGCAAAGAGCGTTTTTCCCTCTCCGCACACGCAGATATGGCAAGCCTGGCGGCAGCCTTTTCCATGGTTGACGGCGTTGAAGCCGAGGCTCTGCTCCCTTCCGCCGATCCCGATAGTATCAGCACGGGCCTCGATTTTCCCCTTTCTCTCTCCGGGGAGAGTCAGGTGGTCAATGCTGAAGCTGATGGTTCGGGTAGAGTCATTATCATTGATGATGTCCGGTCGGCCCTTACCAGCTTTGATAACCCCCAGGTGCAGGTGGTTGGCGATCCGGCCGATCAGGAGTTCCTGCTCAGGATCGCCGATCCTGAAGGCACCCAGAAGGATGCCTACGAAAGAGAGGTAGTCCGGTCCCTGGAGGCTGCTTTTGGTGCCAACACCACAGTAGTTAAGCAGTCCGATTATGTAGGCCCCCGGTTCAGTCGGGATTTGGCCCAGCAATCGATTGGACTCACCTTGATGGCCCTGGTTCTTATCTTGATCTACATCTGGGTCCGATTCCGGCTCGGTTTTGCAGTTTCTGCCATTGCTGCTCTGATTCACGATGTGGCGATTATGCTCGGTTTTATTGGAGTGTTCCGGATGGAGGTCTCCACCACTACCATTGCAGCGGTTCTCACCATTGTCGGTTACTCCCTGAACGACACCATTGTTGTTTTTGACCGGGTGAGGGAGAATATGGGACTCATGAAAGAGCGGGAGATCAAGGATATTATTGATGCCAGTATTACCCAGTCATTGAGTCGAACCTTGATGACCAGTTTTACCACTCTTCTGGCGGTGTTGGCTCTCTTTCTCTTCGGTACCGGAGCGATCAAGGATTTCGCCCTCAACCTGATTGTTGGTATCATTGTGGGTACCTACTCATCGATCTTTATTGCCAGTCCTGTTCTTCTTGCCTGGACCAGAGCCTCAGAAAAGCGGCGGGCTGAAAAGGATCCGGAGCGCTTTGGGGCGTCTAAAAAGCTTGTTGCCGATACTGTGGAGACCCCTCCATCAGCCAGCTCTAAAGATGGTTCTTTGGCTCCAAAAGAGATTCCCAAGGTAGAGCGGAAGCTCAGGGGTAAACGAGGGAATAAACGAAAAAAATAATCTATCTTTTTTGTGATCCTGCGGCTCTCTTCTGACGAAGGGGGCCTTTTTTGTATATATTACAGAGTAATGAAGAAGCGAGAAATTGTATTAGCTGATACCCTTGGCTTCTGTTTTGGGGTGAGGCGGGCAATTGAGCAGGTGAAAAGCTGCGCAATAAAGGGCAGGACCGCCACCTTTGGACCACTGATTCACAATAAAAGTGTGCTGCAGGAGTTTAAAAGGAAGGGAATAGCTACCCTGAACCGGGTGGAGGAGGCTGAGCCGGATTTGCAGCTCGTGATCCGGGCTCATGGTGTACCCAGGAGGGTGAAGGAAGAGCTTCTTGCCCGGCGGGCACTGGTAATTGATGGTACCTGCCCGAGGGTAATCAGATCAGAAAAGCTGGTGGAGCGCTATTCCTCTGACGGGTGGCAGATTGTTCTTGCCGGGGACCACTCCCATGGGGAGGTGGCAGCGGTAAGGAGCTATGGCAGAGATGTTCATGTGGTCAACATCATTGAGGATCTGGATAGCTTCGTTGTCTCAAAAAAGCTCTTTCTCTTAAGTCAGACAACCTTTTCCCGGGAGCTTTTTAATGAGATATCCCTTGTTTTGCAGGAGCGCTGCCTGCAGGCGGGAGTTACTTTTGAGGAGAAGAAGACAATTTGTCCCGCCACCGAAGAGCGTCAAAGGGCTCTTGAAAAGCTGTGCCGGCAAGTAGATGGAGTGGTAGTGATTGGAGGGCTGAACAGTTCCAACACGAAACGGCTCTATGAGAAGGCTCTTGCTGCGGGGCTTAAAGCGTGGCATATCGAGACGGAAGAGGGTATTCTTCCTGAAATGGCGGAGTGCAAACAGCTGGGGGTAAGCGCCGGCGCTAGCACCCCGGATGAGGTGATACAGCGGGTAGTTGCTGCCCTTGAATCTTTATGAGTATAACAGAGGGAGGTAGAGAGAGATGGAAGGAAAAGAGATGGAAGGAAT
>CAYMWV010000222.1:0-4916 GCA_964394395.1 uncultured Sediminispirochaeta sp.
TTCTCTTCTCCGTTCAGGTAGATTGAGATCCTGTAAGGGTCAGCTTGAACATCGGGGCCCTCATCAAGCAGATCGACATAAAGCTCCCAGTCACCAGGTTCCAGGGATAGACCATCTCTGGCAGTAAGCTCTTCTCCATCCTTAAACAAGAGAATAGTGCGAATACGGGGGGGCTTATCATCCAGAAGCTTGGGAAGCGATAGAAGGGGATTAACCAGTCGGTCATATTCAAAATCCTGAATTTCCAGAAAAAGCGGCTTGTCAGGAAGCCGCCTTCCAATAAGGGTCGTCCTGTCAATCAGACCGCTTTTGGGCATAATCGTTTCCAGCCCCCTTAGAAAGGAGCGGATCCCCCTGTCGTGTTCCATGAGAAGGAAGTTATTCCCCCCACTGGGCAATTTTTTTCGTCTCCCCCGATTATCTTGATACAAAACAAGATGTCCTGTTTCAACTGCTGTCACAGAGCTCTCCTCTGATTGTAATGCTATTCCGGGGAAAAACCGCCCCTCCGCTTCTTCTCCAAAAGCCGTAAGCAATTCGGGATTCGGCAGGGGCCACTGAAAGGCCGGAATAACTTGAGAGCATGTTATGGCCAGAAGAAAGGGGAGAAACAGCTGCTTAGTCCAACCAAGGAGGCTCACGACGGCCTCTGGCCGCCGCCGGTGGTCCTGTGCTGAAACATTAATATCTTTCAATTTCCATACCACCAATAACTTGATCAAAGGCAATAAAGATGGTTTTCCCATCCTGATTAAAGAACCAAGGTTTTTCCTTCATATCAAGGGAAAACAAGATCTCTCCATATTCATCTAAAAGCATCACTGCCTCTTTTTCAGATTCATTGACTCCGTAGGAGATTGACAGGGAAGGAAGTGTTCCACCACCAAGATAAAACCCGGGAATGTCACACCTGGTCATGTTTCGGCTCAGTATATCAATGGTAAGGAGATAAGCGTTTCTCTCTATCCTGAGAACTTTTCCTCCATGATGAAAGGCAAGCGCAGTTTCCCTGAAGAGATGTCCCGGGAGCTCCCATTCAGAGCTGATATGCCAGTTCTTGTTCCCTTTTTCATAGAGAGATAGTTTCTGGGGCGTAACTCCATGAAGAATAGCAATTCGACGTTCCGATTCATCAATAGCAAGGCCATAGATAGCTTTGATTCCTTCAGAGGGAGGTTCAAAGCGATGTAAAACAGCACCATCTTTATCGAAAAGGAGCCCTTCTCCCTGGGCAGTACCTAAAAGACGATATTCATCACTATCTGCAAAAACAGATACAATAGTGTTAAACCCATGGCTCCATAGTTCAGCGCCATCGGAAGCAAATTCCTTCACCCTTCGCCGATCCGGTGAGAAGTGATATAAGCCATGATCAGTCAAGTAAGGCAAACCTTCGCTGGGAAGAAGGCCCCGCAAGACCTGGTTGGGATCAAAAAAGCCTTGAGCCTTATCAGCCCCCTCTCCAAGTCTCGCAACGTAACCCAAACTGGAGATTGTTAACACTTCATCTTTTGGAAGGGAAGAAAGAATCCTCCCGTCTCGCAAAAAGAAGCCGCTTTTGGTTTCGGAAACAAATGGATACACAAACCCTGCACCGGTATATGTTCCATCCCCAGTCAGCTCGCTCCTCCTCTCCCTAGAGGCTTCTGTGAAAAAAAGCGGCTTAATCCCTAGCCGGGGTGAGACGGGTTTGGGAAAAAGGAAAAGATGTGCAAAAAGAAGAGAAACAATTAACAGAAGATTAGGCAAACCTTTTTTCATAGATTAACAACCGGTCAACGACCAGCCTTCTCCTGTTTCTTTTGGTCAGTCTCCATCTTGGCTTTCCAAATTTCTAGTTTCTTTTTTATTGAATCAGCTTCGTTGGTATTTCCAAGAAGCACAAAAAGCCTCTTTAAAGCTCCAAGATATTGTATGGCAACCTTAAAATCATCGATTCTACCGGTGGAAAGTTCATACTTCTGCCGATATCCATCAGCCGATTTTTTAAGCAAAGTCTTGATCATTTCAAGATGGAGCACCCTGCTTTCATAGCCTTCGATGCGGGGATCCATCTTTGAAACAAAATTTTTCAGGTCCAGCAAATTCTTTGCCACCGTTGCAAAACGACCTTCAATCTCTACAAAGGACCATTTCCATTTGCTATTCTTTCCGAAACCATCCTTAACCGCATCGATTGCATAGCCCAATTTTCTAACCATGAACCACCGGTTTCCATCATCATAGGAAGCTATCTCTTCCAGTTGTTCGGCATAATCAGAATAGGGAACATCAAGATAGGCAGTTACCACCTCCTCCAGATGAATAATCGCCTTATAACAAGCTTTCCGAGCATCATTCAGGAGCGCATCGTTTCGTACCCCAAGCAGAGACATGGAGAGATTGTTCATCAGCACATAGTAGGAGACCAGATTAAGGGTTTCATCTGCCAGGCGAAGGATCTTGAAACCCTTTCCCTGATCATCGTTTTCAACAATCTGAAGAAGATTCTTTTCCCGCTGCAGGATCTGATCTACTGTTGTCTTGTGAGCTTTTATTTTTTCAAAATATTGCCGTTTGGCCTCTCCGCTAACCTTTCCCACCAGCAGCTCCTTTTGCATCTCTCCGGAAATGACCGGCCTGTTCAAGCAGCTTCCGGGCATGCTCTAAAGATGCATCCCCACCGCTTGTACCTGATAACATTCTGGCTATCTCCGGCGCACGATCCGCATCAGCGATCATTCGAATATGGGTCTCGCTCCTTCCGTCTCGCTCACGCTTCTCTACCACTATATGATTATCGGCACGAACCGCTATTGAAGCAAGATGTGTTATGCAGAGGACCTGCTTTTTCTTCCCTAATCGGGAAAGATATTCCGCCACAGCAACGGCGACCTCTCCTCCAATGCCTGTATCAATCTCGTCAAAAATGAGGCTTTCCACCTCATCGTTCCCAGCAAGAGCGCTCTTAATAGCTAGCATCACCCGGGAAAGCTCACCCCCGGAGGCGATATTTTTCAAGGGCCGTTCCGGCTCTCCAGGATTCGGACTGATGAGGAACTCAATACGGTCAAAACCGTTGGGCCCACAGGAAGGCTTTCCATTCCGCCCCTCCCGGTAAGTGACAGCGACAACAAAGCGTACCTTCGGCATACCAAGAGCAGAAAGGGTCTCCCGGATACTCTCCTGGAGGGTGAGAGAAGCTTCCTTTCTTCCCTTGGAGAGCTCCCTGGCAGCAAGCATCAGTTCCTGTTCTGCTTCTTTAATACGATTTTGCAGTTTCTCAATCGTCTCATCCCGGGATTCATAGGCCTCAAGCTTTTCCGATGCCTGATCCCGGTAAGCGAGAACATCCTTTATGGTTGCTCCATATTTTTTCTCCAGCCGGTGAATAGATTGAAGCCGCTCCTCGCATTGGTCGAGCCGTTCCGGGCTAAAATCCACCCCGTGAAGATGTCGACTTAAGGTTTCATCCACATCTTCAAGTTCGTAGAATCCATTTTCTATTCTCTGCCTCTGCCCCTCCAGCCTCTCATCTATGCCAGAAAGTTCCGCCGCACTCTGCATTGCCTCTCGGATCAATGAAAGAGCTCCCCCTTTGGCCTCCCCAAGAAGTTCATGACATTTGTCCAGCAGGGTGAAGAGCCGTTCACCCTGATTCAAGAGTTTCCGCTCTTTTTGAAGCTCCTCCTCTTCTCCATCAGAGAGCTTTGCGTTATCAATCTCCTGTATCGCAAATTCAAGAAGCTCCTTCTGCCTGACAAGTTCCTCTTCACCGCTTTTAAGATCCTCCAGCTCTCTCTTCAGGGCAGAAAGATTGGTAAAAAGAGTCGAGACCCGGGAGTTCAGCTCTTCAGTATCTCCAAACCGGTCGAGTAAGCTGCGATGATTATCGATAGAGAAAAGGGATTGATGTTCATGTTGACCATGGAGGTCGAAGAGGAAGCCGGTTAATTCCTGCAAATCTTTTCTTGTGGCTGGAACAGACTGAATATAGGCACTACCTCTTCCACTGCGCTTGATAATACGTCTTAATAGAATAGAACCATCTTCAGGTTCAATCTCTCGCTCAGAAAGCCAAAGAAGAGCCTGGTTGCAGGAATCGACCCGAAGAAAGGCAGAAACCTCCGCCTCATCGCTACCGGTCCGGATCGTATCACTCTCTCCCTTCTCCCCGAGAAGCAGCGAGAGGGCGCCAATGAGAATGGACTTCCCCGCTCCGGTTTCACCAGAGAGAACCGTCAAACCGCTGGGAAAATCCACCTGCAGCGACTTGATGAGAGCGTAATTCCGAATCGTTAACGACTCAAGCATCCGGACCTCCCGACCAGTTCAGCTTGGATCGTAAAACCTCATAAAAGTTACGACGATCCGACCGTACCAGAAGTGTTTTGCTGTGGCTTTTTTCCAGGATAACGGTGTCTCCCGCCTGGAGGGGAAACACCTCCTGTCCATCAATGGAAAGGATAACATTGGCCCGTTGGTTGTCCCGTACATCAATTCGCACCACATCATTACCGGAAACAACAATCGGCCTGTTTGAGAGGGTGAAGGGACAGATGGGATTAATGATAATCGCCTCCATCTCCGGATCCAGGATAGGCCCACCAGCAGCAACACTATAGGCGGTAGATCCTGTTGGGGTTGCAATGATGATTCCATCCGCCCTATATCTGCCGAGATCGGTCCGGTTAAGGGTTAAACCGAGTTCCACAATCTTGGAAATACCGTTTGCGCTTATGACAGCATCATTGAGTCCACTGACGCTCTCAATTTTTTTCCCATCCCGTTCTACCATAACCTTCAGCATGATCCTCCGGGACAAACCCAGGTCACCGCAACGATATCCGTTAAAAGCATCTGACCATTCGTCCCCACTTATCTCGGTGAGAAATCCGAATCTTCCAAGATTTACCGCAAGAATCGGAATCCCCCTG
>CAYMWV010000223.1:0-4898 GCA_964394395.1 uncultured Sediminispirochaeta sp.
AAATAAGTGTGTAGAATATTAGGTATGAAATCAAGATTATTCTTTTTAACAGCGATTATGGTTCTTTTTCTTTTCTCATCCTGTGCAAGCAACAGTAATGGGGGGATGAAAGGAGAGTCGAAAGAGATTATCTCCACCCAGGATCAACTGATAGGAGTGGTAAAGGAACTATCTCTTTTTGCCGAAGCGACTGATCGGCTGGTGACCATGGTAGAAAAGGATGGAGCCCAGGCGCATCGGGGAGCAATTGAGAAGCTACAGCTGGACATAAAATGGTGGAATCGGCGGCTTAACAATCTTAAGTTGAATCCTGCCCAGGATGGTGGCCTTACCAAGGATGTTGCCGAAACAAGTCAGAAACGGATACGGAAGCTAGTTGACCGAATTCAAAAAGCTAATGCAAGAATTCGGGAGAATGCCCAGGGAAGCTGAGGCGAAATAGACTCGTCTTACTTTGAACTACTGGACTTGAACTAATTGATCTATTCCCCTATGGTTCTGTCTATGGACGAGACTGAATATTCTATCCTACCGTTTTTTGAACACAGCCGAGTGATTGCCGCATCCAGGGAGGATAAAATGGCCGAAGCAATGGAGAGCGATGCGGCCATGGTTTTGGTGATGAATGTCTCCCTGACATGGCTTGTTCGGCCGGAGTTTCAAACCTTTCGGGAACAAAAGCCAATTCTGATTCATGCAGATCTGGTGAAGGGTTTATCAGGGGATCGGGAGGCAATTTCCTTTCTTCGGGATTTTATCCGCCCTTGGGGGATCGTTTCGACAAAAGGTGGAACGATCCGGGCGGCGAGAAAACTGGGTGTTCCCGCAATCCAGCGACTCTTTCTCATAGATAGCACATCGCTTCGGGCATCTATCGACTCAATCCTTGAAAATGCTCCTACGGCCGTAGAGCTGATGCCCGGATTGGCCCCTGGGCCTATTGCGGAGGTGAAGGAAGCAGTGCATCTACCGATTATCGCTGCAGGCTTAATCCGCACTCGTGAAGAGGCATTTTCTGCCCTCGATGCAGGGGCAGATGCGGTTTCGATGAGTACTGTAGCGCTCTGGAACGAGCCCTTTTTGTAACATTTCCTTTACTGTCTGCTAATGTCATTATCCCTACTTTATTCCTGTTCGCATAAAAGAATCGGTGAATTGCCGCTGAAAGAGGAGGAATCCAATTAAGAGCGGTGATACTGCAATAAGGGTTCCGGCCGAGAGCATCGCCCAGTCAGCCCCTGATTCGGGAGCGGCAAAAATGGCGATTCCCACTGTAATAGGTCGGGTTCGCACAGAGTTTGTGATAACCAGAGGCCAGAGAAAATCGTTCCAGTGACGACTAACCGAAACCAGCCCCCAGGCCAGGTATGTGGACCGGGACAAGGGGACATAAACATGTCTGAGTACTCCAAACCAACCCAGTCCGTCTATTCGTGCAGCATCCTCCAGCTCTCTTGGTACCTGTTTGAATGCCTGGCGAAGGAGGAAAATCCCAAAGGCACTCGCTGCGTAGGGAAGGGCGATGGCCGGTATCGAATCTACCAAGCCAAGCCTGGCCATGGTGCGATAATTTTCCACTATCAGTATCTCTGGAGTGATCATCAGCTGCACCAGCACAAAGCCGAAAGCGATCCTGCTGCCAGCAAAATCAAAACGGGCAAAGGCAAATCCTGCTGGTGTTCCTAGGATAAACTGAGCAGCTAAAAGACCCAGTACCAGAAGAACGGTATTGAAAAGGTATCGAGGAAAGGGAGCGTAGGTCCACGCTTCTGTGAACTGGGATATTGTCAGCGGAGCCGTTAGAGAAAATCGGGTCATGTATTCGGAAGGATGGATTGCCGCCCAGAAGGCGTATATTAGTGGAACGATCCAAATCACGGCGACGAAGAGGGCAAAAAAGCGACTTATCAGGGAGCGAACCATATTCCAGTAGGAACATTGTATGATCATTGGTAATGTACCTTCCCGTCAAGGTAATGCATTTTGAGATAGGCAAGGGCGGCGAGAATAGCAAGCAATACCACCGTAAGAGCTCCCGCATAGGAGGTATCGAAGAAGGAAAAGGCTGTTTCATAAATGTAGTACAGGATCAGGTTTGTTGCATTGTTTGGTCCCCCTTTTGTGAGGATGAAAAGTTGGTCCACCCCTTTGAATGCATTGATCACTGCGTTGATAAGGACGAAAAGGGTTGTCGGTGCAAGCAGGGGGAAGGTGACATTCCAAAACCGTTGCCATGGTCCTGCACCTTCGATGAGAGCGGCTTCATTAAGATCAGCTGGAATTGCCTGTAGTCCCGCAAGGTAGAAAAGCATAAAAAAGCCCGCATCTTTCCAAACATTGAGCACTATAATCGCATAGAGGGCTGTATCGGGATTCCCCAACCAGTTTTGACCCGGGAGATTAAAAACCGCAAGGACCCGGTTTAGCAGGCCAATTTCGGGAGTATAGAAGAAGAGCCAGATGTTTGCTGCTGCAACCATAGGAAGAATGGTGGGAGTAAAGTAGGCCAGCCGTAAAAAGTCCCGCTCCGAGATTTTGCGGTTTACCCACAAGGCCATCATAATTGCAAGAGTCATGGAAGGAACCACCGATCCGAGGGCGTATAAGAGGTTGTTGCTTAACGCTTTCAAGAAGATGGGATCCCCAACCAGGTATAGATAGTTTTCGACCCCCAGGAAGCGGGCGGGGCGAACCGCCGTTGCAGGTCGGAAAAGCGACGACAGGATTGTCGCCGCTGTCGGCCAGTGGGTGAAGAGAAGCAGAATTGACGCAGCGGGGGCAAGCAGCAGCCACCCCCACAACGTCCGTTGACTACGAGTCATGTAGTCTTTGCCCCTTAACGGTAAGGACGAAGGAGCCGTTCGGCCTCGGCCTGGGCTGCTTCTAGAGCTTCTTTTGGACTCTTCTGACCGGTAAGGGCAGCCTGGATTGCATCGTCCAGAACCTTTCGAATCCGGCCGGTCTGGTAGGTGGATAGCTCTGCGGTGGCATAATCAAGCTGATCTCTTGCTACCCGGGCCGGGGGAAACTGATTTACATAGTTTGAAAGAGCTTCAGTTTCGTAAGCCTCCGGACTAATACCCATGTATCCTGTACGGATACTCCACTGAGCAGAACGTTCGGGACTGGTCATGAAGCGGATAAGGCGCATTGCCGCATGCCTTTCCGTCTCTGAAGTCTTTTTAAAGATGTAGAAGTTTCCGCCTCCGGTAGGTGACCCCCGTCGAGCTGATGCTGGAAGCATAGCTACTCCAAAGTCGAAAGGAGCGTTCTCTTTTACAGCTGTGAGATTTCCAGTGGAGTGCCACATCATTGCTGTTGTTCCTTCAAGGAATTGTTGACGGAGTGTTCCCCATTCGACCGTCCCTTCGGGCATTACCTTGTGTTGTACGCTGAGATCCCGCCAGAACTCGAGAGCATCCACTACCGCAGGGTCATCAAAATAGGTTTCTGTGCCGTTGGGGTTCATGAGAACCTGTCCGTTTTGCATAGTCAGAGCGCCGAACATCCAGTAAGGATAACCGGTGGAAGGAATCATTATACCCCAGCGGCTTCCATCCGGTTTGGTAAGGGCCGAAGCAGAAGAGACCAACTGCTTCCAATCCGCAGGGGGATTTTCGGGATCAAGCCCGGCTTCACGAAAAGCATCTTTGTTGTAGTACATTACGATCGTTGAACGTTGGAACGGGATGCCCCAGGTTTTACCGCCGGTTCGGCCGTTTTCCATAAGGGCCGGATAGAAAGAGTTTAGCCACTGTCGCTCTTCATCGGTTTTCACCACATCGTCAAAGGCAACGATTGCGTCCTGCTCTATCAAATCATAGAGGTCGATGGAGAAAAGAACTGATAGCTGTGCCGATTCCCCTGATTCCAGGGCGGTCAGGGCCTTTATTCTTGCATCGTTGTAATTTCCGGCATAGATTGCTTCCACCTTGACGTCCGGATTTTCCACCATAAAATCTTCCACCATTCCATCGATCACCGAAGTTAGCGGCCCTCCCACTGCGATGGGGTAGTACATTGTCAGTTCTACCGGTCCCATTTCGCTTTGGGCTTCTTTGTTGCCCCCTGCACTGGCCAGAGTAGCCACCAGTACCAGAAGTGCGGCCATCAATACCCTCTTGCTTTTCATTCCTTTTCTCCTTTTCCATATGATTTACCAGGTTCCTAGGGAACCGTTGGTTCGAAGGTGATTGGAAGCCCCGCCAAGTGAATTGCAATGGTATGAAGGGTGGGAGAGTGGAATGCAGATGGAGATCAATCAATTAACGATTCAATTCCGCACACACTGCCCTCTTCTTTTGTTAGACGAGGTTCCAGTGCCGGGATCGCTGATTTTCTAATATTCTCCACCAACGTATGTTCCGGTTATGATGATACCATAAAAAAGAAATGTTAGAAGAATGTTAGCCCTAAGTGAAAAAAGGGTTTATTGTAAAAGAAAACCACCGCATCTCAGGCTGTGTGAAAACTCAGATCCAATGCTTATATATGCAAATTTAAGCCTTTTCACAACGATTTTATCCACAACCGCAGCGCATTTTTCTGCATAGTTATACGGAAAACATTACTTTTCACACAGTCTGTCTGGTGGTGGAATAAATATGGGGGCAACTGAATTCAGGCTCTGGTTGAACCGTCTTTTTCAACACACGACCACCGACAGCGACCAGAGGCCGGTGGTCGTTTATTCCCAAGCGAACGAGAGGAGCAGAAGCAACTGGTCGCTTATTGCCGGTGTCGCTTTTGCTCATGCTTCCCCCTGGCGATGATTAGAAAGGCCTGGTCCCATGACTCCGATATGCACAAAAAAGGGCCAGAAATTGTGCAGGGAAATACAACCAGCATATAGAAAAAATTTCTATATGCTGGTGTACTATGGATTGAGTTGGAGTGAA
>CAYMWV010000224.1:0-4895 GCA_964394395.1 uncultured Sediminispirochaeta sp.
GCGCTCACTCGGGAATAGAACCGACCAGTCGGTTCTGCTCCTCTCGTTCGCTTGGTAATAAGGAGGAGTATACAATGAAGCCGGATATGACGCAGAACTTATTGCCCATCCTTCATAAGCATTTTTCTGATAAGTTCAATAATCTGCTGCTCTGCGTAGGGTTTTGAAAGAACAGCGTCCATACCAGCCTCTGAACAACGATCCATATCTTCCCTGTAGGCGTGGGCGGTCAGGGCGATGATGGGGACCCGTTTCTTACCTGCCTCCTCTTCATACCGGCGAATCTCCCTGGCGGCATCCATGCCATCAAGTTCGGGCATACTCACATCCATGAGAATCAGAGAAATATCCTTATCTTTATAAAGATCAACAGCAATTCTGCCATTTTCTGCATCTATATGGGAATAGCTATGCTTTTTAAGGAGGGAGGTAATATAGAGTCTGTTTATCCCCTCATCTTCAGCTACCAGAATCATGGAATCCTTTTTTTCCTTAGCCATTGATGGTCTCTCCGGAAAAAACGGTATAAAGCTGATCCAGGGCTCTTCTGTTCCGCTTGCCAGCTTGATTAATTCTACTGCCAGATGCTTGCAACTCTTGTATCATTTCTTTCAGAGAGGAGATTCCCTGGTTAACCGAATCTGCGGCACTCCGCACCCTGTGCGCTGTCTCCTGTTCCCTTCCAACCGCTGTTTCCAACTGCCTGGCCCCTTTCGCAGAAAGTGTTGAAGCTTCCAGGAGCTTTTCAGTCCCCCTGGATATTACCGAAATACGATCATCCACCGCCTGTACGGAATCTGTCATCTTCTCCAATTCCTGTGAAACATCACCTAATTCTCCCCGAATCGACTTGAAAAGGGAAGAAATCATCTCCGAAGCTTCACCAGCCTGACTGAGGAGCATCTCACTCTCCTCCAGGTCAACCATTATTCTTGCAGTATTATTATTGGTCTCCTCCGAAAGCCGTTTTATCTCACTGGTAACTACCGCAAAGCCCTTTCCAGCCTCTCCTGCGCGAGCAGCAACTACGGCGGCATTCATTGAGAGCAGATTAGTTCTGGCCGCAATATCTTCGATCATGGCAACCTGCTCAACCGTCTTTTTTGAAGAGGTGATAAGTCGATCCAGTACATTCAGGGATTGGGAGACCTCGGAGCCCTTTCTATCAGTTTGATCTACCAAATCAAGGAGACGGCTTCTGTTATCCCGGGAAAGGGTTTGTAGCGTTGCGAGGGTCTTTGTAACATCGGAAACTGCTTCTCCTGTAGAATTCACAATCTCCTGCTGATGCTGTACTGTACGGTTCAATTCATTAGCAGCATCCCGCAATTCAACAGCCACCGAATCGGAAGCTTCTACTTCATCATGCAGTTGAAGGACCTCACCTTTTATATTTTCTCCAAGTTCGCCAAGCGTAAGAAGGGCCTTTTTGGACCGGCCTGACTCCTGCTCAATCTCCTCCCCTATCCTGAGATTAGCCGCCACAGAATCAAAAGCCTCTTTTATCAATCGATACCGCTTTCTGTTTTTCCTTGCACTATGTTCCGCCTCAGTTACCATATCCCGAGAGAAGGTAAATGCGGCAACAGCAAGAAGAGCAACAACAAAAAGTGTCAAGTTTCCGGCAATATAGACAGATAACACTTCACCTTCCAGTTGGTCGACTCTGGGCCGGACCCGAATCCAAAAGGCGAGGTTGAAGGATATCAGGTTGAGAAGGCCAATAACCTGTACTTGTCGTCTCTCAAAACTCACCAGCAGGGTAATCAGCATGAGGGCAGTCATAAAGGTGAGGTAGCGGTAGAGTTCAAGATAGTGATGATACTCCATAGCATAGATGACCAGGTTCACATTGATAAAAACATCAAGAATAGTAAGCAAACTTGCCAGAGAATAATGCCCCTTTTTGATGAGAACCAGAGCAGTAAGAAGAAGGATATTTAGAAGAAAAACCGGAACCCCGAAAAGAAGATTTCCCGTAAAGAGGGTTGTGGCTCCTCCTGCCAGAAGAAAGAAAGCAAGAAGGAACTGCACCCCCCTCCTTAAATAACGGACCCGGCCTTTCAGCTCGATATCAAGATCATTCCCGCTATCTGGTATTGAATGAACAGTCATATTTCAACTATACATATGTTTTAAACAATTTTTCAATTAGTATTTGATTAGAAAACCGCTTTAACCGCTGTTAGAGGCCGATTTATTCACCCCCCAAGGCAAATCGTCCAAAAACATAGGGTACATAGGCGTATCCCCCGGAGAGTGCATCGTTATCTGAAGCTAAATACAAAACGGTTGTGCCCAATCCAAGCTGAAACCAGTCGTTCACCTTGTAAGCTGCGGTAGCTTCCAGCAGCCAGATATTTTCGATTGCTACGTCGTTCCAGAGACCAAAGAGGAGGAAGGCGCCGCCCCCAATCCCCGCCCGCAGTACCAGGGGATCAAACTCCGCCCGGACCAGAAACTCCGGATAGGCGAGGCTTTCCAAAATAATGGTAAAAAAGCGTAATCCGCCGCCAATCTTTACCGGCCCCTTTCCAAACATCATTCCCCAGGTCAAATCGGGAACGGGGAAGATATAATCAATAGCACCGCTGATATCATCATTGTTGATTTCTGTTGTCCCCAAACCCCAGTAAAAAGGCACATTGATCCCCACATCTACATAACTGGCCTGGGCTGCCAGGGTAATGGGCATCATAACTGTAAAAACGAGAAAGACAATAAGCAGAACAAGATTTTTTCTCAAACCAAAGCTCTTCATATCCTACCTCCTTTCCCTATTATAGCACATCCTGGCCATAATTTCCGGCCAACTTCGCTGTATCTGCTCTACAGGAAAGGTCTGCTTAGAGCTGCTCTTCCCCCTCAACCTCCGCAACCAGAGCTTCAAAGAGGGTAATTACATCCTGGTTCATCTTGCGAACGCTAGTGGAGAGTTTTTTAGCAATTTGCATGGTTACCCGGAAACCCAACTCGTAGTTCTCCTCACAAAGGTCGTGAAAATCTTTCCGCTTAAGACAAAGGAGTTCGCAGTCACTTTCCGCCACCACCGTAGCTGAACGCCGGTCGTTATCGATAAGGGCAAGTTCACCAAAATAGATGTTCATAAAGTCCTTTAGAATAACAACTGTGTAGGGCTCCTGCTGAAGGGTGGTTTTCTGAATCTGGACGCTCCCTTTTAGCATGATAAAAAGGGTATCTCCTGTATCTCCCTCTTTGATGATCACTTCCCCCGCCTTAGCCTTGATGGTGCTTGTCACTGAGAGAATCTTATCCAGCATGCCGGGACGGTCGGCGAACTCGGCAAAGAGGGCTATCTTTTCCAGTCGTTCCCGTTCATTCATACCGCTTCCTCTTTTTCTGCGGATAGTTCCACCATAATGGCCCGGGAGTTCTTTTTGATCACATACTCCTTCCCGGGGTTGAGTACCGATCTATTGGGAACCAGCGCTTTTACCGCCTGCAGGTTGGTAACCAGCTTGCTGATATCCGGGGTCATCTGCGCTTCGCTCAAAGCTTCCCTTTTTCGGGCGTAGAAGTTTCCGGTATTTTCCATCAAGCCGATTACGATGCTGCCGAAGTGGTCCCGATAAAAATCACACAGTTCTCCAAATTGTTTCCCATAGAAATCTGAGGGGATCTCTTTCGATTTAAGCCCCCCCTGGCTGCCGGTGGCAAGCAGGTCCGAGACGATGTGGCTCATGCCGGAGGCGCTGGAGGCATTGGCGATGATAAGTTTTGAGTACTCCCTGCTCAGGATAATCTCGTCACAGTTTGCCAGACGCAGGTATTTCTCGAACTTCCCGTCTAAAAGCTCGGCGCAGACATAGATCCTCCGGGAGATTGATTCAATGGTCAGAACCGCCATGACGGTTCGGGAATCCACCTCCTGCAGGGAGTAGTCCTGACTCTGATCAGCCAGGAGCATGATCCGCCGGGCCTCCTTTATATTGGCCCGCTTTAGGGTATCCTCCTCGATGTAATCACCCTTGATATAGTTGATTCCTTTAAAGGCGGGGTTGCCAAGAATAGGCTGCATGGTATCCGGTCCGATGGTGTTTATCAGTACAATACCGGTGGGATCAAGGTCGGGGTTGACCAGAAGGATACCTTCGATCACCTTCTCCAGCTCCTTCCTCCAACCACAGATGATGAAATGGTTCTCTATCTTTTTCAGGCTGATCAAACCTTCCCTCCTTTTCATTTGCTGATCCACCAGGAATGAGGCAATCTGTCCGGTGATAGCCGCAACCAACACAACTCCCATGCCCATAAGCAGGAGGCCAACAATACGCCCCCCCACAGTAATGGGCGTTTTGTCTCCATAGCCAACAGTGGTTACGGTAACCACTGCGTACCAAAAGGCATCCCAGGCGTTTGCAAAAGCGTCGTTCTTCGATAACTCAAAGGTGAGAATCCCCGCCATGGAGGTAAAGATGAGAAAGAGGAGGAAGAGGGCCACTTTGAAAGGGACCGAATCAATGGAATGACGAAAAAAGTATATCCTCTTTCGCTGACGCCTGCTTTTTTGCGCCGCAGTCATCTCCCACCGATCCTTCTCGGCAGCCTGATGCAGTAGATCTCTCATTTCTTTAGATTCCAATCCGGACTCCTCCCTTTACCTTATCGGCAGAAATCCGGATCCTTTGAAGGGAAGTAGCTGGCCACCGGAAAAACCGGTGGCTGCTTGGTAGATCAGTTCCCCGATCTAATCGATTCTATGATCACCGGTTCCTTCGGCTTATTCGATCCGTCGGTTTCTGCCGAACCGATCTTCTCTACAATATCCATCCCCTCTACAACCCGGCCGAAAACGGTGTGTTTACCCGTTAGCCAGGGGGTATCTGCCAGGTTAATGAAGAATTGACTTCCGTTTGTGTTGGGCCCGCTGTTGG
>CAYMWV010000225.1:0-4893 GCA_964394395.1 uncultured Sediminispirochaeta sp.
GCAGGAACTCAATCACCGGGTCAAGCACAACCTTTTTATGGTCTCCTCCCTTATCGACCTGAAGGCTTCAATTCTCGGTGGCGGGATAGACTTATCCGATGTCCGTAACCAGGTCACTGCTATTGCAAAAGTGCATGAATCCCTTCAGGCGAGTGATGATATCAGCCATATGAGCCTCAAGAGCCTCGTGGCCGATATCCTTTCAAGCGTCTTCCACTCCACTGCGAGCCAACAGGTCACCATAGAGAGCGACATCTCCGATATATCGGTGCAAACGAAAACTGCAGTTCCTCTGGGGCTTATCATAAACGAGATCGCCACCAATGCGCTCCAGCATGGATTCACCGCAGAGGAGGATGCCTGCTTCATGGTGGCTCTGGAAGAAGATCCCGCAACCAGGCAGTACGTCCTGACAATCTCCAATAGCGGTCAGCCGTTCCCCGAGGACACGGACATGGAAAACCCCCGTGGACTGGGACTGCAACTTGTCTCAGCTCTTGTTGCACAGCTACAGGGCACAATTGAGATTCAACGAAAACCTCAGCCGCTGTTTACGATCCGATTCTACAACTCTTGAGCTACTGACAGAAGAACGAACTGAAGTGACTGCCGCCGTACCGTGTAAAAAGCCAACACAATAGCGGTTCCTGTACTGTTTTTCCCACAAAACATCATTCATCCGTGCTCTTTTCGGTATTAATAGAAATAGAGACCAAGGAGGCAATGATGAAGGTACATGAAAAGGCAATCTCCATAATCGATCTTCCCAAAGCGGACCGGCCCCGGGAACGGCTGGCCCAGATGGGCTCCGCTGCCCTCTCGGATCGGGAGCTCCTCTCAATCATTATCGGATCGGGAGTGAAGGGCCAGGGAGTTCATCAGGTAGCAGAGGAGCTGCTGCGGCTGATAGATCGCACCGGGCCAAATCCGGAGCCGGAATCGATACAGGCAATATGCGGTATCGGACTGGCCAAGGCGAGCCTCATATCAGCGGCCCTGGAGTTTTCCCGGCGCCGCTTTGTTCCCGGGAAACGAAAGATCAGCAACCCCTCGGACATTCTCCCCCTGGTTCGCCATCTGGCCGACCGACCCCAGGAGCAGTTCATCTCCATCAGCCTGAACGGGGCCCACGAGGTGATCAAGCTGAGGATTGTGTCGGTGGGCTTGGTGAATAAAACATTAGTTCATCCCAGAGAAGTCTTCGTCGGCGCCTTGACCGACCGGGCAGCTGCCATCATCTGCTCCCATAATCACCCCTCCGGGACCCTGCAGCCGAGCATGGAGGATCACGAAGTGACCCAACGAGTTCGTCGGTCCGGAGAAATCCTCGGAGTGCCTCTTTTAGATCACATCATCTTTACCGGAGAGGGCTACTACAGTTTCCTTGAAGAGGGGGAGCTTTCGGCATGAAGAAGCTTGATGCCCGGGATGAAGAGAGCTCTGCCGACCTTTACGATTTGGGCCCACAGATGGATATTCTGGTCTACACCCCTGAAGAGTTTTCCCGGATCATGGATAAGCTGCCAGTCGGTTTCTGGAGATCGGTGAAGGAACAGATGGTGAGGTTGATATAAAGCGACTACGGTATCCCCGCACTTGTCTATTATGGATGGCTGCTGTATGGTTTTAGATGGCGGTAAATATCTGTGCTGTGGAGGTATTAGCATGAAACTGAAAACTATTATTCATGAAGCAGACGAAGGCGGTTTCTGGGCAGAGGTTCCATCAATACCAGGCTGCGCTACTCAGGGCGAAACATTTGATGAGCTCTTAAAAAACATCTATGAAGCAGTCGAAGGATGCTTGTCTGTTGATATCCAGGACATCAAATTGACCAATAATGACAGGATAATGGAGATTGCTGTTTGAAAGCAGTTTCTGGTAAAGAATTTGCCAAGCTACTAGAGGAAAAAGGATGGGTATTGAAACGGTTCACTACCCATTATTCTCAATTTATTCTCCATGAAGCGGGAATGAAAAGGTCACTCTCGTTCCGTCTACCCGTTCAAAACGAATTCGGCCCTTCAGCTGCCTAACCAGTAGCGGGATAAGCATCAGGCCGTAGCCGTCAGCATGCTCAACATCCAGCTCTTCCGGCAGCCCACAGCCATTATCCTCAATAACAGAGTACTCTCCTGCATCTCAATCCCCCGATAGACGGTATTCAGGATTGACTGGGTAATAGAGGTTGCCAGATGCTCTGTGGCAACAGAGATTTTACAATTCTCCCATAAATGACCTATTCTGTAGAGAGAGGTCCTGAACAAATCTTCATAAAGAACAACAAAGTCACCTTCCCCCTGCTCATATTCACTAACGATATTACGGCAATTCACCAGATCACCCTCGATTAAAAGCCGAACAAAGTCATCTACGAGGTTTAAGCGGTGTTGCATGATTTAATCTCCAACCTGTACAGTCCAACGTCAAGAAGCATTTCTGGACTTGTCTACAAGCAAGCCAGTGGTGTATCTATGAATCAGACTTGATATCAGTGTTTGATATGGCAAGCCCTCTTGAAGGGCCTTCCTTTGTATTGCATGAAGATCATGTTCGGATAATCGAATATTTACCCTTCTATTTTTTATCAAGGTGTTTGCAGCCACTTCCGCCAGATACTCTTCTTTTTCTTTGTTGATACCAACAGATTCAGCCTTTCCTGCTTCATACCCTTCAAGAATTTCCTTTTCATATTCATCAAGGTTCATTGAGAGCCTCCTTTGTATTGCTTCCTTGCCTTCCTACTGGGGATGATCGTCTTCAAGAATATTTCATCCCCATTTTCAACATAAGGGACTAAATATACATAGTCACTAGCCTGAATAACATAAATCATCTGATTTGGATACTTTTCTCTATTAGGATGCTCAATTTCATCAAGAAGAGCTCCATTATTGATGTAAAAGACAACTTCCTCAAAGGATATTCCTCTATCTTTGATTAGAAGTGCATTCTTTTCATCGTTCCAGTTGAAAACCCGGTCCATACAACATTGTACCACCATGTGTGCCTCGTGGAAACTCCATAAAACAGGTTATTTTACCACATTGAGAATTGCTGAAGTACTACAGACGAACAGGCTTGAGCCCTCCTGCTTTCAGATGGCGAATTGCTTCCACCGCTGCCTGTGCCGCACTGGTAGTGGTGGTGTAAGGAATCCCGGAACGCATCACCACACTTCGGATTTCATCATCCCCCGCCTTTGCATTGCTTCCCATGGGGGTATTGATAACCAGGTCGATCCGGCCGCTTTTCAGATGGTCCACAATGTTTGGATGGCCCTCTGCCACCTTCTGCACCACTTCACAGAAGATTCCATGTTCGAAAAGGAAGGCAGCTGTCCCCCGACTGGCGGTAATTTCAAAGCCCAGGGTTTTCAGGTTCCGCACCGTGGGCAGGATGGACTCTCTGTCCCGGCGATTTACCGAAACAAAGAGCCTTCCTTTTATCGGAAGCCGGTTCCCCGCTGCAATCTGGGCCTTTGCGAAGGCTTCACCGAAGCTCTTCCCCAGTCCTGCAACCTCTCCTGTAGAGCGCATCTCCGGCCCCAGGAGGGGATCGAAATCGGGAAAACGATCTCCTGAAAAAACAGCCTCCTTCACCGCCCAGCCATAGCGGCACTGACCCTCCCCGATGCCGGATGGGCCGATCAGAGGCTTCCCCTCTCCGCTATCCATATCCGCCAACCTTTCACCGCCCCAGACCCGTACGGCGAGTTCCACAAGATCGACCCCGGAAACTTTGGAGAGGAAGGGGATGGTCCTGGATGCTCTCGGGTTTACCTCCAGGATGTAGAGTTCCCCATCCCGGAAAGCAAACTGGATATTGAGAAACCCCTTGATCCCCAATTCCCGGGCTATCGAGAGGGCTGAGTTTGCCATCTTTCCATGGAGCCCGGGATGCTCTTTCCAGGGGGGGAAAACAGCTGCAGAATCACCGGAATGGACCCCCGCAGCTTCAATATGCTGCATAATCCCCCCAATGTAGAGGTTCTCCCCGTCACTTACCCCGTCAAGATCATATTCAAAGGCGTCTTCAAGAAAGCGGTCCACCAGGACGGGCCGGTCAGGAGTCACCAAAGGAGTGGTATCCAGAAACTGATCCAGCTCCTCCATCTTCCAGAGAATCACCATACTTTTTCCACCCAGGACAAAGGAAGGTCGCAGGAGCAAGGGAAACCCCATCTCCTCCACCGCTTCCCGAATTTCCGCTCTACTGGTGGCGCTTCTGTTTTCAGGCTGCCGGAGGCCTAAATCCTGCACCAGGCTTGAAAAACTCCCCCGTCCCTCGGCTCTATTAATAGCTGCAATGGATGTTCCCACAATTTCGGCACCACTTGCTTCAAGTTCCGAGGCCAGGTTGAGGGGAGTCTGCCCACCCAGCTGAACCGCCACCTTCCGGATATGCTCTTTTTTCATGATTCCAAGCACGTGCTCCACCGTCAGAGGCTCCAGGTAGAGCCGATCGGAGCTGTTGTAATCGGTGGAGACCGTCTCCGGATTGGCGTTGACCATAATTGTTTTGACACCCCGGTTCCGCCACGCCTGAGAGGCCATGGTGCAGCAGGTATCAAACTCAAGCCCCTGGCCGATCCTGTTTGGTCCCGAGGCAAGGATCAGAACCCTATCCTCCCCCCCCACCAGGGGGCTCAGTTCATCGCCCTCACCCCAGGTGGAGTAGCAGTAAGGGGTCCGGGCCGGAAACTCCCCCGCACAGGTATCTACCAGATGAAAGCATGGCTCCAGGTGCAAGGATTCCCTTAAGGAGCTTATCACCCCTTCCCCCTGGGATGCGTCAAGTTGCAGGAGTTGAGAAATCCGACGATCGCTCAAGCCCATCCGTTTCGCCTCCATCAGTAATTCCGGGGAGCCATCCAGAGAAGCAGCCCCCCTT
>CAYMWV010000226.1:0-4873 GCA_964394395.1 uncultured Sediminispirochaeta sp.
AAGCCCGTTTATCCTCCGAAATGTGATACCGGGTTCCAAAGGCCTCGGGCACCATATCAAGAGCTTTTCCGTTTTTATAGACAAAGAAAAAGACTTTTGCCTTCTTTTCTACCGGATGAAGTCCCAGCTTGCCGATAACAGTGCCTGGTTCAATTCTGTCCCCCACATTCACAAAGGTCTCCTCATTGCCTCCATAAGCGTATATGGTGTTGTCAGTACTCTCCACCATGATCAGCCGTCCATAACCCCGGTAAGGAGCAACCCAGACCACATTACCACTGTTGACCGCTCTTACATCATCGCCCCTGCTACCGGTGATCTCAATACCCCGTAATTTACCAGTAAGGAGGCTTCTATCGCCGTCATGGGGCCAGGAAACCGCCGCTGAGCCCTGAAGAGAATAGCTTGCTGTTGACTCTTGGTGGTTCTCTTTTTCCCCGGACTCCTCTGAATCTCTTTCCTTCCTCTTTTCTTGGGCAAGTTCGGGTTCATTTGCGGGGGGTATTTTCAATACAGTACCGGTTTTCAAAATGGCATTCTCTTCAATCCCGTTAACTTCGCAAAGCTGCTGAACCGTCATCCCATGGTTTCGGGCAATAGAGAAGAGGGTATCACCTTTCATAACCACATAGCTTGAAGGGATAAGAAGCGTCTCGCCAATCTGGAGAATTCGGGGATCATCTATCTCATTTGCTTCCATCAAAGCGGAGGGAGAGATCGCAAAGTTTCGGGCGATACTATAAATGGTTTCTCCAGACTTTACCTTGTAGCTCCCATCTTCCTGGGCAAAGAGATTACCCTGAAAAAGTATCGCTGTGAGAAAAATAAGAGCCGTAGCAGCACTGGTATTATGTTTCATCATCCCTCTTAGATGATCGGCAAAAGCTCCTCTACTCTTGATAGGGCTACTCTTAATAGATGGATATAAGACCAGCTATTTTTGCAGAGTCCCTTTGCGAAGCTCCTCAGCCTTCTCTTTACCAAGCAGATAGGTAATAACCGCCAGGGAGAACTCCGCTGCCGTTCCAGGACCCCGGCTTGTAATCAGGTTATCATCCTGTACAACCCGCTCTTCCAGGAAGATCGCCTGGCCAAGTTTGCTCTCGAAGCCTGGATAGCAGGTCACTTTTTTACCGGAAAGAACCCCGAGAGGCTCAAGGACCACCGCTGGAGCGGCACAGATGGCGGCAACCAATTTTCCGGAGTTCAACATGTTTCTAATGATCCCATTGGTGGTTCCGCTTTTATGGATATTCTCGGCTCCGGGCATTCCCCCAGGAATAATCACCGCATCATAATCCTCAGGATTGATGTCTGCAGCTACCGCATCGGTGAGGACCTTCAACTGATGACCGCTGCTTACCGTAGCCCCCGTCACCCCGGTAACGGTAACCTCAACTCCTGCTCTTCTGAGGAAATCAATCGGCGTAATCGCCTCTACATCTTCAAAACCTTCTGCCAATAGGACACAAGCCTTTACCATCATTTCATCTCCTTCAGCCGCTGTGCAGCTTGCAAAAGCATATCTTCCGTCTCTTCCCATCCGACACATTCATCGGTGATGGAAACTCCATATTCCAGCCCATCACTGTTGTCAGAAATATCCTGACAACCTTCGAAGAGGTTACTTTCAATCATCACACCTTTAATAACCTTCTGTCCCCGTAGCTTCTGATCAATTACGGAACGGAGCACCCTTCTTTGCCGCACATGCCGCTTTCCCGAATTCGCATGGCTGCAGTCAATAAAAACAGAGGCAGGAAGTTTCTTCTGCGATAGCAGCATAGCTGCCTCCTCCACATCCTCTTCATGGTAGTTGGGTCCGTTGCTCCCACCCCGTAAAATGAGATGGCAATCATCATTTCCTGTGGTGTGAAGAATGCAGGTATTTCCATCCTGATCGATACCGATAAAACTTGAGGGATTCATGGCTGACTGCATGGCATTGATCGCCGGTTCCAGGTTTCCTCCGGTTCCGTTTTTAAAACCGACGGGCATGGAAAGCCCCCCAGCAAGGTTTCGATGGGTTTGGCTTTCGGTTGTACGGGCTCCGATGGCGGCCCAGCTGACCAGATCATCAATATATTGAGGGACGATCGGATCAAGCATCTCACTTCCCGTGGCAAGCCCCATTCCGGTTATCTTTAAGAGAATATCCCTGGCAATTTTTAAACCCCGGGCAATATCATAGCTACCGTCAAGGTAGGGATCGAGAATAAGCCCCCTCCAACCGATGGTTGTTCGCGGTTTTTCGAAATAGACCCGCATCACAAGATAGATCTGATCCTTTATCTGATCTGCCAGCTTCTTGAGTTTTTGAGCATACTCCAGGGCGGATTCGGGGTCATGGATGGAACAGGGTCCCACTATGGCCAGGATTCTATCATCCCGGCCATTGAGCACATCCTTTATCAGTTCCCGGCTCTCTATTACCGTATCCGCAGATTCGGGGCTCAAGGGATAATCTTTTTTAAGTTCTCCCGGACTTATAAGAGGTACGGTAGAACGTATATGAAGATCATTTATCTGCTGTTCCCGCTGTTCCATGCTCATCCTTGCTGTTTTTCAGGTATTTGTAGCGTTTGATTTTTTTCGTTGGAGTCTTTTCAAAGGGTTCGTCTTCAACAATGATGTCGCTCACCTTGGAAAAGGAGCTTAGTCTCTTGTTTACCATCTTTTTAAGATCTTTCAGATAATCACCAATATGGTGGCTTATATCTCCTGCAGAATCGGTAAGATGAGAAAAAGCTTCCTTTATTCGGTCAGTATCGAAGTGGACCTTGGCAAAGATCTTACCACCCTCTTCAAAAACCAGGGATTCATTTACATAATCAAAGTGATTAATAATCGCTTCAATCGACTCCGGGTAGATGTTCTCGCCACTCGGGCCAAGGATCATATTTTTGCTCCGTCCCCGAATGTAGAGATAGTTGTCTTCATCCATCACTCCTAGGTCTCCGGTTTTAAACCATCCATCATCGGTAAAGACCTCTGCGGTGCGCTCTTCATCTTTGTAATATCCCAACATCACATTGGGTCCCTTTACCAGGATCTCACCCTCCCCGGTATCGGGATCAGGGGTATCAATTTTTACCGTAACCCCGTGAAGGACAAGACCGGTGGAGCGCTCTTTTACGATACTTGGATGGCAGCCGGCGATTAAGGGGCTTGTCTCGGTCAGCCCGTAGCCGATGGCGTAGGGGAATTTTGCTTCCCGGAGAAACTTCTCCACATCCGGAGCCAAAGCTGCACCGCCGATACCGAAGAAGTAGAGCTTTCCGCCAAAGGTTTTCATCAATTTCTTTCCGGCTATCCGGTTGAAAAACCGTCGAAATGGGGGCAACTTATAGAGGATATTGACCAGGGCTTTCTTTTTAAGGCTTGGTAAAACACTTTGACGGTAAATTTTTTCAATCAAGAGCGGAACGGAGAGCATGAGATCAGGTTTAACCTTCTGCAGGGCCGGAAGAAGGACACTTGGTGAAGGGAGTTTATCCAGATAGTGGATATGAGAACCCATCATAAGCGGGATTAACATACCTATGGTACATTCGTAGGTGTGACTCAAAGGAAGGATGGAGAGCATTTTGTCCCCCGGAGAGAATCCCGGGATGGGGGAGGTAGCCAGAGCGTCGAAAACAAGATTTCGATGGCTCAGCATGACTCCCTTGGAGTGCCCGGTAGTTCCGGAAGTGTAGATAATAGAGGCGAGATCCTCCTCTTCCGGAATAGATAGCGAGAGCTCTTCACTGCTTTTCCCAAGGTATGGTTCTAAATCGATAGGAAGCTTGTCAAGAATAACTTTGATGATAGAGGTATCGGAAAAGGTTTTCAGTTTCTGATCCAGTTTCTCTGAAACAAAGATTGCCTTCACCTCGGCATGATTCAGAATATTCACCACATCTTCGGCTGAGAAATCGGGAAGAATGGGAACAATGACAGCTTTCATTCTGCTTACAGCAAAGTAGACAAGCACCCAGTTGGGCATATTAGAGGAAAGAAGGGCCACCCGGTCTCCCTCACCTATTCCTTGATCTTTAAGCCAGCCAGAGAGAGCCAGGGAGCGTTCATTCAGCTCTTTGTAGGTATAGAAATCGGTATCGATGAACGAAACGGCCTGCTTCTGGGCATAGATTTCCGCCGAGTGGCTTATCAGCTCGGCTAAGGTCAGCTTTTTCAGTTGCATTCTTGTTTCTCCTTCATGTGATTAAGGCCTCAATGTGAAACCACTGTGCACCACTGTGCATCGGAAAAAGATCAACTTTTGCCATATTCCTCAACCACACCTTTCCAGCCAGCCTCATCATCACCACAGCAAGCCTTTCCTTTATAGCGTACCACCGGGGTTCTTAAGAGCTCAGGATGTTCCAGGATCTCCTCCAGAGCTTCATACTCCCTCCAGGCGTAACCGTTTTTCTTGTAGTAGGATCCATTCTCATCAATAAGCGCTTCGGGAGCCACAGAACGGCTGATATGTTCCAACTCTCCCGGACTGACTGGTCGGTTTTTCAAGTCCAGATCCTGAAACGTTATGCCCCGGTCGCTGAAAAAACGCTTAGCTTTCCGGGTTATCTTACACGACTTCCTTCCGATGATCTGAATCATGATATCTCTACTCTATACATGCTTCTCTCTTTTTACAAGGGATAAGACGACCACAATCACCTTTGACCAAAGCTCCCTTTTGATGTAAAACTATTGAGTTATGAGAAGAACAATCAGTATTAAAACCATTCTGGAGATGAATCCAGAGGAACAGGAGATTACCCTCTATGGATGGGTCAGGACAAAACGGGACAGCAAGAATGTCGCTTTTTTTGAGATTTCCGACGGATCCTCCTTCAACAATTTGCAGGTAATTCTGGATAAGAGT
>CAYMWV010000227.1:0-4870 GCA_964394395.1 uncultured Sediminispirochaeta sp.
CCGATCCGGAGGTTCGCCGGGCAGCGGTGTGGGCCCTCCTGGAGTATGGAGATCAAAAATCGATCAAGAGCTCCCTGGACCTGCTTCGGGATCCGGTAGAGCGGGTGAGGATTGAGGCTGCCACAGCCCTTGGCTCCGGTGGGAGCAGTACTATCCTGGACAGTTTGGCGGAGATTCTGAACGATGAAAACGAGGTCGATCTGGTAAAAATCGCCGCCCTCCGGGGACTGAGCGCTTCTTCGGAAACAAAGTCGGTGGATCTCCTTGTCTCCTGGTTGAATGATCACCCCGATGAGCTTTTTGATGAAGGGGTAAATGCTCTGGCCGCTAAAAAAGATACCAAGTTGATAAAACGGATGGTAGAGAAACTGAAGGATGCGGACCCGGAGCTGCGGGACCGGATCATCGAAGCCTTCCTCCGGATGGGGGAGGCTGCAGAAAAACCGCTCCTCGATCTTCTCGATGAGGGGATAAGTTCCCTCATCCCTCACATCACCACGGTGATAGAATCCACCGGCTTTGTGGAGCATGCTATTCGTAAATTAAACCACCGGGACCCACAGGTTCGCCGGGAAGCCGCCCGGAAGCTTTCAGGAATAGCTACAACCGCCGCCTTCCGAGGCATTGTTCTGGCCAGCCGGGATCCGGATGAAGAAGTTCGGGTGATGGTTACCAGGGCGCTGGAGAAGCTGAGCAGCGAAAGCGGGAAGGAAATTCTGGAGGAGCTGAAGAACGACCCTGACAAGAAGATCCGGAAGTACACCCTCTGGGCTCTGGAACGGGTTGAGGCGAAGGGGACAGGCGCCCCTGAGGCGGCGGATTAGCTTCCAGAGGATTACCTTCCAGGGGGGGATTAGCTTCCCCCCCTCAGTGTAATCCGCACCCGCAGTCAATGATATTGGTATCAGCTCTCCTTCCTGTTCCCATCCCCGGGCTGGTAGGATAGACGTTTTACCTCTCGGTTTCCGTCCTCTGACTCCTCGGAGGATTTTCCTCTTCCTTCGGTCTGGAAAAACCCCACGGCCTTATGGAGCATGACTGCCTGATTGGATAGTTCCTCGGCCATGGCCGACAGCTCTTCGCTGGATGATGCGTTTTGCTGTACCACATTGTCCAGCTGAATGATCGCATCGTTTATCTGATCAGCCCCGGAGGCCTGCTCTTTGGAGGAGGCGCTGATCTCCGCAATCAGTTCCGCAGTCTTCTTGATATCCGGAACCATCCTCATAAACATCTCCCCCGCTTTCTCCGCAACAGCCACGCTGGTTGAGGAAATCTCACTGATCTCTGCGGCAGCCTGGCTGCTTCTTTCTGCAAGTTTTCTCACCTCTGTTGCCACTACGGAGAAGCCTTTCCCATGTTCTCCTGCCCGGGCTGCTTCAATTGCAGCATTCAAGGCCAGAAGGTTGGTGTTTCGGGCGATCTCTTCAATGATCCCGATCTTCTCTGCGATGGTTTTCATCGCTGTAACCGTTTTCGCAATTACCGTTCCGCCCTCTTCTGCATCTGTTGCCGACCGTTGTGCGATATCCCCGGTAACTGTTGCATTATCACTGTTCTGCCGGATGCTGCTGCTCATCTCTTCCATGGAGGCCGATATCTGCTCTGTAGATGCCGCCTGCTGGGTTGCTCCCTCGGACATGGCAGCCGCAGAATCGTTCACTTCATTGCTGCTGTAACTGATAGTTCGGGACGCTTCCTGGATATTGCCAACTACCGTACCCAGCTTATCAACCAGGGATTCGAATGATCGAGCCAGCTCTCCTGTCTCATCCTTTCGATCCAGATCCTGCCGGGCAAGGGTGAGGGTGAGTTCTCCCTCCGCCATTCTTCCTGCAGCAGCTATGGCTCTTTCAATCGGTTTCAGGGTTCGCCCTGTAATTATCCAGATGAGAAGGGAGAGAATGGTTATCCCCCCAAAGCCCAGAAGTAAACCTATTGTGGTAAAAGCCCCAGCTTCGGCGGTGATGGCCGCCTCCTCCATCTCGATAAAGACACTCCATCCGTTGGATGCGCTCCTGTGTTGACTGATGAGGGTCTGCTTATCGTTCCTGTACCGGAAGGGGATCTCCTCCTCGCTCTGAAAGAAGGCGGCAACAGAGGGCTGGGAGGTAAAATCCACCAGGTCGTCCCCCTGCACCAGGAGGGGATCGATGTGGCCGATCAGTTTCCCTTCACTATTGATAATGAAAGCACTGCTTCCAGGAGGGGCGTTCCTCTCAATAATCAGGGAGAGCTCTGCCAGAGTGGAAGCGAGGAGGAGCACCCCGGTTGGTTTGCTGCTGCTCTCCGGGGGATAGATGGGAAAGCCGTAAGCCACCGCCGGGGCTGGAGGATCAAGAGATCTGCCCATCAGGATCTGCCGGTTTACCCGATTACCCTCCATCGCTCCGGTGAAATAGGAGCGGTCCGCCCTGCTGCCGCTTCCCCGGCTCCCGTCTTTAAGAATAAACACCTCCCCTTTCTGGTCAATTGAATATATCGTATAAATGTAATCATTCAGGGCGGAGAAGGTTCCTGCAAAGGCATCCCCGTGGGCTGCGGTGTCCATCCTCTGAACCGCCCTGTTTCCCGTAGTAGCCTCTGCAGTCCTGATAATAAGCTCTTCCCACCGTTCAATGTCCTGTACCATGGACTCGGCGGCCACAGCGGTCTCCCGCAAGGCGTTATCCAGCAGCAGACTCCTGGCTCTGAAGGTGAGAACACCGATCAATGTTCCAACGATTATCACCGATATGAGAAGAATCACCAGGGTAAAGCGGGTTCTGATTTTCATGAAGTACTCCTTTAGAATAACTTTGCTACGCTATAGAGAATCCTAACACTATCGTTGAACTTACCGCAAATGATAAAGATTAAAAAGATCGAACTGGAAGGCCAGAGGGTTTATCTTGCGGAACAGCCTCAACTACTGAGGCGCAGTACTCCTACTTGACATGACATAGAATATCGTTTACAAAATTATAAACGATATAAACATAATAAAGGATAAACCGGATATGATAGATTATAAGCTTTCAGGAGACCATAACCCCGAGACCCTGTTCTTTGTGCATGGCCTGGGAGCGAACCTGAGTCAGTTCGCAGATCAGCATTCATTTTTTTCAAATGAATACCGGGTTATCTCCGTTAACTTGCGGGGGCACGGCGGCACGGGGCCGGAGCATCCGGAGAATGCAGCGGAATATACTCCGGCAATGATGGCCGGTGACATTTCCCAACTCCTGGATTTTCTCAAAATTTCCCGGGTCCATTTTATCGGAAACTCCCTGGGGGGGAACCTTGGCTATGAGCTGCTGAAGTCAGAACCCGGCAGGCTGAAGACCCTCACAACCTTTGGAACCACCGCTGAGCTGCGAACCCCGAAGACTGCCCGTCGATTAATGAGTCTGATCTACAGGCTTATCAGCCCTAAACTGCTCGGCACTCTTTCCGCAGCTTCGGGCGTAACCCCGGAGGCAAAACAGAAGATAAAGGCAATGGTTTCCGCTGTGGATAAGGAAGCCGTCTTGAACATTCTGCCCCATATAGCGAACTTTTCATACCTGGCTACCCTAAAGGGTACGGATATTCCGGTCATGATTCTGAAGGGAGAGAAGGATAAGGAAATAAACACCGTCCTCGGGACAACCGTCGAAGTTCTTGAAGACAGGGGTGGTTTTATCCTCCATGAGGTGCTGGGAGCAGGTCATTTTATAAATCTAGATAATCCACGGCTCTTCAATACCCTCCTGCTGGAATTTTTCCGTACTCATGGTGAGTCACATGGAAAAAATTGAAGAAAAGATACTGGAACGGATGGGCCGCCTGTTCGAAGGGTTTGGGGTAAATCCGATCATGGGAAGGATATTCGGCTTGCTGTTCGTTTCAGAAGAAGTGTTAACTCTCCACACCATCGCTAAAACACTGCAGCTGTCCAAGGCGGCCATAAGCATACAGATACGGCTTCTGGAAGACCTGGGATACTGTGAAAAGCTCCCGCGGACAAAGGACAGGCAGCATTATTACCGGTTGCGGGAGGACTATCTTGAAGCCGTCTATACCCGGCGGCTTGAAAAGGAAAAGCAGAGTCTGCGGGGTTTTCAGGTATTGCTTAGAGACCACGGAGTTGCAGCAGATACCGCCTCCAGGCGATTACGGGAGTTTCTCGATTTCAGCCACACTCTCATCGGGATTCAGGAAAAGGCACTGCTATCCTATGTCACTGCCGAATATTAAGGCAGCCTATTGTAATATCCTAAAATCCACATTTATCTGTATGGTGTGGAGAGCTCCAGGGATAAAGTGAAGAAGCAATCCCGACAGTACTACTCTTTTTGAGCTTGAAAAGCATTTCATAGAGGGGCTATCTGGAGCAGCAGCGTTGAAGTAAGGAGATGCTCCTTGCGGGTCAGGATAGCTCTTCAGGATGCCTTTGATCTTGCCGCTCTTCCTACCCCTACACCCAGGCCCTTCTTTCCGCCATCCCCCGGCCCAGCTTGAAAAATCGGAGGGAGAAGATCATCCTCAAAGGGGAGCTCTCCTCTCCCATCGAGCCGGAGCCGATCTGCCGCTTTGCAAACCGCTGCATGTACGCCGAAGATATCTGCCTCAGCACCGAACCTGAGCTGCTTGAGGGTAAACCAAAGCACTTTGTAGCCTGTCACTTTGCCCAGCGCTGGCTCTCCTGAGAGCAGGGTCTGCCGTATCGTTCTTTGGGCGGCTCCCGGCGCAGCTGTTTCGTCGAAGAGCAAACCACAGGCGCATAAGTGGCAGCGCTTTTCTACACGAACCCACCCAAGGCTGAACCTGCGCCGGGACCGGGCTTTCCGCTGCAACGCTTCGCGCCCGCATATTCGGGAGCGCTTTCCGGCTCGCTCCGCTCCGCCGG
>CAYMWV010000228.1:0-4813 GCA_964394395.1 uncultured Sediminispirochaeta sp.
TTTATGTAGTGTCCCCGAAATAGCGCAAAAATTCCTGGGAAATGCTTATCTCTTGGCGCTTTATAGCAAAAAAAAGGAACTGACGCCCTCAGCTTCGCTCAAATCACCTCTACATCCATTCCATGGAGTAACTTACAGACTCTTGGCTTCCATTTTTTGCGCTATTTCGGGGACAGTATTTACTCTTTAGATTCAGTATCCCTGGTAAAGGCTTCGGAAAGGCGCTGCAGGATGGTTGTGCACTGCCCTTCACTCTTGATGCCGAAACTGGCAAGTACCCCTTTTTCAATCTGGTCAAAGGTCATCTCTCCAGATTCTATGTTTGCGATCGCATTTGCCAGATAGACTGTCTCCACCACATCCTTATAATCGGGGTCACACTCACTTGGTTCGTGGTGGAATCGAATAGCCTCTATCAGGCTGGGAGGGAAGTTCCATTTCTCAGCGATTTTTCCGCCAATCTCCGCATGGTTGAGTCCTGCGGAGAGGTCTTCGAAGAGATTCCGCTGGATCTCCCGTTCCGCACAGAAGTTACCTATCCGGTCAAGCAAGTTTGGGTGGACGTGGGCAAAGATGATCTTCCCCATATCGTGGAGGATTCCCCCCACATAGGCATCATCCAGGAGATCTTTTTTCTTCTTGAAGCTTCTCGCCAGGGAGTAGGCGTAAAATGCTGTCCTGTAGGAGTGGTCCCAGAGCCATTTCTGATCTTGGCTGAGGATTTTCTGGGTTCCGTAGCTGTAGAGGAGGGTCTTTAAGCCCCGAAGTCCCACCAGTTTTACCGCTTCTACAATATTGTCTACCCGTTTGGGCAGCATGAATTGGGCCGAGTTCACCAGTTTCAGGAGGTCTGCGGTCAGCGAGGGGTCGGTACTGATCTGCCGGGCGATATCAGCAATCTCCGAATCCGGGTCATTGATCAGCTGTTGGAGGAAAACAATATTATCAGGGAACTGGGGCAGCTCGCTGATCTCCGCTACAATCTCCTCGGAGAGCTTATCAAGATTTTCCACATGGACATCGGAGAAGGGAATCGAGATCTTGGCTACCGTTTCTCCATCCATCGTATCGATATCAAAGGCATCCTCATCAAGGCCGAGCTTCTTCAGCATCAGGACCAGGATAACGATACCGAGCCCAGCCCCTTCCGAGTCATCCAGTACGGTAGAGAGAGCCTCTTCCATGGTCTCGAATGCCCTGGACCGGGCGATTCGGTCATAGACCCGGATCTGCTCTTTTCTACTTATCTCCGAGTTGTTTTTAACACTCAGGTTGAAGGTTTTTCCCTTGCTATGAAACACCACCTTGATATAGAGTCCCGCATCTTTCTGCAGCTCCAGGTAGTGGTTGATATTGGAAAGGGTCTCCTCCTTGAAGCGCTTCATTCCCTCGGCATAATCAGCCGGATTGGAAATATCCAGCTTCCTCTCCTTGAAGTAGACCCGTTTTGTGTTGGCCTTCTTCGCATTGACCGCTAGTTCCTTCAAACAGTAGGCGATCCGATCCTTGAGGTGATCCTGACCAAATTCAGAAAGGAACACTCCCAATACCTCTTCAAGATAGACCTCTGTTTCCCTGGGGAGGGTATAGGTTTTAATGGAGATGGGCACAGCATTTCTTGCAGCCTTCTTGATCTGGTCAACTTTTACTTCCGGAGCCATGAAGCACACCTCTTCTTTCTATCGTTATGTCCATTAATAATCGGGGAGTATGGCGATAGTGTCAAGCATATTGGACAGGGGATTCCAGTTTTCCCTTAGCTTGAATAGTTTTTCACCAGGTCAGCCATCTCTTTTAATCGCCGTTCCACCTTCCCGCTCACACTTTCGGCAGGGAAGATCCCTTTCTTGTTCCGTTCGCCCCTTCCAAAACCAGACAGTATCTCCATTCCATCAAAAACGGTATCTATTGCCCAGATGTGGAAGGTACCTTCCTCCACCGCTTCGGTGACGACATCTGAAAGGACCAGGTTGTTCTTGTTTATTGCCGGCATGATAATCCCCTGGCTGCCGGAGAGCCCCATCCGGGAGCAGATCTTGAAGAACCCCTCCACCTTTTCGCTGATACCGCCCACCGGCTGGAGCTGTCCCAGCTGGTTGATCGAACCGGTAACAGCCACATCCTGTCGCAGGGGAATCTCTCCTATGGCTGAGAGCAGGGTGTACATCTCCGAGGAGCTGGCGGAATCTCCGTCAATCTCACCGTAACTCTGTTCAAAACAGATGCTTGCGTAGATGGAGAGGGGAAAGTCCCGGGCAAAGTTGTGGCGCAAAAAGCCCTCAATAATGTACATCCACTTGTCGTGAATTTCTCCAGAGAGGCCCACCTCCCGTTCCACGTTAACGATACCTTCGTTTCCCGGAGCTACCCGGGCGGAGATGACTACGGGCATCCCGAAGGAGTAGTAACCCCGGTCGTGCACTGCTAACCCGTTTGCCCGGCCCACTGCGCTGCCTCCCAGGCTCAGAAGCATCTCGCCGCTGACGATCATCTCGCTCATCTTCTCCTCAGGAAGATTCCAGAGAAACTCCCGCTCCCGCAGTGCCCGGCGGACCGAATCCCGTCCCGTTGCGGAGAGCCCCTCCTTTTTTGCCCAGTAATCTGCTTCCCGCAGGAGGTCCGCAATCATGGAAAAGCGGGTAGAGAGCCGGTCTCTCTGCTCTGAAAGGATAATCCCGTAGCGGATAATCTCTCCGATCCCCGAATTGTCCGCCGGAAGTAGTTTCTCCTCCCGGCAAATCATATCGGTAAAGCCGATGTAGCGGCCGCAGTTCTCTGCTGTCCGCTCCATCACTGAGTCGAATTCGGCGCTGATCTTGAAATGTTTGGCAAAATCCGGATCCCTGGAGTAGAGAACGTCATAGAGACTTTCGTCGCCGGTCATAATCACCTTGGTATCGATGGAGATTGGCTGGGGTTTCATCACCTGGTTCTGGAAGGAGATGGTGCCCTCCGGCCCCTGAATCTCCACCTCTCCGGTCTGCAGGGCCCGTTTAAGGTGCTCCCACACCCCATCTTCCTGTAGGATATCTTTTGCATTGAGGACAATAAAGCCGCCCCGGGCACGGATGAGAGAGCCTGCCTTGATCATCATGAAGGTGGTGCCTCCCTCCCCTCCCAGATCAAAGCGGCTTTCGATGGTGCCGAAGAGGTTGGAGTAGGTGGGATGGTTCTCAAAAATGACCGGAACGGTTTTTGTGTGCTTGTTATCTACCAGAACATTTACTCCGTAACGGATAAGGGCGGGAGTTCCCCCCTCTTCCTCTTCATCCCGGGGTTTAAGAAAGAGGAAGAGGTGCTCTGCTACATCCTTCCGGAGCATGGTGAGGTAGGTACCAATTTCTGCGGCTGGGAAGGCTTTCCGTACCTTCTCCACCGCCTCGTCGATTCCCGGCTCCAGGAGTTCCTTTTTCAACGCCTCAAGCTCGTTATCCAGGGCAAATCGGGCGTCCCGGAGCTCCTCGAAGATCCCCTTCAGCTCATCCATATGGTGGTAGTAACGCTCCCGCCAGTTGTGCCACTCCTCTTCCCCCAATTCTCCCGTGAGGGTGAGGGCCTGAAGCTCTTCGAAACTGCTCAACTCACCTTTATAGAGCGGTTTGATGTCTGTGGTCTCCTGATCCTCCTCCTGGATCCGGACGATACGGAATCCCTCCTTTGCTAAAAGCTGCTCCAGTTCTGTGATCCGGTGGTTTTCCTGATCCTCCACCAGTTTCACCAGCTCATCCCGCCGCTTTTTAAAGGCGTCGCTGCTCAGTCTGTTGCGGATGTAGCTTTTCAGCTCCTCCACCAGGTCATGGATCGCCTGCTTGAAGTGGTAGCTCTGACCCTGGGGGAGGTAGAGCACCATGGGCGCATCCGGTTCCCGAAAATTGTAGACATAGAGGATATCTTCAGGAGGAGCTCCCCCTTCATCGGGCTTGTAGGAGGAGAGAATCTTTTTGATAGCGCTCTTTCTGCCCGTTCCGGAGATACCTGTGACAAGGATATTGTATCCCTTCCCTCGGATCTCCGTTCCCATTTTGAGGGCCCGGATGGCTCGGGGCTGGCCGATTATATCGGGACTATCGGCGTAGCTCCGAAAGGAGATGATATCTTCTTCGGGAATGGTAAGGGAGAGTTCGTTTTTTTTCAGTTCTTCGATGCTCATGGTATCTGTTTCTCCGATCTGGCGGTGGTTCACTTTTACAATCAAACTATAGTGATCGCTCCCTCGGGTTGTCAAGCGAAGTAGGGGGCCGTATAATGGCTCAATGAAAGAAGCTATTACCCTTCGGGAGCTGGACCGGTGGTTCCAGTCAATACTTCCCATTGAGGATCTGGCCGGGATTGATTACTCCCTTAATGGAGTTCAGATAGGTCGGATGGAGAAAGAGATAGAAAAGGTTGCCTTTGCGGTGGATGCGTGCCTGGAGACGATTACCCGGGCGGGAGAGGCCGGGGCGGATCTCCTTTTTGTGCACCACGGCCTCTTCTGGGGAAAGCCGGAAGCGATAACCGGCACGCATTACCGGCGGGTCCGGAAATTGATTGAGGATGATACTGTTCTTTATGCTGCCCATCTGCCTCTGGATATGCAAAAGGAGTTTGGCAACAATGCGGGACTCTCTCGGAGACTCGGCCTTGTGGAGATTGAACCCTTTGGCCGGTACCGAAATATCCAGATCGGTTACTCCGGACGGCTTCCCGAGCCCCTGGATATGAATGGAATCCTGGAACGGCTCGCTCTTGCCCGGGAGGATGCTCTTGGCATCTTGACTTTTGGTCCAAAAGAGATTTCTACCGTAGCAGTGATATCCGGAGGTGCGGACAA
>CAYMWV010000229.1:0-4807 GCA_964394395.1 uncultured Sediminispirochaeta sp.
AGGTCCTTGTTTCCAATATTAGCACTAATCCGGTAGACCCCGTCTTTTATTTTAATTGCCTGCATCTTCTTCTCCTTGGACTTTGTCCTGTAAATTTCTTATCTTTTCAATAGTGCGTCAACTGTTTTAGCCGGGGGAAGAGAAGAAATTGGTAAAAACCGTGAAAAATTGATGTACTGGTGTTATCATTTGCGTGGTATTTTAATACCAAGGAGGAAAGAATGAAAAAGCGAATATTGATTATTTTGATGGCGGTGATTGTTGCGCTACCGATGTTTGGGCAGTTGAACTATTCGGACCTGGAGGATGCCTTCGGGACCTTTTCAGGTGATGTAGCTCAGTCCCTGCCCTTTGCGGCGGCGGCCACCGGTCTTACCTGGTCGGATGCCTCGGTCCGGGGATTTCCCCATTTTGGTGTGGGCCTTTCGGTCTCGGCGGTGACGATTCCGAAGGCGGCTTTTGATGCGGTTGCTACCGATCTTGGATTCTCACTACCCTCGGAGCTGGATGAACTCGGGGTTCCCCTTCCAGGATACGCCCTGGATGCCCGGTTGGGTCTGCCCATCCTTCCTTTCGACATCGGAGCCAAGTTTGGATACATGACTCCGGAGATGGGAGCGGCTCTGGAAGGAGCTTCCGGTATCGCAGCAGAATATCTACTGATAGGCACAGAAGTGCGGTTTCCCATCTTAAAAGGGAACCTGCTCCTACCCGCCTTAAGTATCGGCGCCGGATACACCTACCTGGATGGTTCGGTGGCTATGGCGGCTAGCGGATTTGCCAGCACCATTACCTTTCCCGAAGGTGATATGGATCTTGGAGATCCCAATGTTCAATTCGCCTGGAAAACCCACACTCTGGACTTCAAAGTGCAGGCCTCAAAGGGTTTCTTTATCATCACCCCTTACCTGGGAGCGGGTTACTCCTACGGCTGGTCACAAGCTGGCGGTGGTGTTAAAGCAGATATATCCTATACCGGAACCAGTGAATTGGAACTGGAAAGCACCTACGGCATCGAAATCGATGAACAAGGCTTCCTGGTCTACAGCGACGCCACCGGCGGATCCCTCCGGGCCTTCGGCGGCCTCAGTTTCAACCTCTTTATCCTGAAACTGGATGTGAACGGCCAGTACAACTTCAACACAGAGTCCTTCGGCGGGGGAGTTAATGTGAGGGTTCAGATTTAAGACTCTCTGTAAGTGCTGTGATACTACGCCCCCGGCGCCTGCCGGGGGTTTTTTTGTGCGTGCCGGAAGAGCTACCGGGGGTGGGAAGACCAAGGCAACTAAGAACTTGACACCCCCCCAACCCCATGGTTCAATAGCCCATGACCAAACAGCACACCCTCCTTCTGCTCTTTGTTCTTCTTTTTCTCCTGCTTATTGGTACCGGAATAGCGGTAGATGGTCCAATGAAGAGTCTCCGGGGCTTCTGGGAACTGCAGTTTCTTCCCTCCCGGCTCATCAGCGATTTTATTGAGCTTCGGGGAATCGGAGCAACCCTGATAAACGGTTCGGCCGTGGGGATTGTCGCTCTCCTCTTCATTCTTGGATCGAAAGTGCCCTTCTCCGGACCCACCTTCGCTGCGATCTTTACTATTGTTGGGTTTGGATTCTTTGGAAAGACAGTGGTAAACATCCTGCCCATATTCTTCGGGGTCTGGCTTTCGGCCCGATACGCCGGAAAAACCTTCTCCCAATACCTGATCATTGCCCTCTTCGGCACCGCCCTGGGCCCCCTGGTGAGCACCCTCGCTTTTGAAATCGGCATTACCGGAGCTCCTGCCTATCTGGCTGCGGCAGCCGGGGGAACGCTTACCGGATTCCTCCTTCCAGCGCTGGCTATTTCCATGCTCCATCTGCACCAGGGCTACAACCTCTACAACATCGGTCTTACCTGCGGCTTTTTTGGCCTCTTCGCCGCATCGTTTATCCGGGCAGGGGGTCATCAATTTGCCCCCCTCTCCGTCTGGTTCCGGGAAAACCCGCCGGTACTTATCCTGCTGGTCCCCGTTCTCAGTCTCCTGCTGATCCTCTCTGGACTCATTTCCGAAAAAGGTAAGGCTTTTAAACACTTTTACGCCATCCGTAAGCATCCGGGGAGGCTGCCTTCGGACTTCATGGAGCTTGAATCTGTCGGAGGAGCCCTGGTCAACGCTGGGATAGTGGGACTTCTCTGGTCGCTTTATCTCCTGCTTATCGGCGCCCATTTTAACGGGCCGGTGATCGGAGGTCTCTTTACCATTATCGGTTTTGCCACCTTCGGAACCCATCCGAAGAACTCTCTGCCGGTTCTGGCAGGAGTTGTTGCGAGTACCCTGCTTTTCGGTATGGAAATAAACGCTCCCGGTCCGGTTCTTGCAGCGATCTTTGCAACGACCCTGGGACCCTTGGCGGGCCAATTTGGGCCGATTATGGGCTTTGTGGCCGGTTTTATTCACCTGGTGATGGTCTCATTCACCGGTTCCTGGCACGGGGCGATGAATCTCTACAATAACGGATTTGCCGGCGGGCTTACCGCAGCCCTCCTGGTGGCAATCATCCAGTGGTACCAGGCTAATAGAGCGGAAGATTAAAGGAGCTGAAAAAGATGAAGCGTAAAGAACAGATACTCCACCTCATTAGTGGCATTGCCAGTTACATTCTGGCGGACGAACCCCGACGAATGGTAATCAGCCTGCACCAGGAGAAGGATGGCCTCCACATCAGCGTGATGGATGACAATGAGCACAGCGACGAAGAGATGAAACAGATCGAGCACGACCTCAATTCGGACAAACGCCCGGAACTCTCGGGCTACTACGGTGCCATGACGGGGCAGGACCTGTTGGGAAACACCCGGCTCGATCTTTTAGGCTGGCAGGTGAAACACTCTGATGTGAACAGGATAGACAAGGGTATCAAGATCGATCTCTGGCTGGGGGGAGACCGTTTCCAAAGCCACCAGTTTAATCTTCCGAAACAGAAACAAGAGGGCTCAACAGAAGCGAAGTAGCTTACGTAAACTGCCTATCTATCCAACGTGAAGCTCATTAGATACCTTAAGCTCCCTTCCTGTGTTTGTGTCGACAATCTCTTCAACCCGCTGTTTCTCCTTTTCATTCCCCACCTTTCCAATCAAGTGAACAATATGGTCTTTGAATAATCCGCGGTCCTCGATTTTTACGGATAGATTTGTGGTATCCTTCAATTCAGGATCTTCAATCACCGCTTCCTGCAGTTTTGCCTCAATATCACCCAGGGGGATATCCGAAAGAGTACGCTGTTTGAAATAGGCTGTCATAACGGCTGGCCCTGTCATATTATTTCCCATACGTTACCTCCTTCATCGAAGATAATAAAAACCAAGAAAAACGTCAAACAGGGCTATTTAGACCAGATAGATCCCGCTGCCTCCTTCGATCTACCCAAAAATTTAGAGGAAATTGTGCCATACCGCTGGAAATCCCGACCGGATCATTATACTATTGTTTCATGGCCAAAACCGTTGTTCCCAAGGAACCGACAGCCCAGGACCTTCTCAGGATCATCTTCAAATATATAAATATCATAGCCAATGAGCGGGATATTGATCGTCTGCTTATCTCTCTGGCAGATATGGGCCGGGAGCTGGTAAGCGCCGACCGCTGTACGGTGTGGCTGATCAACCGCACAAGCAAGGAACTGTGGAGCAAGGTTGCCCACGGGGTGGACAGAATCGTCATCCCTCTGAGCAAAGGGGTAGCCGGTTACGTCGCTTCCACGGGAGAACGGGTTATCACCAACGACGCCTATTCCGATCCTCACTTCGACAAGCAGGTGGATAAGGATACGGGCTACCACACCAGGAATATTGTTGCTTTGCCCATCCGGGACTCCATGGGAGAGGTGATGGGGGTGTATCAAGCCATCAACAAGATGTCCGAGGCCAAAAGCTTTTCCCAGCTGGATCTGGAGCATCTGCAGCTGGCGGCCAGCTACACCGGCAGCGAACTGGAAGCGGTGGCGCTGCAGGAGGAGATTGAGGCAACCCAGCGGGAGATGATCTTCACCCTGGCAGAAACAGGAGAGATGCGCTCCAAGGAGACCGGCGGCCATGTACGTCGGGTTGCCGAGATCTCTCACCGGATAGCTCTGGAGATTGGGCTGGACGAAAGGGAGGCGCTGCTGCTAAAAAACGCCTCTCCCATGCACGATATCGGGAAAATTGCTGTCCCCGATTCCATCCTGCTGAAAGAGGGACCTTTGACTGACCAGGAGCGGGAGACGATGAAAAACCACACCACCCTGGGTTATGAGATGCTCAAACACTCCAATAGGGAGCTGCTGAAAGCATCGGCCATCGTCGCCTACCAGCACCATGAGAAGTGGGATGGCACAGGATATCCCCGGCAGATGGCAGGGGAAGATATTCACATCTACGGCAGAATAACCGCTGTGGCGGATGTCTTCGACGCCCTGGCCTGCGAGCGGGTCTACAAGGAGGCGTGGCCCCGGGAAAAAGTGGAAGCCCTCTTCGCCGAGGAGCGGGGACGCCACTTCGACCCTGCTCTCTGTGATGCCATGTACGGCCTCTGGGACAATCTTTTCCGGATCAAAGATTCCTACAGCTTTTAAACCCCAAGTAGTAGTCGATTAATACCCAAGTTGTATGGTGTTTATATCAGTACCAAATATAATCGGTACCATAAACAAAGGCGATAGAAAAACGTTGATCATTAAAGTTATGTAAAATAGTGGTTTATAGGATAAAGTCTATCACAAGTGGTGTAGCCACCAGCACCCCGTTCAGTTGTCGTAACAACTGGATGGGGTGTTCTTTTGCCTGG
>CAYMWV010000230.1:0-4785 GCA_964394395.1 uncultured Sediminispirochaeta sp.
CACGCGCCTCACGGGCCTCACGGGCCTCACGGGCCTCACGGGCCTCACGGGGCTCACCGCTCGCTTCAAACAGCAACTGCCCGTCCCGGTATAACCGGAACTGGTAGGGAGGCTTTCCCAGTCCTGAGGCCTCAATCCGAAAGCCTTGATCCGAGAGGGGTATAGTAGGATCGATATAGAAGATAGCCCCATCCCCGGGGGTTCTGATCTCGGGAAAGGTGAGTTCGTCAAAACTCAGGGCAGCATTGTGTTCCAAAGCCCATATATGAAAGGGTTCAGGATATCGGATCTCGATCTCCCCTTGATCATTTACCACATGCCAATTACAGGGGGGAGGTGTCAGATCAGGGGGAAGCCACTCATAAACCACCCGCAGGTCCGCATCAGTAGCTGACATTCCCGAGAGGGCGCAGATCGGCCGTCTGACGGCCCCTTCCACGGGAGGATAAGCTATACCCGGACGGTGGAGAAGCGTAAGCACTTCCGCCACCAATGTGGCAGGAATGCTGCTGCCGGTTTCACCGATAACGGTCTCTCCGGTGAAGTTGCCTACCCAGACCCCTACTGAGTAATCCGGGATCGCACCAAGGGCCCAGATATTCTGGAACTGGTTGGCCGTTCCGGTTTTGAAGAGGTGGTCAAAGGGGAGATTCATCACCGAATCGGGACCGAAACCGGGGATACGGCTCTCCTTATCTCCCAGTATATCCCGGATGAGAGAGATGGCGTAAGCGCGCCTTTCATTAGACTTCCCATCATGTAACTCCCCTCCATTCAAAACCCCGGATTCCCGGCTTACAGAAAGAAGATCATCCCCGATAAAGAAGCGCAAAGGTGCTGTTGAGTCAACTCTGCTAAACACCGTATAGGCCCTCAGCAGCTCAAGAAGAGATACCTCCGCATTTCCCAGAGCCAGCCCGGTCCCAAGGAACTCCCGCTGATCGGTAATGGAGTCAAAGCCGAGATCAATAAGGTAATTGATAAACCGCTGCACTCCGATCCTGCTGATCAGGTAAACCGCAGGAACATTGAGACTCGAGGCGAGGGCTATCCGCAACCGTACCGGTCCCCGAAAACGGCGGTCAAAATTGATGGGCTGATACACCTCTTCCCCTCCCAGCTCCAGGGGAATGTCCGGCAGAATTGAGTTAGGGAGAAAGCCCTCCTCAATTGCCAGGGCGTAGAGAAAGGGTTTCAGGGTAGAGCCGGGCTGGTTCCGGACAAGCACTCCATCTATCTCTCCCTGATGCTCCCGGTCCTGGAAATCTCTGCTCCCCACCCAGGCAAGAACTTCTCCACTTCTATTATCCAGAACCAGGGCTGCCCCATTGCCCAGCCGATTCTCTTGGTGCTGCTTTAGGGTTCTATCGATTCCCTGGCGAATAAGCTCGTTTAGTTCCAGATCGAGGCTGGTAGTGATCCTCTTCTGGCCGGATAGCTGTTCATCTATCCGGTGGTCGGTGGAGATGTAGCGGATAAAATGGGGGGCTCGATTTTCCCAGGAACTGCGACTAGCCCCTGAGGCCGCTGCCTCCAAAGATTCCCGGGAGATAGGAGGATCCAGGCGGCCTGCAAGCCTTAAGGCTGCAGAAACAGCTTCCCCGGGCCTATGTACCGGATCATACATCATGGGACTGCGGGGAACAATCGACAGAAGCACCATCTCTTCCCGGGATAATGTTTCTACAGGAGAGTCAAAGAAGGCAAAAGCGGCGGCAGCGGCTCCGGAACTTTTATATCCGAAGGGCATGGATCCCAGCCACAGCTCCAGGATTTCCTCTTTTGAGAAACGAAGCTCCAGCCGAAGGGCATCGATTGCCTCATCCATCTTGGCCAGAACTGCGCCTCTTCTTTTTTTCTCTTCCAGCTGATGTATCATCCGTGATAGCTGCATGGTCACCGTGGAGGCTCCGGAAACGATTCGTCCCTCCTTGAGATTGAGGTAGAGACTACGAAGAATAGCTAGAGGGTCTATACCGGGATGGAGGAAAAATCGCTGATCCTCCGCCTTGAGAAAGATCTCCGGCAGCTCCGGAGGATACTCCTTTAGGGATCGGTAAAGCCGCCTTGTCACCTCCAAAGATTCCGGTTTGCTCGCCTCGATGTAGAGTATCTCGCCGTACCGGTCCAGGTACTCCCTGCTATAGGGAAGATCCAGAAAAGCATCCAGTCCGGAGATGGGAGAGAAACGGAGAAACAGGTAGAGAGCAATAAAACAGATTGCAAGAATGAGGAAAGGAGTGAAACAGAGCACCCCCCTTAGCGAAACCGGCCGGGGGGATCGCTTTTTATCAACAGAAGCGGGATAGGGCATTACCGCACTGCTTTTTCAATAAAGACCAGCGTGCCGGCATCCCTGCCAAAGACCTCCGGCTCGTACATACACTCCGCCCTCGCTGGAGGAAGGGGATAGAGCCCCGGACGAACCGCCCGGATAAGAAACTCCACCCTTCCCCTTCCCTTAGGGAAGCGGTCAAAGAAGGAGCGCAGCTCGGAGTGGTAGATATCGGTCCGATTCGGATAGTTGACCGAGGAGCTATAAGCAGTTTCTTCCCCGCTTTGACCCGATGCACCATCAGCTTCTGATCCATCGGGATAGCCTTCGTACCTGGCACTGGTCACAAAACCGGGATCGATCACCACAGCTCCGGCCGGAACAGGAACCCGCAGGGCAAGAAAACTGCGGTCCAGGGGTGATGATATCGTCACCACTACCCGATAAGTCTCCCCAGCCTCCAGTTGCCTGCGATCCACCCGACGTCCCTCCAGATCGTAGTAGTCCTGCAGCACCCCGATCCCCATATCAAGAGCAGGGGCGGTCTCTGCGGGAACAGTGTAGCGCAGGGAGATCCGGTAGTGCATCTCCCCGGAACCCCTGGCGGAAATATCAATGGGAAGATGCTCGCCCTTGGGCATTGCATCCAGGGGAGAGGAATCGAGGGGGAGATTGAGAGTCACCGGAGGATCGGCGACCGAATCGAAGTGGTGCTTGCTTAAGCTCTCCCCATTCAGGGTTATCTGAGCTCTGATATCCGGTACTCCGGACAAACCGAGCTCCCCCGCTACAGCGATAAGGGTCCAGCTGCTTTCAACCGTATTGGTCCATCCCTTGCTTTTACGGCGCTGCAATAATGTTTCCAGGACCTGCTCCCGTAAAGGACTTTCCGGATCGCTTCTCTGCAGAAGCATCAGGAGGAGAGAAAGTTTTTCGATCTGTGAACCGTACCAGCTGGCACGGCTCTCCCAGGTGTCGGTCAGATCCAAGGTTCTTGAGGAGGGCCGAATGAAGGAGGAAATGCGCTTTAAGCTCTCTTCAGCGCCGGTCGAATCGCCCGAGTGGGCACTTGCCAATCCTGCCAGGGCGTAACCGGAAAGACCGATGGTATCCCCCCCCTTTCGGAATATCCGGGCTTCTCCAGCCACTGAATCACCCAAAAGAGCTCTGGAATAGAGGCCCAGGGCTTGTAGATAGGGATTCTCCTTTACATAGTTTGGAGGATTTCTCAGGTATGCTAGCATCTTGTCAATATCAAGCTCATCAGGGAGGGGGAATCCGGCGCCTTTAGCTAAAGAGATGCTCTGAGCCACCCGGCAGGTTACATACCAGGATGAGTAGGTACCATTCTCCCACCAGGGGATACCCCCATCAGCCCTTTGCACCTGAGCCAGGGAAAAGAGAGCTCCAGCAACATATCTTCTTGGCAGTGCCAGCTCCTGTCGGGCAGGAAAGGCACCGGTCTCTCCAAAAAGCAGGTAAGGTACCAGCCGGGCTGAACGCTGTTCAAAACAGTCGAAGGGATAGTCCAGAAGGTAATCCACCGCATCTTCAAAAAGGGGAAGTTTGGAAGCCGAAAGAGTGAGCTGAAGATCCCCTCTCCCCCCTCCATCCGGATAGGAAGGCAGGATGAGCGACTCAGTGAGGATAGAGCTCTCACCGCCTCCCGGTTCATCCCCAAGGGTCATGCCGCCCCCGGTAGAGACAGTCTCAAACACCTGAGGCTGGATAACCTCAAGCTCCTTCACCACTCTTTCGTTAAGCAGCGGGGAGCGGAGGGTAAAAAGGATCTTCCCCTCCCCCGGTTCAGGAGCCGAGAAGAGAAAGTTCAGGAGCAAGGTTTGTCCGGGGGCAACTGAAGCAGCTCTTTCACTCTCCCCCTCAATCCGGAGCAACCTGCTTTCCGCTCTTACCGAGAGCTCAATCGGATCATTCGAGAGGTTGGTGACGGTAACCCCGCCCTCCACCGTATCCCGGTGCCGAAGCCTCTCAGGCATAACCGTTCTCAATTCAACCGGATTACGAGCCACCAGTTCATCTTCACTGCGGGCAAAGTTGTTCCCCTTCACCCCGATGGCTGTGCAGCGATAGCTGGTGAGATTATCCGGCAGGGTAAAGCGGATAACCGCCCTCCCGTTGCGGTCGGTGAGGGCGTAGGGTTCAAACACCGCCAGAGGCCTGAAATCCTCCCGCTCTTCCAGTTTTCCCTCCTCACCGCCACCGCCCTGCAGATCCTTCACCTCGTAGGTGACTGGATCGATAAGCAGGGAACGGCTATCGGCACCGGCGGTAGCAAGGGGAAACTTGCGGGGATCATAGAAAAATGCAAGGGGATCCGGAACGTGGTAGTCGATCAGATCGAGTACCCCCCGGTCCACCGCCAGGAAGGTTATCTCCGCCCCCTCCACAGCTTCGCCCTCCCGGCTTGCGGTGAGGGTTACCTCAGCCTCTTCCCCGGGGCGGTAGCTAGGCTTGTCAGTTTCAATGGTGATATCGAAGCTCCTTGAATC
>CAYMWV010000231.1:0-4762 GCA_964394395.1 uncultured Sediminispirochaeta sp.
TCGCTGTTAAAAAGAATAATCTTGATTTCATACCTAATATTCTACACACTTATTTCAAACTTTCAAGTTTTTAACAATTTTCTCACATCCAGAATGGGGGATGTTTAAAACCTTTGTTGATATGCTGTGTAGTTCGGTATAGAGCTGCTCCATTCTCTGTAGATGCTCCTCTTTGGAAAATCTTGAATGCACCTTGGCGGAACCATCTCGGAGGATCTGCATCTTCTCCGGATCGTCCATCAGCAAGACCGCACGCTCTGCCAGCTCCTCGTCGCTATCGGCCACTATACTGTTGACCCCATCTTCCAGAAAGCCCTCATAGGCAGGAGAACGCCTTGCAGCGAGGGGAAGCTTCGCTGCCGCAGCCTCAAGAAAGGACAATGGATGGTTTTCACTCAGGGAAAAAGAGAGAAAAAGATCCGCCTTTCCATAAAGGGAGAGCACCTCCCGGTGGGACAGATACCCGGGAAAAATCATTTGATCCCCAAGGCCTGCCGCCTTTGCCCTGCGGCGCAGAGGCCCAAGAAGACTTCCCCCCCCTGCGAAAAACAACGTTATCTCCCTTCTCCCAGTCAGGAGGGGAGAAAAAGCATCAAAGAGTTCACGGCTCCGTTTCTCCCGGGCAAGCCTTCCAACGACCAGGATCATGAAGCTTCTATTCCACGGCTCCCGCTCCCGCACTGGCTCAGGCTCTGGCGCAGGTTCATACGTAGGCGCAGGCGCAGCGGCAGAACCTGCCACTAGAAAACAGGCATTGGGCAGCAGCTGTACCGGAACAGAGGGAGCCACATTGGAAATGTACTCTTGGGCCGGTAGAGAAGGTGCAATAAGCAAGTCAAAGGGGGAGAGAAATCTTCCCATAGCCCAATCACTCAGGGAACGGGTGAACGGCAGTTTCGAGAGTGGAAAAGGGAGGTAGTGCAGATAGTGGTGATAAAGGGTATGGATTGTATGGACCATCGGTATTCTCAGTTTACGAGCGGCACTCCCGGCAGCCCATCCTGCAGGCCCCTCAGTATGGGTGTGAACCATTTCGATACCTTCTTTTAGAAAAATCCTAGCCAATTTCCGCCAAGAGATACAAACAAACCGAAGATTTATCGAAAGAAGGAGTGGAAAAGAGGGCAATGTGAGATCCACCGGGGGGAAGTCATCGGCCTCGGGTGGAGAAGGGCCAAAAAAAGGAGCAATCAGCACTACCCGATGCCCCCGATTCTCCAAACCCTGTTTAAGCAGGGCCACCATGCCGGTGACCCCGTTTTTTGTAGGATAGTAACAGTCCGAAACAAGTGCAATATTCAAGCCTGCGCTACCGGCTGAACTTCTTCCCCGTAGCAAGTTCGACACACTTGTAGGCTCCGTCATAGATACCGGCTGCTTTGTTCTTTACAATCTGATCACAGTAGAGGGAGAGTATCTCCTTCTCTTCCGTCAGCATGTCGATGGCCTGAAGGGTCTGCCCCACCGTTCGGGTCTCCACGGTACCGTCTCCAATTTCCGCTCCCCGAATAGCACCCCACATCTCATGGCCCCCTACCCGCTCGTTGAAGATCTTGGGGATCGGATAGAAGGCAAGCTCGCTCGGTTTGGTAATAAGCACATCCGATACCCGCATCAGGTAGTTAGTGGTATAGACAGCGTGATAGATATTGTCATGGAGAAAGATATGCAGCCCCTCGGCAGACCCGTCACGTATTGTATCGGTGAAGGTTCTGCTGTCATCCCAGGTGAAATGGGTTCTTGCCATCCCCAGGTTATCACCCAGCTCTTCCTTGAGCCAATCCCAGTTATTTGCATGATCGCCCAGGTTCACAAAGAGGCTTATCTTTTTTGCCTTAATAAGGGGGATACAGTGCTCAACGATTGCCTTGAAAAGCTCACGCTGGGCACCTGCCCCTCCCATGGTAAGCAGAAAGCGCCTCGGTTCTCCCGCTTTCATCCGGTCAAGCCGGGCTTGGCAGTCGACCTCGATATGTTCAACCAGCTCATGATCCACATGATGTCCCGTGTAGTAGACTGCATCAGCAGGGACCGGCTTCATCACCTTTCCGCTCTGGTCAAAACCGCGCATCACCCGGAAGCCCCAGTAACCTGAAGGAGACTGGACTCCATGCTTTGCCCCCTCAGTTAATTGAAACGCCATGGGCCAGTTGTCAAACATCATATCCACCACATTGGTCATGCCCCCGGCAACGGCACCCATACAGTTCCACATGTGGGCTGTAAGCATCGGCATGTCCGATGGGAGCGCCTGGTGCAGATTGGCAAAAAGCTCACTCATTTTATAGTCTTTTACGTTGGTTTTGAGAAAGCGCCAGGGCCATCCGACAATCCAGCTATTGAGGAAGGCCGAAAGAGCTGGCAGGGTCGGCTCTCCTGTAGTCACCGGCTCCCACACCCAACGGTTGAAAGCACTGCTCTTCTGACTGATTCTCGACCAGCGGCTGTACCAGCTGTTGCACCAGTTGATAACATCACTGGTAATCCCGGGGATGCCCAGAAGATCAAGCCAGTAGGGGGTAAATCCCATAGCATTGGCCGCAGAGGCTCCCGCCATGGCGATCCGGTAATGGCCAAAACCCATCCGAATAGTGCTTATCACTACCCCCTTGTCATCAAGGCCCTCAATACCGCTTTTTCCCGGCACTGCGCTCTGGTCTGTCTCGGGTACCCGTACAATGCTTTTCAAATTGAAGATATCACCAAGGTAGGGATTCTCCTCTACTTTAAGAAGATATTTTTCCTCCCGGTCATAATTGAATTTGCGAATGAACATCTTCTGCCACTTGTCAGCTGCCCGGGAGTGGTTTTTTCTGATTGGATTATCATATACAAAGTATCGGCCATTCTCTTTTCTCATCTTCTTCTCCTCTATCCTTTCTCGGCCCCACTGAGAATACCTGAGATAAACTCACGCTGCATCAGTAAAAAGAGAATAATAATTGGTATGGTGGCTACGCTGGTCCCACTCATCACTACTCCGTAATCAATAACCTGACCATCGGCGATAAGTCCGGAAAGTGCCACAGGAATGGTCTTCATCTCATTGGAACGGAGGATGATAAGGGGCCACATGAAGTTGTTCCACTGAAACATAAACATATAGATAGTAAGGGCCGACAAAGCCGGCCTTACGGTAGGCATCACAATCTTTGCAAAAATTCCAAATTCGCCGGCGCCATCAATTCTTGCAGCTTCTATCAGCGAGTCGGGAATACTAAGCATATTCTGGCGCATCAGAAAAATTCCAAACACATTGGCTGCCAGAGGCAGGATAACCGCCCGGTAGGTGTCCCCCCATCCAAACCAATGCATCAGCCGGAAAAGGGGTATCAGGGTTGCCTGATAGGGAACCATAAGGGTCATCAAAATCAGACTGAAGAAAAAATTCTTTCCTTTGAAACGGAACTTGGCAAAACTGTATCCTGCAAGAGAACAGAGCAGGATAGTTGTAATGGAATAGGTCACCGAGATTACCAGGGAGTTGATGACCACCCTGAGAAATCCTACCCGAATAAAAAGGTTCCGCATGTTGGCTATCACATTGCTTCCAGGAAGCAGGTTTGGTGGGTAAGTAAAAATCTGCGAGGTAGTTTTCGTTGCAGAAATAAACATCCAGTAGAAGGGAAAGAGGGAAACAAGCAGTCCCGCTGCCAGAAGTGTATAAAGAAGTACCGTCGTAACGGTGGTTCTACCGTATATATTTTTTTTCATCACTCGTTATCCCCCGTAACCTTGAACTGTATATAGGAAAGAACTGCAATCAACAGCACCAGAATATAGGCAATTGCCGAGGCGTAGCCAAATCTGGCAAACTGAAAGCCCTGCTGGTAGAGATAGTGCGCCACTGTCCGAGTTGCGTTGTTGGGGCCACCGCTGGTAAGAATGTATGATTCGTCAAACAGTTGCAGCGTTCCAATGGTGGAGAGGATAGTGCAGAAAAGGATAATCGGTTTGAGCATAGGGACAGTAATGATTCTGAAACGCTGCAGGACTGTAGCACCATCAATACTGGCCGCATCATAGAGTGCATTGGGGATGGTTTGAAGTCCAGCCAGCATGATCACCATATTGTAGCCCATCCATCGCCAAGTGATGGCCATCATCAAGGAAACCTTTGCCCATACAGGATGGGAAAGCCAGGGAACAGGGTCAAGGCCTAAGGTCACCAATAGAAAATTGACAATACCATAGTTTTCATTGAGAAGAATTTGAAAGACAATAGCGTAGGCGACCAGCGCCGTAAGGGCAGGGAGAAAGAACCCTACCCGAAAAATACCCTTCATTTTGAGCCCTTTAGCATTCATGAGAATGGCGAATACAAGAGCCAGAAATAACTGAACAGGAACCTGTACTATCAGCAAAATAAAGGTATTTCCCAGGGATTTACGGAACAGGGGGTCCAGGATAAGATTGGTATAGTTCTGAAAAAATATGAAGGTAAACTGCCCCCTCTGGAATCTCTGCAGACTGTAAATAAAAGACTGAATAATGGGGTAGAGCATAAAGCTTACAAAGAACAGTAATACAGGGAAGAGAAATACATAGGGAGCACTTTTCTTGGTAAGTGTGAGTTTCATAAAAAACCTATCCTCCAACTAAAACAGTTAATGAAAGGTATCAAACCCAAGGGTCGGGGTATTGATACCTTTCTTTCCCTGCGCTCACTCGGGAATAGAACCAACCAGTCGGTTCTATTCCTCTCGTTCGTTTGTTGAACAAAGAACGGTTCAGGCAAAGCCTGAACCGCTGCCAGTTTTTA
>CAYMWV010000232.1:0-4748 GCA_964394395.1 uncultured Sediminispirochaeta sp.
GGTCCAGGCCCCGGGGGGAGAGAAAAGATTCTATGATAGCATCCCCCGCAAGAACTGCTGCGTTATGACCGGCCAGGTCATCCACCGACCCAATCCCTGAACCGGAGGAGACAAAGACCATATAGGAATCAAAAAAGTAGGGAATAGTAAAATCAAAGTCCCTGCTTCTCTCGGGTGTTTTGAGAATACCACAAACCACATCAATCCGCCCTTCCCGGAGGCTCTCCAGGATATTCACCCATTTTCCGGCTTCAAGCTCCACAGAGAGGGGGGTCAGCTGCTCAATATGGTGAACCAGATCAACATCAAAGCCCCTTAAACGTCCCTCATTCTTGCCATCTTCATAAAAACTTAAGGGGGGATAATCACCATCGGCTCCAAATTTCAACACCCTTTCGGATGACAAGCCCTCTTTTGTTACACCACTTTTTGTTACACCACTATCATCAAGGGTCTCTCCAAAGGAAAGAGCTGGGAAAAGGAAGGAGATAAGTAACAATGCTAAAAACAGCGAGAAAAAAGTAGAATGGTGTGAAATCAATGCGCTCCGCCTGCAAACAAATAGTGATTGGCCATCTTCATGGTACTATATCATGGTTGAGCAAACAAGAGTAAAATGGTCCATTACCACCAATTTTCCCGCCTCTTTTTACCGTTTCCAGAACCGGGGGGTAAAAAGGATGAGCACCGTGTATACCTCAAGGCGCCCCGCCATCATCGCAAAGGAGAGAAACCACTTCACATAGTCGGGGAAGGCAGCATAGTTATCCGTTGGGCCGATGGATCCAAAACCGGGGCCGATATTTCCCACCGTTGCAAGGGCGGTGGTGAAACTGCTTATCAGATCACTCCCGGAGGAGGCGGTAACCAGGGTTGTTGTAATCAACAGGGCGATATAGAGAAAGAAAAAGCCCGAAACGGTATATACAAAATGCTTTCGAACCACCTTTCCGTCGATACGGATGGAAAAGACCGCCCTGGGATGGGCCAGATAGCGCATTTCGTTGAAACCCTGCTTCAAGAGGGTCACTATCCTTACCACCTTGATCCCCCCCCCGGTGGAGCCCGAACATCCCCCGATAAACATGAGCGAAAAGAGAATAGCCTGGGTAAAAGCGGGCCACAGTTCATAGTCGGTAGTGGCATATCCGGTGGTAGTAAGGATCGAGGCCACCTGAAAGCCGGCATGGCGAAGAGACTCGCCGAAGCTCACATACGTGCCGCTGCTAAATAGCACAAAGGTGGTCCCACCGGTGGCCAGGAAAAAGATAAACAGATACGCCTTTAATTCAGTATTTCGGATCAGAGCTTCAACCCTGCCGGTAAGCAGCTTGAAATAGAGGATAAAGTTGACCCCTGCCAGCATCATAAAGATGGTGATAATCCAGTGTATCCAAGGAGAGTGGTAAAAGCCAACGCTGCTGTTTTTCGGCGAAAAACCTCCGGTTGCCATGGTTCCAAAGGCGTGGGTGAGGGAATCGAAGAGATCCATCCCACCGAACATGAGGAGGGCCGTCTCCAGGAGGGTTAATCCAAGGTAGATAAACCAGAGGATCTTTGCTGTGGCGGTGATCTTCGGGGTAATCTTGTCCACCGTAGGCCCAGGAGCCTCCGCTTTGAGCATCTGCAGCCCTCCGGTACCCAGCAGGGGCAGCACCGCCACGGTAAGCACCACGATTCCCATACCGCCCAGCCAGTGAGTCAGGGATCGCCAGAAAAGAAGAGCCTTGGGAAGGGGTTCAATTGCAGTGAGGATTGAGGCTCCGGTGGTGGTAAACCCCGACATGGTTTCAAAAAAGGCGTCGGTAAAGCTGGGGATAGCTCCGGAGAGCCGGAAGGGGAGGGCTCCAAAAAGGCTGACCAGTACCCAGCTTAAACTAACCAGAAGGAAGCCCTCCCGTACACCGATAAAACCGTTTCGCTTTCCGAAAGAGGCTCCCAGAAAAAGAGAGAGGGCAAAGAGGCCAATAAGGGCCTGGCAGATCAGGAAGATTTTCACCACATCGAACTCTCCATAGAAGAGTCCAAAGAGGATGGGAAAGAACATAAAGAGAGCAACAATCACCAGGATTACGCTGATAACAATAAAGAGGTGGCGGAAGTTCATTGAGCTTTACCAAACAGTTTTTCCAGCTTCTTAATCACCTCTTTTCGGGTGATGATGAAGCAGGTATCCCCTTCATGGAAGATATAACTGCCATCGGGAACGATATCCTCCTCCCCCCGGGAGATAAAGAGTACAAGGGAATCTCTGGGAAGTTTGATCTGCCCCAGGCTGCTGCCTGCTACCGGCGATCCTGCTTCGATAGTCAGTTCCACCATCTCAAGTTTCCCCCCGGAGATGGAATAGGTATTCCGCACCCCCCCCCGACGCACCATTTTCAGAATGGATGCAACCACTGTATTCTTGATACTGATGGCCACATCGATACCGAGCTTGTAGGCGATGTGAACATAGTTCCTTTGAGTCACCAGCACTACCGCCTTTTTTGTCCCCTGGGTCTTGGCGTACATGGCGGTGATCAGGTTGAGCTCTTCATCCTCGGTAGTAGCGATAATGAGATCATAATTAAAGAAGTCATTCTCTTCACTGAAACCTTCGTCGGAGATATCTGCATTGAGAACCAGCGCTTCAGGGAAACGGGCGGAGAGAGATTTACACTTCTCGTAGTTTTTCTCTACGATGGAGATGGATTTGCCCACCCCCCGGGAGAAGAGTTTCAAGAACAACCCAAAGACCGACCGCCTCTCCTGTTTTCGCTGCAACAGATACTCGGCGATGGAGGAGCCCACCTTCCCTCCCCCTACAATGGCAATCGCTTTGAGGGGACTCCGGGATTTACCGGAAAGGGTGTAGAGCCGCTCCAGTCCATCATACCGGGCGACCACATACACCACATCCTCTTCCGCCAGTACTGTCTCACCGGAAGGAATGATATACTCCCCGTTTCTGATAATCACCCCGATCAGGAAATCGAAACCGAGGTTCTGCCTCAGCTGCCGCACCTTTTGTCCCCGCAAAGGAGAGCTCTCCTCAATCTGGAGACCCATCATCTGATACTCCGAGCCTTCAAAAAGGGTGATATCGCTCATAACCCCCTGCTCGATGGTTCTGGTAATCCCGTCGGAGGTTTCCCGGTCGGGATTAATGTAGTGGATCCGCTCGCTGATTCCCTGGCTTGAGTAGTCGTCATTCCGCACCCGGGCGATGGCCACAGGACGGGGGGCCAGATGAATCACCATGTTGCAAATGATCATGTTAAGCTCGTCCGAACCGGTTACCGAGATGAGATAGTCCGATTTATCGATCCCCGCCTGCTTGAGAATCTCCGGTCGGTTGCCGTTATCGTTGATAATCATGCAATCGACACTGTTGGTAGCAGTCCGTACAACATCACTACCCTTCTCAATCAATACTACATCGTTGTTCTCTTCAATGAGCCGTTTTGCAAGCTGAACACCGACAATACCGGCGCCTACAATGATTATCTTCATGGCTGTACTGTAATGAGAAAAGGGAAAGATGTCAAAACCGGTGCCCCTATGGTATGCTATAACCATGGACAGCACCATTACGGTAAAAGATGTAGCAGCAAAGGCGGGTGTTTCCACCGCCACAGTATCAAGAAGCCTCAATGGGGATCCCCGGGTGAAGCTTGAGACCCGGGAAAAGGTGATGCAAGCGGTTCATGCCCTGGGCTACCGGCTTAACGATGCCGCCAGGAGCCTAAAAACCCGCCGCTCCAGGAGCATCGGCTTTATTGTCCCGGAATTCAACAACGAGTTTCTGATGGAGATCGCCCAAGGGATCGAAGGCAAGTTGAAGGAGAGGGGATACCACCTTATTGTAAGCAGTTCCAACGGCAACCCGGAGGAAGAGCGGGAGGCGCTGCAGCTGCTGCAGGAGAAGGCTGCAGAGGGAGTTATTATTGTACCCTCCGGGAAGCGGGGAAGGCACCTCAAAACGGTTATGGACGGCACCATCCCTATTATCACCGTGGACCGGGAATACACCGATCTCTCCATCCCCTCGGTCCTGGCCGACAACCATTCTGGAACAGCCGAGGCGGTAGAAAAGCTTTTTCACACCCCCCCCTATGGAGGACCGATAGCCTTTATCGGAGGAGAGCCTTCCATAACTACTGCCGAGGAGCGGTATCGGGGCTTTCTTGAGGGGGTTAGGGCTCTGAGAGGAGCATCGCCCCCCCCATCCATCAACAGTTCCGGGAAGAGGAGGGGAGATTTCCCCATCATCCTTGATACATTCGATACCAGCGGCGGCAGGAGGGCTCTTCAACAGCTGCTGGCCGAACACGGTCTGGTAAAAAAGATCTTTGTGGCCAACTACTTCATGCATCTTGGTGTTACCGAGCAACTGATCGAAGAGGGGGTTGATCCGAAGGATATCACCATTGCCGCTTTTGACTACACCCCGATGTATTCACTGTTACAGTACTGCCGCCTCTATGTGAGCCAGCCCCACCTGGAGATGGGAAACCGGGCGGTGGAGCTGCTGCTGGAGCTGATAGAGCCGAATCAGGGGAGCCGGGAGACGCAAAACCCTGCGGAACAGCACCCCCCACCCGGAGTCTTGCGACTGCCGACCAGTTTGAAGATAATTGAGGCCTCAATCAGGTAAGTGAAGGCTTACGATCCCGGTTCATCTGAATAATCACCGTAGCCAGAATAACCACCCCCATGCCGACCCAGAGAGCCCTGGAGGTGGCTTCTCCGAGGAAGATGATGGA
>CAYMWV010000233.1:0-4626 GCA_964394395.1 uncultured Sediminispirochaeta sp.
GGACGCTATGCGTCCCGGGTCCAGGGCTTGCCCTGGGGTTTGATACCTTTCATTAGGTTATCGGAATAAGTGTTGATTTGGTAAAAGAGAATTTTACCCAGAAAGTAGAGGGTAATAATCTATAGATGGCATAGAGTCCATTCTCTAAAGGTCGTCCTTGCTCTACAAAGAGTAAAGCAAAGAAATCAGGTTGCGGGACAGCCTCAATCGAAAGGATGTGTATCGTCAGGGTAAGTGAACTTCTTGCTTGTTTCTGATGCTTTTACAAGTTTGATTGATTGGGATATACTCTCTTATATGCCGACACTAATAGGTGATATTGAAATCGCCAATGCCGTAGCTCTAACTGTTTTGAGCCCCGAAGACCTGACCAGTTTCCTGAAAAAGATCGTCGCCTCCTAAGGCGCCGTGGCGAGTGAAGTAGCGGCCCCCGATGAAGTCTATGTCTATGAGATACGTGGGCGAGGTGAACGCTATGGCCTGGAGGTGGACGAGGCCCTGCCTGCAACCTTCGTGTACACCCTCGATATATCGGTAGATGAGATGCGCACCTCTCCGGGAATCCGTGAAGCGGCGGAGGTGGCAGGGACCTACCTGCGGGTTAAGCTGCTCGTTGATGATAGGCCGGTGGATTTCAAGACTCCGAAGCCTGTGAAGTCTGTTGAAAATGTGCCGAGGATTGGCTTACACCAGGCCGGACAGAGGAGAAGAGTCCAGGGATCATCCGCCCAGGAAGAAAGGACCAAAATCCGGGTGGCCGGATTTTTTGAAGCATTTCATGTCCGAGAAATGAACTGCACCCACACTCTTCGGACCCCTCAGCTCCTGCAGGTTTCAAGGACAGCAGGATCAGATCAATTACCCTTTACTTGGAAGGGTAGACAAAACCCACGAGCTATTGAGACAATGAAGTGTCTTAACAAAGAGGACAAAGAGGACTGTCTGCATGTGAGACAGCCCTCGAAGTGACATTGGAAACAAAGCCTTATTATTTTAGGTGATACTAAATCAGTATGTATCTTCCACACGCTTGCCCAGAGTCATGAAGACAAGTATGAGAACAAGAATACCGACTGGTATCAATATAAGGCTGCTTACACCAAAGCCAGCAGGCAGAAATCCTATGAGACCTGCGACCAGGGCGCCAATAATTGCATAGGTGATCTGGGTTTTTACATGATCGATGTGATCACATCCGGAGGCCATCGACGAAAGAATTGTCGTATCGGAGATGGGGGAACAGTGATCCCCAAAGATGCTTCCCGTAAGAACGGAGGCAATTGCTGGGGACATCGGACCTCCGAGAGCATACGTCATGGGTATGGTAATGGGCATCAGTATAGCCATGGTTCCCCAGGAGGTTCCGGTCGAAAAGGATGTGATCGTTGCGATGATGAAGACCAGCACAGGTATCAACTGGGGGGTCAGTACTCCGTCTGTAACGCTTATGATGAAATTGGCAGTTCCAAGATCACCGGTGATAGAACCAAGTGACCATGCAAGGACTATAATCATATTTGCGAAGAGGATTGATTTGGCACCGTTGACCCATGTCTCCATGACTTTAGCAAAATTCATGACTTTCTTGAAAAATACAAGAGCTCCGGCCATGAGGCTGCCGCCGACGGATGCCCATACAAGAGCTTTCGCAGCATCAGCATTTCCGAAGGCATTAGCCAGCGAGCCAGCACTCATTCCTCCGCCGGAATAAAACAAGCCAAGAATTGTAATGATGATCATGAATACTACCAGTAGAATGGTATCCAGGGTGCTGAGGTGCTTTCCATTTCCATCGTGGGTCATGTCAATTTCTTCGGTAGACAGGGGAATTGCACCGTCTGCGATTATTTTTCCGGTTTTTCTGGCTCTCATCTCTGCTTTATACATTGGTCCAATTTCCCGCTTGGAAAGAAGAATGATCAGGGGAATGAGAATTACAAAAATGCTGTAGAATCGATAAGGGATTGATTTTACCAGAGCCTGGAAAGCGTTTGTCTCGACAGAGATACTTTTAAAACCATCATGGACCAGACCTACTTCAAATGCGACCCAGGTGGACAGGGGGACGAGACTTGCGATCGCAGAACCGGTCGTATCGATGAAGTATGCCAGTTTTTCTCTTGAAATTCTGAAACGGTCAGTGACACTCTTCAACGTATTTCCGATGATTAGGATGTTGAAGATTTCATCAAAATAGATGATGATGCCTGCCAACCAGAGGGCAAATTGAGTATTACGGACAGTCTTTGCCTTTGAGGCGATTGCGTTTCCGAGGGAGTTCATTCCTCCTGATTTTGCCATGACGGCGATCATTCCTCCAAAGGCGAAGTTAAGAAATAGGATGCTGATGTTCCAGCTGTCCGCAATGGAGTCCACGATATAATGGTCAAAGGTCCTCAATAGGCCGATGAACGGGTTGTAATTATTAATGATGGTAGCACCGAGAAGTACACCAACTATAATCGACGGCATAACCTGCTTGGTGCGCCACGCAAGAATGATAATCAGTAGTGGTGGGATTACCGATATTAATCCATAATGATCCATTTTCTCCTCCTGTTTTTAGTAGTCACTTTCCATCAGTTGGTTGATTGCGAAGCGGTGCAGTTCTGGAACTACTTCCAGCGCATACCTGAGATGCAGTCTCTCAGTAGGTGTATGAAAATCCTTTCCATAAGTACCTATAATCACACCGGGAATATTCAGGTCCTTCATCTCTTTTTCGGGTATGGGAAAGAGTAAATCACAGCCGGGGATGTTATTCATCACCCCGGATATATTCTCTTCTCCCAGTCCGTAGCTGAAACTAAGATCCGAAACACCCATGTAGAAATCATCCCTTACAAGGTCTTCATTGAATTTCGATTTCGCATATGATGACAACTGATCAACCAGTGACAATACGTGTTTTACTTTGGGATCACTTTCATCGGGAAATTTTGACGTATAGTAAGGGGGCAGGTAGCCCACCAGTAGTGCCGGTGGCTTTATCCCCGAACGATCAAACACTCTTTGTACAATGGCTATACTAATATCCTGAATTGTTTTCCCTGATGAACGCATGGTTTCATAGACTTGGTTTACCTCTTTCTCGATTTTTTCTCCATGATTTCTTAATGCTCTTTTATATACCTCCTTGTAAGTAAATATTCCGACATCATCACTGATATCCCGTTTCGTTTTTCCTCCTTTCTCTTCTGATCTATTTCTCTTATGAATTATCCGGGTTGCAACTTCAGAGACTGATTTTCGGCTGAGCTCCAGGAGGGTTTCCATTATCTCGTCGGGTTTTTCTTCAAGAGTTACCATGTTGAAATAGGCAAGACCATGCAAAGGCGTACTTGCACTGTATCCTTTGGTTAGATCCCCATATTTCAGGCAGCTTGGTGGAGGTGCTGTTTTACCATGAGATTCCATTGATAAATCTAGCTGGAAACACATTGCACTTATTATTTCTGCAATCACCACAGAGCTGTCGAAACCGGAACTCGGAATGCTTGCATGATGACTTTCCCCAATAGCGAGGAAAAAAGGCATCAGCTTGCCGCAAGCTCCTATGTGTATATATTTTCTTGAAGGAATTTTTGGTGAATCCAGGAAGCTCTCGAAAAGCAACAATGCACGAAAATCGAGCTTGAAACTGGTTTTCAGATCCTGCAGATATCGGACGGCATGACGCATCCCCTCAGAATTGCTTTCTTCACCAACCACACCGAGGAACAGTAGATTTCCTGAAAATTCTTCCTGTTCCATAAACTCTTTCATTATTTCTATTGCTATTGCCAATCCAAATCTCATATCCGCCACACCCCGCCCAAAGATCCACTCACCGGACTGAAGATCTGCTTCAGCCTCTTTTGATATTTTAAGTTCCTGAACGTGACTGGTATAAGCCTCGTAGTCAAATGCGAGACTGGATAGATGCTTAAATCCTTCAATATCTACCACATCCATATGCCCGGTGAGAATGATGGTTTTTTCCGATGGTTTTGGGTTTTTATAAAATGCGGATACATTAAAGCGTTCTAAGAAGTCTCCAGGGATTTCACTTCTGATCAATCTTCCAGGATTATTTTTGAAGTAGGACATCTCCGCAAAGCACTGAAACACGACTTCGGCGATCTCTCGTTCTTCACGAGTTCCGGTGATTCCCCTCACCTCCTGCAGGCGCTTGAATATCTTCAGTATTTCTTTGCTTCTCATATGCATTTTTACTCTCACCAAGTCCCTATAAGTGGAAGCTGTATGAAATTCCAAGTTCAACGTTCTACTGGATAGTGCAATAAGCGTGCCAAAATCTACTTTCCATAAAGTGGTATTTCTCTTCAGTCTAAATATTGAAATTAGATGTATTAGAGTTATATTTATGCGTTTTGCACCACCTGATCCTGCTCTGGGGTAAAAATATTTTACTAGAAAGTAAAAAAAATGGTTCTACCAGGGGTTCTTCAGACCGTACTTTTTAACTTTGTAATACATATTCTGTTTTGACAAACCGAGGGACTTTCCCGCCTGAGTGAGGTTTCCCCGATTCTCTTCTATGGAACTAATCAGGATGGTTTTTTCATATCCTGCCAGGAGTTTTCTGAGGTTTGCACTACCATTTTCCATATTATTCATTGATTT
>CAYMWV010000234.1:0-4548 GCA_964394395.1 uncultured Sediminispirochaeta sp.
TCTTGGAACTGCCGCTGCCGAAGGGTGGCCCGCCCTCTTCTGCAACTGTGAAGCCTGCACACGGGCACGCCAGTTGGGAGGAAAAAATATTCGGACAAGAAGCTCCCTGATGATCGATGAAACACTGAAGATCGATCTGCCCCCGGATACCCTTATCCACAGCCAGCGAGAGGGCCACGAGCTTTCAAAGCTTGAGTACCTCCTCTTCACCCATTCCCACAGCGATCACCTGGCCGCTTCCCAGCTGGAATATATCATCCCCCCCTTTGCGCTGCAAAACAAGAGCAGCTCTTTGAAAATCTATGCAAACCCCAGCTGTGTTGAGAAAATCAAACCCTTTCTCCACGGTATTGACAACATACTGCCCGGGCTCATTACCCAGATAAGAGCTTTTGAAGAGTTTACAATCGGTCCCTACGAGATTCACACCCTGCGATCTGTACACACATCAGAAGAGGAGGAGAGTCTCAACTACATCATCGGCAGGGGGGGAAAGCGGCTCCTGTACACCTGTGACACTGGGTTTTACCGGGATGAAACCTGGGAATTCCTCGCCAATTTTCCCATTGACCTGGTGATAAGCGAATGCACCGGAGGTTTGGAGAGGCTCGATTACGGAAAGCATATGGGGTTCCCAAACGTTCTCGATTTCAAAGAGCGGGCTGAAGCTCTCGGTATCACCAATGGCGATACCCGCTGGATTCTCACTCACTTCTCTCACACCGGAGGGAGCCTGCACCACGAGCTGGAAGAGGGGGTTGGGGGTAAAGGATTCGAGGTGGCTTGGGACGGCATGAGAGTCGATCTGTAATGTCAATCGATCTGTAATGCTAATCGATCATCAAGGCTTAGGTACAAGGATTCGCTGATACATTTTTCTATACTCGCAGGGAGTTACATTGTACTGTTTCTTGAAGAGATGATAAAAGTGGCTCAGATTCTCAAAACCGGAGTCAAGAGCTATGTTGAGTACAGGATTATTTGAATGGATCAGTAAGCGGGCGGCGTAGTTCAACCGTACTTCATTTAGATATTCACTTGGAGTTTTGCCCTTGAAACGTTTAAAAACCCTCGAAACATGCTCTCTACTTTTATACACTGTTTTATAGAGATGAGATATCTCCTTGGTGAAATACTCTTTTTTATTCATGTTGTTGTAGAATATCTGTAACCAGGAGGGGTATTTCTTCATAATGTCGGTAAACTGCTCATGGAGAAAACAGGTAAGGACATCTGCCATTATCGCTCTGAACTCCGCCTTCACCTCGACTTTGTTGAAATAGGTATTTAATTTATCGATCCGCTCATGAAGGAATTCAGCATGCTCCTTTGTCAGCAAGGCTACATGAGGCAAGTGGGGACCAACAAAATGATCTATATCAACCCCTTCTCCGAGATAAGCGATAAGGGTCTCAAAAATCCGGGCGGAGAAAGCCAGATTGATAAAGGCACAGGGGCTCTCTTCCGAGGCCTTGTAGTAGTGGTAGTCGTCAGGACGGATAAAAAGCAGCATTCCTTCGTGCAGCAGATGCTTCTCCTCCTTTATCAGATGGTACATCTTCCCTTTAATAAGCAGGACAATCTCATAGAAGTCGTGCTTATGATAGGAGCGGTATACGGGCACCCCCTGGATGAGTTCGTAGTGAAAATCCGTCTCCGGGTCGATCGAATTGTTATCCGATATTATTGTCGGTATGTATTTCACATCCACGGTGTCATTGTAGCACAAAGATGCTGTCAATCAAGAACAAGATTGTTCTGGAGAACCGGCTTTATAATAACAACAGTTGTAGTCACTATCTACAGATGCAATTAATCATGAAAAGGAGAGAGAGGTATGAAAAGAAACGTTTATGAAACAGCAAGCACCAAATGGTGCCGTACAAGGGGCCTCAAGTTTGGCATGCTGGCAGTCCTTATCCTGTTATTGGCTGCGCTACCACTTTTTAGCGGTGGAGCCACAGAAGAAACTGAAAAAGAGGGACCAGTAACTGTCACCCTGGGGTATAACGCTTTCCTTGAAAGCTCCTTTACCGATGCCCCCCCTCCAATTGAGGCGATCAGAAGCGAACTGGCTAAAAAGTATCCCAATATCAAGCTGGAATACCATATAATGCCCGATGATATGCTGAATGCGTTAACTATCTGGATGACCTCTTATGATTCGACTGTTGATATATACGGTATCGACACCCCCTGGGTACCCCAATTCGGCAGAGGCGGCTGGGCTGTCCCCCTGAATGATAAGATTCCGGGTCTCCAGGAAAACTTTGTAGCCTCGGGTCTGGACACCTTCTCCTATAATGGCGATATCATTGGAATTCCCTTCTGGGGGAGTGTTGCAGGACTCTATTATCGTACCGATATCCTTGAGGAGTACGGATTTGATCCCCCTGAAACGGTCGATGACATTGTAGAAATAGCCACCACCGTTCAGGCTGATAATCCCGATTTGCACGGTCTGCTGTGGCCCGGACAGCGGGGAGAATCCCTGGTAATGGTCTATTCAACCTTCCTCTACGCCCTGGGTGGAAAATACACCGATGCCAGCGGGAACTATCTCTTCGATTCCCCCGAGAGCATTAAGGCAGTTGAGCTGATGAAAAAAGCGGTGGAAGAACGGATTTCCCCCCGTACCGTCACAAACTGGACCCAGAAAGAGGCTAAAAACAGCTTTGCTGCAGGAAAAGGCATATTTCTCTGGGCTAATCAGGATATCGTAATCTGGCTCGATGATCCGGAGCGATCTCAAGTAGCTGGCAACTGGGATTTTATCCCCTTCCCTGCCCAGCCCCAGGGAGAAAGCGTATCGATCACCGGAGGATTTGCATTTTCAGCCAATCCGCACAGCGAAAACATGGAGGAGACTCTACAGGTTCTGGAAGTGATAGCAGGTAAAGCGGTACAGAAAAACTTTGCCCTCTCCTGGGGTCCTGTGCAATACTACAAAGATCTCTACGACGACCCTAAAGTTAAGGAGTATAATCAGAATGTTGATAAACTCCCGCCGGTCCTTGAAGTTACCAAGAATCGGCCCCCTTCCGGAAGTTATGCCGAACTTTCCGGCATTATGCAGGAGGGAATTCATGGAGCGATCACCGGTACCCGACCGGTGGGAGAGGCCATGAGAGATATACAGAAACAAGCAACTGCATTAAAGAAATAGTCATTAAGAAAGTGTGCTAAAAAAGATGCTGCCGTGTGAAGATGCGGCAGCTTTTTTTAGGGAGGAGCAGGTGATACCCAAAAAAATAGAGACCCGAATCGGATTGGTTTTCGTGATACCCGCACTGTTCTTTCTCATCGTCTTTAACTACTACCCGATAATCCAATCCTTTATCTACAGTGTCTTCGATCTTGATCTTACAACGGACTGGCTCAATTCCGATTTTATCGGATTCGAGAATTATCGCCGAGTGATGATGAGCAGTCAGTTCTGGTACACCTTCGGTTTTACCCTGGGCTTTACTGTGGCTGTAGTCTTTCTGGATATCGCTATCGGTACGCTCCTTGCGCTTTCAACCTTCTATGTCGGGCCTGTCATGTGCGGTATCCTCCGGGCAATCATTATCATTCCCTGGGCAATCCCCAAGGTTATCCAGGCGTCCATGTGGAGATGGCTCTTAAACAGTGATGTAGGTCCGATCGGCGACATTATGGTCCGGTTGGGGCTGGTTGAAGAGCCTCCCCTTTTCCTCATTGATCAATTCCTTGCCATGGGCAGCGTTGTGCTGGCCTATACCTGGAAGGGTGCAAGCATGGCGGCATTCTTTATGATGGGAGGCCTGGCCCTCATTCCGAAGGAGGTAATCGAATCGGCGAAGATGGATGGAGCGAGGGTATTGCGGCGCTTTTTTTCCATTACCCTTCCCATGGTTTTACCAACCATATCGGTAGCTATTCTCTACCGCTCCCGTGATGCACTACGGGTATTCGATGTGGTCTATGGGCTTACCGGTGGAGGGCCCGGAACAAAAACAGACACCCTGAGTTCCTTTGCCTATAAAACATACTTTGAGTACGGCCAATTTGGAAGAGGATCCGCTTATGCGGTAGTCACATTCGCCCTGGTAGTTATTGTAGGCGTCTTTTATATAGACCGGATAAAGAAGAACTTCAGTTTTAAGGAATAGGCAGTATGAATAAGAGACAGAGAATCATTCGACATCGCACAATATCCGCCCTGCTATTTCTTGTCATCTCCTTCTGGTGCCTGGCGCCATTGGGATGGGTGGGGATCACTTCAATAAAGCCCCAGGGTACCGAGTACCGAATACCTGTTGAGTACTGGCCTGAAAACCCCACTCTGGCGAACTACAAAACCGTATTGGGCGAAAAGTTCCGGGTACAGCAAGCTATCGTGAACAGTGTTATTGTCTCGGGTATAGCGTTGATCGGGACCCTTTTACTCTCAAGCCTCTCCGCCTACGCAATCGCCCGGCTCCGTTTTCGCTTCCGTTATCATACCCTCTACGCTATTCAGATCGCCGGAATGATTCCGCCGATTGTTGTAATCGGTCCCACCTTCGTACTTTTACGCTCCTTTGG
>CAYMWV010000235.1:0-4531 GCA_964394395.1 uncultured Sediminispirochaeta sp.
GCCGCTGCCCATTTTCTCAAGAACCTCGGCGAAGGGGTGGTAGTGGAGGGCTATCTCTTCATGTTCGTCCAGGTTCTGCTGTCCCGGCTTGCCCAGCTCCAGGGCGAGGTAGAAAGTGACGCTGTTGTTCATGAAGGCGGGGTTGGGGTTTACCGAGCCGAGCTCGATCAGCTGGCCGGCCCTGCAGCCGGTCTCCTCCTCCAGCTCCCGAAGGGCGCATATTCCGGGGTCCTCCCCCGGTTCCACCGTTCCGGCGGGAAACTCCATGGTTACCGAGTCGGAGCCGTGGCGGTACTGTTCTACCATGAGAAAGGAGCCTTTGCCTTCCTGCAGCTCTTCTCTGGAGCCGGTAAAGGGGATGACCGTAACCCAGTCCGGGGCGTCCAGCAGGTAGAAGCTCCCTTCCTTGCCCTCCGGGCTTCTCCTTTGCACCTGGTAAAGGTCGAATATCCGGCAGGGGGCGATCAGTTTTCGTTTTCTCTCTTTCCATTTCATAGGGATTCACTATAGCGCCCTATTGGGGCGGCCGCAAGGCGCTCATTCCCTGCCTCACCTGCATCCCCTGCATGTATCAGCTTCAAATATTAGCCGGGCGGTCCCTGGCTGTAGAGAAGGCGCTCACCCTTTTTCCCAATTTTTACGGATAATAAGCAAAAACTAATCAAATTCTCATTTGTGTTTAGCACTTCCTTTCCATACTGTTAAGGTAGATGGTCTGAAGGATCATATTTTTCTCAAGGAGCAGCACTATGCAAACAACTATTCTTGGATCGCCCTCTTTTAGCCGGGTCGAGATTGAACTGGCCCCGGGAGAGAGTGTCAGTGCCGAAGCGGGGGCTATGCAGTCCATGTCGGCGGAATTGGATATGAAGGCAGTCACCAACGGCGGCTTTTTCCCCGGCTTGATAAAAAAAATGTTTGGTGGAGAATCTTTTTTTGTAAACCGTTTTACCAATAACGGCAGCAGCAAGATGAAGCTTGTGATCTCTCAGGATGTTCCAGGCGAAGTTGTCGGGGTTGAGCTTTCCGGTGGGAAGGAGCTCTGTCTGCAGAGGGGCGCCTACCTGGCATCAACACCGGGGGTAAAGTTCAAGGCTGCCTGGGCCGGTTTTGCATCCTGGTTTGGCGGCGAGGGGCTTATTAAACTGAAGGCCAGCGGCGAGGGTACCATCTGGTATGGTGCCTACGGTGGAATCGTTCTCCGTGCTGTTGAGGGGGATTTGAAGGTTGACGATGGACATCTGGTCGCTTATGACTCCTCCATGAAACTAAAGGTGGCTCTGGCGGGAGGGCTCTTTTCTTCCCTTTTCGGGGGAGAAGGTTTTGTAACCAGAGTTGTCGGTTCCGGCAATGTCTATATCCAGACCCGCAGCATCAAGGGCTTGGCCGCATGGCTCAATCCAAAATTCAGGTAGGAGGCACAGGAATGAACGTTGAAGTCTTAGCACGGCCAGCCAGCTCGGCGGCAAAAGTTATATTGGAGGGGGGTGAGAGCTGCACTGCCGAGGGTGGAGCGATGATCGCCATGTCCGGAGATATGCATGTGGAAACCTCAATCAGCAAGGGGGAAGGGGGAGCAATGGGCATCCTCAAGGGAATGGCCCGGAAACTTGCCGGTGAGGGATTATTTATGAACCATTACACCGCCGGGAGTTCCGGGGGGGAGTTGTTTCTCGCCACCGCTCTGCCGGGAGATATGCAGGAGCTTGAGCTGGATGGTTCGAGGAGCTGGAATGTGCAGAACGGAGCTTTTGTGGCCCACTCCGATGGGATATCGATGAATATCAGCTGGGGCGGTTTTAAGAACATGTTCTCTGGAGAAAACATGATCTGGCTCAAGATGAGCGGCTCCGGAATTGTGGTGATAAACGCCTTCGGTGCTCTCTATCCGGTGGATGTGGATGGTGAATATATTGTCGATACCGGCAATATTGTTGCTTTTGAAGAGAGCCTCAATTTTACCGTTGGGAAGGCGGGAAAGAGCTGGATCTCCTCCTTTTTGGGTGGTGAAGGTCTGGTTTGCCGATTTAAAGGTCAAGGACGGGTATGGTGCCAGACCCATGCCGATAAGCCTTTCGGGGCAAAGCTTACCCCCTATCTGGCACCCAAGAAGAATTAAGGAGGCATCTGTATGGATATGAATAAGACGGATTTCCCACACACTATTGAGGCGAGCCCCGATTATGGGCTCGTGAATGTAACAATACCAAAAGGAAGGAGCCTCAAGGTTGAGTCATCGGCCATGGCGTATATGGCTTCATCCTTGAAGATGAAAACGAAAATGGGAGGCGGTTTAAAGCGGATGCTCTCGGGGGAAAAACTCTTTATCAATGAGTTTAGCGCCGAAGAAGAGGATGGTGATCTTGGGGTCGCCCCGGGAAGTCCGGGGGATATTAAACATGTATACCTGGAGAACGAAACGTTCTACATCCAGAACTCTGCTTTCCTCGCTGCCAGCCCAGACCTGGATGTTTCTACAGAGTTTCAGGGGTTTAAGGGGTTCTTCTCGGGAGAAAAGCTCTTTATGATCAAAGTTTCCGGCACCGGAGATCTCTGGTTCAACAGCTACGGCGGAGTTATCGATATTGATGTAAAAGATAACTATGTGGTGGATACCGGCTACATTGTCGCTTTTACCGGTGGCCTCTCCTATGATGTCCGCCCCGTTGCAGGCCTTAAGAGTCTCTTTTTCTCCGGTGAGGGGCTGGTTTGCCGCTTCAGTGGTGAGGGAAAGGTGTGGATTCAGACCCGACTGGCCCCAGCCTTTGTAACTTGGGCCGATCCTTTCCGGAAAGTGGAAAAGAAAAAATAGCGAAAGCACTGCATTGAAAGAGCTGCCCTCCTCTGTTGACCCAGGGGGGCGGCTGTTTTTTGGCCCTGAAACTGTAATTTTCTGCCCTTTCCCCCTTTTTTTCCATATCCTGTTTGATTCTTCCCGGTTCTTCCATACAATTGGTAGGGTGTAGCTAAAGATAGCCCGAGGCAGGCGGAGGGCGCCGGGCTCCGCCCGGCGGTCGGGGCTGCGCCCCGGCGGGAGGGGACGGGCCCGGATGGGCGGGTTTCTGAAACCACAGGATTAGACGCAGCAGGGAGGATTGTAGATGGTAATGAAGGATAGGCGGATCGGATTTATTTCGTTCAGAATTTCCGGAACCGACGGGGTTTCCCTGGAGACGAAGAAGTGGGCCAAGGTGTTTGAGGAGATGGGGGGGCACTGTTTCTATATGGCCGGGGAGCTGGATACCGATCCGGAGGTCTCCTTTCTGGCGGAGGAGGCGCATTTCAGGCATCCGGAGATTGGGAAGCTCTACGGGGCCTCCTTTAACAATCAGTTCAGACCGGTGGAGCTGACCGAGGGGATTCACCGGTACCGGGAGATTCTGAAGGTGAAGGTGCGGGAGTTTATCGATCGGTTTAAGCTGGATGTGCTTATTCCCCAGAACACCTTGACTATTCCCCTGAATGTTTCTCTTGCCCTGGCCTTGACGGAGGTGATTGCCGAGACGGGGATTCCCACCATTGCACACCACCACGATTTTTTCTGGGAGCGGAAGCGGTTTCTGACAAACTGTGTCTGGGACTACCTCAACTGCGCCTATCCGCCCCACCTGCCGACGGTGCAGCATGTGGTGATCAACAGCTCCGCTCAGAACCAGCTGGCCCTGCGGACCGGGATCTCCAGCGAACTGATTCCCAATGTAATGGATTTTGAGCATCCCCCTGCCGAGCCGATCAGCGACTACAACCGGGATGTGCGGAAGGCTTTCGGGATAGATGATGATGAGCTCTTTGTGCTTCAGCCCACCAGGGTGGTGCAGCGGAAGGGGATCGAGCACGCCATTGAGCTGGTGGCGCGGCTGAAGCGCAAGGCGGTGCTGGTGATAAGCCACGCTTCCGGGGACGAGGGTTACGAGTATCAGCAGCGGGTGATGGAGTTTGCCGAACTTCTGGGAATTCGGGCCCTTTTTGTGGATCATCAGATCGACGATACCCGGAAGGTGCTGGATTCGGGGGAGAAGGTGTACACCCTGCAGGATGTCTATCCCCACGCCGACCTGGTCACCTACCCGAGTCTGCAGGAGGGGTTCGGTAACGCCTTTCTGGAGACCATCTACTTCCGCAAGCCCATCCTGGTGAACAACTACTCCATCTACAGCCACGATATCAAGCCCAAGGGTTTTGATGTGATCGAGATGAACGATTTTATCTCCGACAGCACCGTGGAGTACACCATGTCGGTGCTGGATAATCCGGAGCGGGTGCAGCAGATGGTGGAGACCAACTACACCCTGGGGCTGAAGCACTACTCCCATGCGGTGCTCAGGACCAATTTCCGGAGCCTGATGTCCAATTTCTTTGGGGAGCTTGAGGCGGAGGAGCACGCTTGCGGGGAGCCGGATTAGAGGGGGTCGCATAACTCAATGAGGGAGGAGGCGAGGGGTAGTCCCAAATCCCACAGCGGTTCTGCGGAATTTCAAGGAAATTCCGCAACTTTGTTGTTGAATTCCATCTATGCCAGGTGGTATACTTC
>CAYMWV010000236.1:0-4509 GCA_964394395.1 uncultured Sediminispirochaeta sp.
CATGGGTTTTGCAATCAAGTTTTCAATTGTTATTTTGCCACATTGAGAATTCCTGTTGTTTCGCACACAATTTCTTTGTGATCTTTTCTACAGCCTGACAGAGAGGGAACGATAACGGTTTAGGAGAGAGAGGTAGCGTCGACGGGGAATATCTTCGGCACCGAATGAAGCAAGATGGTCTGTGTAGATCTGGGAATCGATCAGCTTGACACCGGAACGAAAAAGGACTGTTGCGGCCTCAGCAAAAGCGGCCTTACTTGCATTACTCCGGAAGCTGAACATCGATTCCCCACAGAAAACAGCCCCCACCAGAACACCGTAGAGCCCTCCCACAAGCTCTCCTTCGTACCACGCCTCAAAGGAGTGGGCGTGCCCCATTTCATGCAGCTCGATGTAGGCCTTCTGCATCTCTTCGGTGATCCATGTCCCCGATTCACCGGGTCGATACACCTCGGCACAGGAACGGATTACCAAAGCAAATGCCCTGTTCCGGGTGATCCGGTACTCCCCCTTTCGTAGCCTCCGGGCAAGCCGTTTTGCTATGTGAAGCTTCTCCGGAAAGAGGACAAACCGGGGGTCGGGGCACCACCACAGGATCGGTTCATCTTTGGAAAACCAGGGGAAAATGCCCTGCCAATAGGCGGAAAGCAGGAAGGGAGGAGAAAGCTCCCCTCCCACCGCTACAATACCATTCGGGTCACTATCAGCGGGAAAGTGTACCGGCGGATCGGTTTGGACAAAAAAGGACACCTCAGTCGATGCTCCTTACCTCTATTTCTCCCTCCTCCAGATACACCTTGGCCTTTCCACCTTTCGCAAGTTCTCCAAAAAGCACCGCATCTACAAACCAGCTGGTCACCTTCTCCTGTACCAGCCGGGAGATGTTTCTTGCCCCAAAGGCGGGGTCGTATCCCTTCTCAGCCAGATAACGGCGTGCCCCCTCTTCCACCTCAAGGGAGACCTCTTTTTCCTCCAGCTGTTTTCGAAAGATCTCGATCTCCTTGTCCACAATCCGTAAAATGATCTCCATGGGAAGATTGCCAAACCGAACAACCCGATCCAGCCGGTTGCGAAACTCGGGGTTAAAGATACTCTCCACCGCCTTGTTTAATACCTCTTCATTATGGCTAAGCTCTCCAAAACCGATCAGGGGCTTTCCTATATCCCTTGCTCCGGCGTTACTGGTCATAATGAGAACGATATTCCGGAAATCGGCTTTTCTTCCCGAGGTATCGGTGAGGGTTGCATAGTCCATCACCTGCAGGAGAATGTTATAGATATCCTGGTGAGCCTTCTCTATCTCATCCAAAAGGAGAACTGCGTGGGGCTCCTTCCTCACTGCATCGGTTAAGAGGCCCCCCTCTTCATAACCCACATAACCAGGGGGGCTGCCCACCAGCCTGCTGACCGAGTGTTTCTCCTGATATTCGCTCATATCAAAACGAATCATTCCAATGCCAAGCCGGTCGGATAGTTGCCGGGCCAATTCGGTCTTCCCAACCCCGGTGGGGCCAACGAAGAGAAAGGAGGCCACCGGCCGCTCCTTTCGTCCAAAGCCCGCCCGGGAGCGCTTAATCGATTCCACCACCGCCCGGACCGCCTCATCCTGTCCAAAAACCTCTTGTTTCAACCGCTCTTCCAGGCTCTTCAGCTTATTCACCTCATCGGTGGATACCGACTGTTCGGGGATCCGGGCAACCTTTGCCACCACCTGTTCAATGATCTCCCTGGTTACTCTGGCGGTGTTGGGCTCTTGAAGGATAGAATCTTCCTGGTAGTCAAAAACTTCCTGGCGTTCAGAATCTTCCTGGTGATCAGGAACTGGAACACCCTCCCGGCGAAATTCCAGGATCCGCAGAAACGCTCCCGCCTCATCGATCACATCGATCGCCTTGTCGGGCTGAAAGCGCTCGTTGATATATTGAGTTGAAAGATCTACCGCCGCTTCGAGAGCATCATCATCATAGCTTACCTGGTGGTATTCGGCGTAACGTTCCTTCAGCCCCTGGACAATGGAGAGAGTCTCATCTCTGCTGGTTTCTGGAATATCAATCTTATGAAAGCGGCGGCTTAAGGCTCTATCCTTGTCGAAAAATTTCTTAAACTCATCGTCAGTGGTGGACCCGATACACCGAAGCCTGCCGGAAGCGAGGGCAGGCTTTAAGAGGTTAGAAGCATCCATGGCACCACCGGAAACCGCTCCGGCACCAATCAGGGTATGAATCTCATCGATAAAAAGGATTACCTTCTCCTCTGCCTCCAGCTCCCGGATGATCTGTTTCATCCGTTCTTCGAAATCGCCCCGATACTTTGTTCCTGCCACAATGCTGCCCATATCGAGGGCATAGAGCCGGTATCCCCGAAGAGGAGCAGGTACCACATTATCGGCGATCCGGGCTGCCAAGCCCTCAGCAATAGCGGTTTTTCCCACCCCGGGAGCTCCAACCAATACCGGATTGTTTTTCAGCTTCCTGCAGAGAACCTGACTGGTTCTCTCCAAAATAGTCTCCCGGCCGATAAGCGGCTCCAGGGCACCTTCCCGGGCCAGGGCGGTCAACTCCCGGGTAAAAAGGTCCAGAGCCCGGCGCCCCTTCTCTTTTCCTCTCTCTTTCCCCGGGCCTCCCGGATGCTTCCGGGATGAATCATCCGCAGTTGAAGCACCTCCCTCCTGGAAGGGTTCCCCCGGAAAGGGTTCTCCCTGGATCCTGCTCTCTCTGGCACTGATTACCTCCAGGATTGTCAGCCGATCGGCTCCGCACGCTTTAAGGCACCAGGAGCTGTGACTCTCCTCTTCATCAAAGGTGGCCACTACCAGGTCTCCCGGCTCCACCACTGAGGATGAGGAGGTGTGGGCGTGGTATAAAAGACGCTCAATAATCTGTTCAAAACCGATACTCTGGAAGGGTTCACTCTCCTCCTCACCCTGCAGCACCGGAACCTTCGCTTTTAGATAGAGAGAGAGGAGAGTGGCCAGTTCATCAATATCAACCCCCACCTCTTGAAGGATATCCCGGATCGTATCAAAGGTGATCGCCGCCTGTAACAGATGTTCAGGGGTTAAATATTCATGCCTCTGCTCCCGGGCAGTAAAATAGGCTGTCTGTATTATCGCCTGTACTTCGTCGCTGATCTGCATCTTCTATCCTTCCGGTTCTATCTCACACTTGAGAGGATATCCCTCTTCCCGGGCAAGATGGTGCACCTGCCGCTGCTTGGTAGCGGCAATATCCCTGCTGTAAATACCTACCACTCCCTTACCCTTCTTGTGCACATCGAGCATGATTTTCGTCGCTTCCCCTGTACCTTTATGGAACACCTTCCGGATCACCTTTACCACAAAGTCCATGGTGGTGTAGTGGTCGTTCATCAGCAGAACCCGGTACATCGGGGGCTCTTTTAGCTCACTTCTGCTCTTTTCTCTCTCTATAACGGAATGATCAAAGTCGGTCATAGAAACAGCTAATCCGTGCCGTAGATGTGGTTAAACTCTTCAAGTAGCTCCAGAGTCTTCTCCTTGCACTTGCCGCAGACCGTACCTGCTCCAGTTGCATCCTGAATAGCCTCGTAGCTTCTTGCGCCGTTCTTTACCGCCTCTTCAATATCCTGGTCGGTAACTACCTTACATTCACATATCACCCTGGCCACCGAAGCTTTAAAGGGGTTTTCCCGTCCAGCCTTCTGCAGATAATCGTCAATAGCTGACCGCAAGCCCTTGTCACCAAGGACACTGCAGTGAAACTTGTGTTCAGGAAGCCCGCCAAGCTCTTCGGTGATCATTCTTGGAGTAAGCTTGTACGCCTCTTCCAGTCGCATCCCCTTTACCATCTCGCTCATCATGGAGGTGCTGGCGATCGCACTGGCACAGCCGTAGGTTTTCCACCGGCATTCAGCAATTTGGTCATCCTCTACCCGGATGGCTACCATCATCTCATCCCCACACGCCATGGAACCTACTATGCCGGTGCCATCAGCCTTGAAATCGTCCCCATCTTCCAGGATATTCCGGGGATTCACAAAATGATCCTTCACCTTTTCTGTATAGACCCAATTAAAACCGCTCATTTTCCTACCTCCCCGGGTTTTACCGTAGACATCTTTCTAATTCGCTCAATGATACCAGGAAGCTTATCGAGAAGAATCTCTACCTCCTCTTTTGTGTTGAACCTCCCCAGACTGAACCGGATGGATCCGTGGGCCAATCCCGCACTCACCCCGGTGGCAAGCAAGACATGGCTGGGCTCAAGAGAGCCGGTAGCACAGGCGGAACCGGTGGATACTCCAATGCCCTCTATATCCAGATAGAGGAGAATACTCTCCCCCTCTGCGCCAAAAAAGGAGATATCGAGAGTTCCGGGAAGGACATCCTTTTCATGCCCGTTGATCCTGATATCGGAGATTCTCTCTTCAATTCCCCTTCGAAGATGCTCCCGGAGCTCCCAAAGTGTCTTCCGCTCCTCTTCCAGGATTTGGGAGGCCTTGGCAGCAGCAGTGCCGAAAGCAATAATCGAG
>CAYMWV010000237.1:0-3000 GCA_964394395.1 uncultured Sediminispirochaeta sp.
GTGAAGTTGCCCAGCCGCAGGGACTCTGCCTTGATGTTGAAGGCGCTCCCCCCGGTGATGATATCCGCATTACTGCGGTGGATCCGGTAATCCTTGATATCCCGTACCCCGCAGAGGATCACCGTGGAGGGAAATGATCCGGGCCGCTGGTCGTAGCCCGAACGAAGCTGCCGCAGTACCGAGACCAGGGTGTCCCCTACCAGGGAGTCGATCTCATCAATGAAGAGGAGAAAGGGCTTTTCGTAGTTCCGGGATATGCAGCTTAATGCCTCGCTTAAGAGGTCCGTGGGCGGAACAGTTTTTAGAAGCCCCAGTAGCTCCTCCCTCAAGTTCTCCTTAACTTCTCCGATGCGACGGGCCAGACCACTGACAATGGATGCCATTCCTTCTGCAATATTATTTCGGGCGGCCTGGGCATTTTCCACATTGGTGTAGAGGGCAATGTATCGATCCTCGCTGTTCAGGTGCTCCTCCAGAGCCAGGAGGGAGCTGGTTTTGCCGGTCTGCCGGGGGGCGTGAAGGATGAAATACTTTTCCTGCTCTATCAGGATAAGGATCTCATCAAGATCCCAACGGTGGAGAGGATCAATGTTATAATGATTTTGCCTGGTAACCGGCCCTGCGGTGTTGAAGAACTTCTTCATATATCTATTAGAACACAGGGGATGGGGATTGGCAAGGTGGAAATCGGAACTGGGTCCATCTACGACTTGACATAGTGCTTTTCCCTTATGTATAGAAAGCCTAAGGTTTATTCTTAAAGGTATATTACCGAGGAGCTAGCATGACGATATCTCTCACGAATCGAACGGTCCGGAATTTGGGATTCCTGGCGGCATGTGCGGCAGGAATCATCACCCTGGCAGATTATCTGCTGGAATTCAACCTTTCCCATCAGGCAGGAACCTCCATCATTGAACCTGAATGGATAGAGATGGCTTCCTGGCGCTTTTCCCTCTCCTTGAATCTTTGTGCCTTTGTTATCCCCCTCTATTTGGCTGGGTTTTTTATGATCCATGGGCTCCTCAAACGTACCCACCCCCGCAGTTCACTCCTCTTGATGGGGCTGTTCAGTTACGGTGTTGTCATGGGATCTCCCCTGATTCATGGGGTCATGAGCTTAAACCCCCTTATCTATTCCTTTCTGGTGGGGACGGGGGATTCTGAAGTCGCTTCCGAATTGATCAGCTCGGTTATCACCCCGGCTGTACTACCGGTTTTTCTGGTCCATTATCTTCTTACCTGGGTGGCTGCCCCGCTTGTGCTGTTCATCCTCATCCTGACGGGGAGGACGGTTTTCCCCAGGCCTGCTGCCTTGTTGAACCCCCTGGTTTTTCTGCTCTTTTTCATGGGTCTGCATCTCATGGTACCGCAGATCGGGGTATATCTCCTCCCCGGTTCGATTAACAAGGCCAATACGCTACTGTTCCTGTACACCGCCTTCAGCTTTCCAAAACTGATGGAAAAACCGTTATGAGATGGAAAGATCGGCCGGTCATTTTTACTTATACTGCGGCTTTTGCCTACTCCTGGCTTGTGTGGGGGACGGTCATTCTCCTGCAGGTGTCTTTCTCCCTGCCGGGTCCCCTGGGGGTGAGCATAGGAGGAGCTGGCCCCTTGGTTTCCGTTATTCTTTGCATGGTTCTGGTATTCAATAGCCGAGAGAGAAGGGCGTTTCTCTCTTCCCTGGTAGATATAAAACGGCTTAAACCGCTAAGCCTCGGTATAGCCCTTCTGCTGCCCCTGGCAATCATTGCGGGGGGCAATCTCCTGTCCGGTGATCCGGTTCTCTCCTTGGACGGGGCTACTATGGATAAGGGTATTGCTTATGCCCTGTTTCTCCTCTTTTTCGGTCCCTTGCCGGAAGAGATGGCGTGGCGGGGTATCTGCTTCGAGTTCTTGAGCAGGAAGAGTATTGTAAAAGCCCAGGGAATCGTTTCCCTCCTCTGGGCCTTCTGGCACATCCCGCTCTTCTTTATCGAGGGGTCCTGGCAGCAGGGACTTCTTGTATCCCCGGTAGTTACCGGACTCTTTTTCCTCAATCTGCTCTCTTCTTCTTTCATCTACGGCTATCTCTACCTCTCCAGCCGCCGCTGCCTATTGATTGCCGTGCTTTTTCATTATGCGGTGAATCTAACTGGGGAGCTGTGTATGCAGAGTGAACAAGCTCAGATCTTCAGTGCTGTCCTTCTGTTTTTAGCTGGAGTCGGGGCGTTTTACGCTTCGATCACCATTCCTGCCGGCAAGAGGGCTTAAAAGCCCCAGACAGCAATCTCCACCCCTTCGTGCCGGGCGGTCTCGGTCAAGGGCTTCTCCTTCCATCCCCGGGTACCCTCCCGATCGAAGATAAGCAGGTGCGCCTCGGTGACACCACAGGTTTTTGCATACCCGGCGGTCTGCTCCAGGCCGAGCTGCCGTACCGTCTCAAAACTATCCTTCTTCTTCAGTCCCTTCAGCTCCAGGACGATCTTCTGATACCGGGTTTCCTTCCCTGAGGAGCTGGGCGGTTTCCCTGGGGTCCCCGGTGTCCCCGGGGCCCCGGGACCGGAATCTGGCGTCCCTTCCCCCGATCCCAGCCCGCCTCCCGGCACAGCATAGCGCCACTGGAGCATCAAGTCGGTGCGGCCCCGGCCGGCGGCATATTCCCGGGCCACCGAGCCGTTTCCGTTGGCCACTCGCTGCAGGAAGGCTTGAGTAAGCAGGTGGGGCGCCGCCTCCTGGTAACCGGCGATGTGGCTCGCCCCGATCTCCTCGTTCTCCCGCCAGAACTCCCGGAACATGGTGATCATGGTGCTTGCGTTTAGGGAGCCGTCGGGGTTAACCCACTGGGGGCTAAACTGACCAAGAAATGCCCGCTGTCGGCTCTCAGTGAGCTCCCGGGGGATAATCTCCTTGTAGATGTCGTTGCTGATTACCAGGCCCTGGGAACCGAGGCGGATCAACCCCAGGTCCATGCAATACTGTTCATCATCCTTCTCTACCGTTGAGCTCTCCCCCAGG
>CAYMWV010000237.1:3100-4492 GCA_964394395.1 uncultured Sediminispirochaeta sp.
CCAGGAGGGAGCTTGTTTTGCCTGTCTGCCGGGGGGCGTGGAGGATGAAGTATTTCCGCTGATCGATGAGCGCAAGAATCTCCTCCAGATCCCATCGGTGGAGGGGATCTAATGTATAGTGTTCCGGCTGATTTACCGGCCCTGCGGTGTTGAAGAACTTCTTCATATATCTATTAGAACACGAGGATGGGGATTGGCAAGGTGGGCATCTCACCTTTGTAATAACCAGGAATAGGCGGGAACAACATGAATGGCCCTGCCCGTCTCTTCGTCCTTGAACTCCTCTTCTTCGTAGGCTGTAATGATCCACGAATCCCGAAGCCCCAGTTCTCCCATCCCGTCAAGGAGAGGTTTGAGTTCACGTTCCCTTGTGAGATCATTCTTCTTCAGTTCCCAACAGACCTGAATCAGTTGAATATCAGTATCAGGACCGACTGCAAAATCGATCTCATCGCCTTGCGAGGTCTTGTAATAGAAGATATGTTCCCCAGTGCGTCTGAGGGTGATATACACCAGGTTCTCCAGGACAAGCCCGTTATTCTCAGAAGTGGACCGGGAGTATGCCTGAACAAGGGCATGATCAGCACAGTAGACTTTCTTCGGATTTACCGCCTGGACAGCCGTGTTGTATGAGCGGACAGGAACCGTGAATATCAGATAACAGTCGATGAGCTTATCAATATAGTCACTGATCAATTCCGGGGATAACCTGTTTCGTTCTCCCGCAAGACGCTGTTTTAGCTTATTTACCGTGATGAGTCGGGAGTAGCTGTTCATCAGGATATGTACAAGTCGTTTCAACTGAACGGGATGTTGGATATTGTACCTGAGGAGAATATCCCGGGTGATTACATCGTTCACCAGGTTCTGAAAATAGATAGGAGCCATGGAACCTTTTGGGAGAATCAGCCGTTCAGGCATCCCTCCCAACTCTATATAGGAATCAAATGCGCCGATGATTGCATCCCTGCTTGCTATGTCAGTGATGGTTTGCGGCTTCCCCTTCGCTCGCAGGAACTCACGGAATGAGAATGGGAACAGCTCCCAGGAAAATGTCCGACCTCCCAGCTCTGTTGCGATCTCTTTCGATAAAAGTTTAGCTGACGACCCGGTGATATAGACCTCACAGGATTCTGTTGTCTGTATTCTGTTAACAAGCTGGGCCCACCTGTTCACATATTGCAACTCATCGAAGAAGAAGTAGACCTTTTGTTCATGGTTCTCCGGATACATCCCATAGTAGGTGTCAGTGATTACAGCGGGGTCCGAATCAACAAGCCTGAGGAAATCCAGTCGATCATCAGAGAAATCGATATAGCAGATATTCCGGGCAGGTACACCCCCATCCAGGAGCGCTTCCATCTTCTCGTGCTGCCAGGTGGATTTCCCGCT
>CAYMWV010000238.1:0-714 GCA_964394395.1 uncultured Sediminispirochaeta sp.
CCCCGGTTACCGGTTCAAGGTGATAGATCAACTCTTTACCAATTTTCACACCCCGAAATCAACGCTGCTGATGCTGGTATCCGCTTTTGCGGGAAAAGAGCAGATCGATCAAGCCTATCGCATAGCTGTAGAGGAACGTTACCGCTTTTTCAGTTACGGTGATGCTATGTATATTCAGTAAGCGTCAATACGTATCGCTATTCATCTCTTCAAAGGCCGTCCGAACTCGTTCAAGCCGGGCTAAATCCAGAGAGATAAACTCCCCATAGTCCAGCTCCCCCTGGTCAATCCGGTATTTTTCATCCTCCCACTCTTCAAGCTCATCCAGATGGAGATAATCGATGGTATGAAGCTTCGCCCACCAGGTGAGGGCCTCTTCCCAGTAGGCAAGAGCGGCCCGGTAACAGCTCTCTGCAGTTTCAAGAGAATCAAGGTTGGCACTTTTCCAGGGATAGTTGTAGAAATAGGCTTCCCGTTTATCAAACTTCGAAGCGAGTCCCCGGTACTGGTTCACCAGCTCCAGGTTTAGATGCATATAGAAAAGGTATCGGTACCGCTCCCACTCCTTCGGATTATCGATTTTTGCCAGGGCGTTCAAGGGGTTGGCAAAGGGGGAACGGAGGGCTCGCTCCAGGAACCATATATTCTCCTGGTAATCCTCCGGATAACGGTAGAGATTTTGATGATAGAGCTTGTAGAACTGTTCCGCATAAC
>CAYMWV010000238.1:724-4413 GCA_964394395.1 uncultured Sediminispirochaeta sp.
GGCCTGGAGCTCAGCAGCCGAGGCGAGACCAAAGCCAAAGAGAAGGAGAAGAAAAAAGAGTATGCTGCTAAGCTTGTACCAGCCTTGAGAGTACCACTTCACACTCCTATTATCGGCATTCGGTGATGCAACTCCACACCTTTTGTGAAAGCTCCTCCGGCTTCTCTAGACCATCAAGCCGAAATATCTTCATCCCGGTGTCGGAAAAGAGCTCCAGAACCCGTCTGTAATTCGCATCCACCCGTTTCTGCAGTTCCAGGGTCTCAAAAATTTCCTTATTGCTCCTTTCGGACATTCTCTTCTCACACTCCGCTGGATCAGTTTCAATGAAAATGAGATGTTCCGGTAAAGGGAAAAGGGCATTCATCCTGAAAACAGTATCAAAATCTATCCCCAGGGATTGATAGGCGAGGCTGGAGAAGAGATAACGGTCACTTATAACCTGAAATCCCCCGGCCAAGTGGGTAAGAACTCCATCAGCTCCATGGATGTGTTCATACCTGTCGGCGACAAAGAGGGCTGCCAAAGTACCAGGATGGCAGGGCAGTTCCCCGGAGAGGGCCCGCCGAATAATCTTTCCCGTCTCCCCTTTAGTAGGTTCACATCCCAGTCTTGCCGGAATCTCCGCCTCATTGAACCGGCTGGCAAGAAGCTTCGCCTGGGTTGTTGTACCGGCACCGTCAAGACCCTCAAAAACAGTGTATCCCTTAAGAATAGCCCAGTTCTGGTCATCTCCTGATTGCATAAAGAGAGCGTACCTCCTTTCCCATTTCTTGTCGATAATGATATGATTGAAAAAGCGGGAAAAGGGGAATACCTTTTAATAGAAAACTCCGCAAAGGCAAGGGACAAGACACTGAGTGATACACCCGTTACCATACAAATCCAGGCGCTCCTCCTGCTGCTTCTGCTGTCACTGTTGACAACGGCGCTCTCTTTCCCCCTGCAGAAACAGATCGACCAGGTGATGGAGCAGCTGCAGGCGCAGACAATAGAGAGCCTGGAGAAGCGTTTGGGATACACTATTTCCTACAGGAGGATCCGCCCCTCCTTTCTTCTACGCCTCGAGCTCTCCGACCTGACCTTAAAGGGAGAGGATGATCACAAGCTGCTCAGCCTTCAACGGGTAGAGGTTGCATATAACATGTTTCAACTCATAAAAGGTGATATAGGCGGTGCCATCAGCAAGGTATTCATTATCAACTCGCATATCTCCATCGATACTGAAAACGATGCTGCCTTAATCCAGCGGCTTCTCCCCAAAAAAGAGCCCCCTGGAGAGAGGATCGGCTATCCTGAAATAACACTTCCTGCGATGCCCGGATTTACCATTACCGGAAAAAACATATCAATCTCCATTACGGATAAAGAGAGACACCTTTCCGCAACTCGAATCTATTTCACCCTGGAGGGAAGAGAAGAAGTAAGATTCCAGGTTCAAACAGATATTGAAATCACCCTTGATGGTGCCCCAATTTCTGCATCTCTCTCATCATCCGGAGGATGGCAATCGGAAGAATCCGGAACTTTCGACATCAGAATCAAGGAGTTTAGTGCTCCCTGGATCACTCTTCCCAGAGTCGCTTTAACGGCGCTGATAGAAAGGGATACAATCCATCTCCGTAAAAGTGCGGACCGCCATCCATTTGATCTTGAAGGAACTATTGATCTTAAGGAGAACGCTGCAACGCTCTCCCTTCTCATGGACTCCTTTCAGCCTTCCAGCTTCCTTAATATTCCTGATCCTTCCCGGGAAGAGTACCTGGTTTTATTGGATAACAGCTACTCCGGTTCTTTTTCCCTCTCTCTTGATGCCCTTGACACCCTCACTGCCCTTAATCCCCCTTCCTTCACTATCTCAGAGCTGCTTGCTGGAGAGCAGCTTGAAGGCCTCTCCTACAAAGGGGAAATCCAGGCAGAGATAGAACATTTTCCAGAAATCGGCCTCCCCTTTGAAATAGACCACCATCTTTCAATCCGCCTGGAGGGAACTCATGAGAATCTGAATATACCGTCTCTTCGTCTTAGCTCTTCGGATATGGATATTGAAACATCTTTGGGACTCTCATTTTTCCCCTTTACTTTCCAGTCCGATATGAAGGTTCATCGATATCAACTGCAACAGCACACTTTGCAAGGTAATCTGCAGGGAGAGTACCGAGATCAGAGCCTCCGTTTACGCTCCTCCGGTGCTTCCTGGGGTGAAATAGCAGTCTCAAAGGTCGATCTTCTGATTGATATCAGTGGGGATGACTCTTACGCCTTCTCTCTCAACCTATTCTTTCCAGGCTCTGAAGCCACTTCTGATACCGATTCCACAGAACACGCCCTTTATGCGGATGGAGAAATGGGAGGGGGAGAAAACTTCTTCATAGAAAGTACGGTCCTCCTTGATAAGCTCCCGCTAAAACCTTTTCTTACAGAAGCATCTGCACCGGAGATAATGCTGCAGGAGCTCTTCGTTGACGCTTCCTTCTTCTTTTCCAGTGATGGCAAACGACTAAGCTATTCTGCCGGCTACCTGGTTATCAGTGATGAGAGTGAAGAAAGCTATCTTAAGCTCTCTGGATCCGGCAACTTGGCAAACCACAATTTTCGGGATATAGAGGCCCAATATGGGCCCTATTTCGGAGAGGGTATGGCTTCGCTATCAATCAGGGAACACCATATCGCCTTAAAAACTGATATAAGGGTAAACGATATCGAATATGGCTTTTCAGCCTACTATGATAAAGAGAGCCATATTCTCCTCACGGGAGAGTATGATTCAAAAGCACTTTTAGAGCTATCTGACGGAATGGTCAGCTTCGATGCCTCTGCTACCCGGTTCCCGATTCCGGTCCAATCCCGACAGGAGCCTTCCCAGATCTCCTTTAAACTCCATGGCAACTTCGCTTCTCTGCAGGAGTGGAAACTACTCATCCAGTCCCTGCAGATTTACGATTTTCCCCTTCCTTTATACCAGGATCTTGGCTCATTGGAAATGAAAGCGCTGCTTGAACCAGATCGGTTATCCATTTCACTGCTCCGGTTTACCGATTCCATATCCACCCTTGAAGGTAAAGGAGATATCAGCTATACCCTGAAAGAGCCTCTGGAAGCTCGGGGGTGGCTCAAACTCAGCAAGCCTGATGGAGCAGAGTCCTATTACGCCTCCTTCCATGTAAAAGATCATGATCTCACCTCCAAAATCGATCTGAACCAGGCCAGACTGAAAAGAGCCGGGGTAGAGCAGCTTACCGGGAAACTGAATGGAGAGTGTTTTATCAACGGACCTCTTGAAGATCCCGATATCTCAGTAGAAATGGATCTGCGTGATGCCCTCTACGGGGAAGCTCCCCTGGAACTTGAATCACAGCTTATCAAGCGGGGCAAATCATTCACCCTTGATTATGGCCGTTTCCGCTACTCTGATCATCTTCTACAGAAGCTGCAGGGGTACTACTCCCTGCAGGAGGGAAGCTTTCAACTCTCCGGCGAGTACCAGCCAGGTTTCAAAGATCTTCTCGTTTCGGCAGGTTTTTCTATTACCGGTACCACCGAAAAGATTGCATTGATCAAGCAGCTTCCCACATTGTTGGAGAGCGATCTGGATGCAGAGCTTATCCTTGATCCAATTATCACTCCGGAGGACGTGATAGCTCCACAAACCTTTCAATTCAGCCGACAGAAGGAGGAACTCAGTTTGA
>CAYMWV010000239.1:0-4387 GCA_964394395.1 uncultured Sediminispirochaeta sp.
TGACGATGTTCCCGGGGATACCCAGGTTCCGGCAGAGGGAGCTGATGTAGGGCTGCTTGAGCATCGCCTGAGAGAGGCAGTCGAAATCCCAGAAAATCTCCTGGGGGGTGCCGGTTTTAATGATCTTGCTGTTGGCCATGACGATCACCTTTTTAAAATTCCGGACCACAAACTGCATATCATGGGTGATGGTGATGATGGTCTTTCCCCGGCGCTGCAGTTCCGTAAGTATCGACTCCAGCAGTTGGATGCCCACCAGGTCCTGACCTGCTGTCGGTTCATCCAGGATAACCACATCCACATCCATAGCGAGGATGGAGGCTATGGTAATAAACTTTCGTGATGAAAAGGGGAGGTTAAAGGGGTTTTCATACCGGTGCTCCTGTAAGCCTGTCCACTTGAGGGAGTAGTTGATCAGTTTTTTTACCCGCTGTGGATCAACCTTCATTTTTCGGGGACCGTATTCAACCTCTGCATGGACCGAGGAGTGGAATATCTGATCATCCGGATTCTGGAACACGTATCCCACCCTTCGGGATACCTGGGCGGTGGTGTGTTCCCGGGTGTTCATTCCGTCAACGATTACATTTCCAGCGCTCGGTTTGAGAAGGCCGTTAATCATCTTGACGGTGGTGGTCTTTCCTGCACCGTTCTGACCGATGATAGCGATGTTTTCACCTTTTTCCATTTCTATGTTGATGGAATCCACGGCGGGGAGACCCGGCTGATATTCGTAACTGACGTTCTGTAAGGATAGAAATGCCATTATACTCTCTCCCCCCTGCGAATCTTCTTCAGTGTCTCTGTTGCTTCCTCAACGGTGATCGGATTCCCCTCTATCGGAAGGCCGCATTTGATAAGCTCATGTTTCAGAAGGGCAATCTGGGGAAGCTGCACCCCCTTCTCCAGCATGGAGATATCTGAAAGAATTGCCCTGGTTGGTCCAGCCTTCACTACCGAGCCGTTCTGGATAACGATCACCTGGTCGGCAAATTCGGCAATCAGATCCACCTTGTGTTCCACCAGGATGATGGTCTTCTTTGCATCTTTCAGAGCGGCAATTATCTTGAAAACGCTCTCTGTCCCCTCTGGATCCAGCTGGGAGGTGGGTTCGTCAATAACCAGGATCTCCGGCTCAAGCACCAGGATGGAGGCCAGAGCGGCTCGCTGCTGCTGTCCCCCGGAGAGCTCAAAGGGATTTTTTCCCGCCAGGTGGTCAATCATGGTGAGCTCCATAATCGCCTTGACCCTTTTTCTAATCTCTTCTACAGGGACGCCAAAATTCTCAAGTCCGAAGGCTACCTCTTCAAAGACCGTATCCTTTGCACCGGAGATCTGGTTGAAGGGATTCTGGAAGACATAGCCTATCTTGAGGGCCAGGTCTCCTTCATCGTAGTCGGTGCTTTTTTTCCCGTCGATAAGAACGGAGCCCCGTAAATCCCCTTTATAAAAGGAGGGAATGAAACCCCGGATAATATTACAGAGGGTGGTTTTACCTGAACCGTTCTGGCCGATCACCCCGTAAAAGGTGCCCTCTTCAAAGGAGAGGTTGAGTCCCTCGACAGCGGGAGTTTCCGAAAGGGGATAGTTATAGCTGACATCGATCAGTTGGATTATCGGAGCCATGTGTAGATCCTCCAGGCGAGTATAAGGAGCAAGTAAAGGGCAAAGATGGAAACGACCAGGGCCTCTTTTTCGTTCGGCTGGATATCATAGAGCCGAGTCTTGGGACCGTTTACGGTAAAGCCCTTCGATTCCAGGGTAAGCACCCGCTCCTCGGTGTTATTGATCGAGGTGAGGATCAGGGGGACCATGGATGGAATGAAGGCCTTCGCTCGGATAAAGAGATTTCCCTCGGTTTCAACCCCCCTGGCCTGCTGAGCTTGCATAATTGTTTTAACGCTTCCCTGAAGGACCGAGACCATCTGCAGGGTAGAGAGCAGCAGGTAGGAGCCTTTGGGTTTCATCCCCCTCTTTTCCAGGGCGCAGATGATATCCTTGTTCTCCGTGGAGGAGAAAAACCACGCCAGGATTCCTCCCAGGCACATAACGCTGAAGGCAAGGGTCAGACCATACTGCAGACTCTCTTCAAACACCTTTACACTGAAGAGACCGAAAACCGGTATCTCCAGAAGGATGGTGGCACTTTGAACAAATAGACCCTGCAGAAGAATAATAAAAAAGCAGAGAAACCACATCTTGCCCAGCACATTAGCCGTCTTTTTTAACCTTCCCGTCAGATAGGCGAGGAGGGGGATAGTCAAAAAGGAGCCCATCATGATAAAGGGGTATCCCCCTGTTTTGAAGGTGGAGAGGAGCATTGCTGCGATTGCATAGAAGAGGACTATCCACAGCTTGGAGAGAGGGTAGAGGGTACGAAGGATATTTTCTCTTGTTCTGGTATTCATTATAGCTACTCCCGGAATCGTTGCCCGGCCTCAGGAGCCTTTCCAGATGCCGGGCGAATGCAAAAGATCGTGAAAGATCAGTCTATATCGGTATCACTGGTATCTTCTGTAGCAGTCTGTTCCTTCTTTCTGAAAAGGCGAATGCCCACATAATTCTCTCCCAGGGGAAACTTGATCAAAGTCCGAGAGGTCATCACCTGGATGATCATAAAGGTGATGGCGAAGGAGATGATCCGGTCAAGAACAGTAAACACCAGTTCAGTGGAGATAACGGCGCTCCAGATGTTTGCCCCTGTGGCCATAAGCGCAGCAGTGATGAAAGAGGTTCCGGAGCTGGTGATACCGCCAAACATAAGCACCACAATGGGAGCGGCGGTGATGAGGGAGGCCAGAGCCATGAGAACCATCGAGATGAGCCACTTCCACCAGGTGGCGAAAAAGTTCTTTCGAGCCAGGATTCCTGTTACCAGACCAACTGCAACATTTACAATGGCAAAGGGAAAGAAGATGGGATTGGTGATCCCCAGTACCAGGTTGGTAATGAGACCGGCAAGACCGCCGACCCAGGGGCCACAAAGGAGAGCCACAAAAATGGTCCCGATGGTGTCCAGATAGAGGGGCAAGCGTAAAAGCACCGCCAGCTGCCCTCCCGCAAAGTTGATCGCCACGGCAATGGGGATCAGCAGAAGCGAAAACAGAGTGAAATCTGTTTTGATCGAATACTTTGTCTCTTTTTCCATACATCGTCCTCCTAAAAATTTATACAGGATCATCTCCTGTGGGATACCTCTTTAAACTTCGCTATGGTCAATTTCCTGCCCACCATCATTAGACCAGCCAGGATAACCATAACTACAGCAATGAAGAAATAGACATCAACTATGGAACTCGATCCGGAGACTGCCCCGATAAAGGGCTGGGCGAGGAATGCCCCGAAGCCGCAGGAGAATACCATCAGGGAGAAGGCCGATGCCGATTGCTTCGGGAAGAGCTTTGCCCCCAGGGTGCTGATACTCGGATAAACCGGAGCAATAGCTACTCCCAACAGAATAATTCCAATCAGTTTTAACAGGGGCGTGGGCAGGAAGATCATTAGAAGAATACCCACCGATGCAAGCACAAAACCGATTGCAAGAAACCGTTCCTGGTTTATCGCATAGGCTCCAATGATCCGTCCGGGGATACTGGAAATCCAGTAGAGGGAAAGCCCATAAGCGCCCAGCCCCACCGCTCCCAGGGTTTCGTAATACTTGGTAAGCCAGTAGGTGAATGCAGTTTCGCTCCCGATGGCCAGCATAAGAACCACCATATAGATCAGGAATACCGGGTTGCGGAGCATCCGCAGCAGGAGAATCCCCTTCTCGTCGTGGTGGGTTTTATGGGCGAAGGTATCAATCTCCCGGGCAAGAACGAAAAAGATGGCCAGAGCTCCCATCACGAGCCACATTGCACCATACATATAGCGATAGCTCATCGTTTCCAGCAGTTGTTTGAAGAGAACCGGAGCAATTACCGCTCCCACACTGAAAAGGGCCTGGGAGAGATTCATGATCTTGTTGGTTTTCTCTCCATTGTAGTCCCCGATCAGCGAGAAGAGGAGACCTTCGATACCTCCTGTTCCAACCCCGAAGATGAAAAAAGAGACAATGGAAAGGTTGATACTTCCGGAAAGGGCGATAAATATGGCTCCTGCGCTGTAGCAAAGGGTGGCGATCAGTACTCCTGCCCGTTTACCGATTCGCTCGGAAAGCTCCCCCAGAACGAGAACCATCCCCAGGGACCCCAGGTACATGGCTCCGATAATAAAGCCGAACTCCAGATCGGTGGCGGAAAACTCCTGACCCACATAATAGACCAGGAGCTGATTTCCGGAGAAGAAGCATCCCAGGAGAAAGAAGATGAAGAGAATGTAGTGGTTGAAGAAGCGACCTGTTTTCACTGACTGCCCCCGGGGCCTGTATTGAGTCCGGATCCGGCAC
>CAYMWV010000240.1:0-4327 GCA_964394395.1 uncultured Sediminispirochaeta sp.
CGTATACAGTGTGAAAGGAGCTTTCACCGGCAGGATGGAGAGGGAGCTTCAAGAGGGTACTCAAGTTTGGCTGAAAGGGCCCTACGGCGACTTTATCATCGGCAATCATCTAAAGGATAAGAGCACCGCCGTCCTAATAGCAGGTGGAACCGGTATCTCCCCCTTCCTCACCTTTCTGCGGGAAGGGGAGGGGACCGGGAAAGCCCGTCTCTATTACGGTATCCGGAATCCCGAGCACCTCTTGTTTCCGGAGCTCCTCTCCCAGGCCCGGGAAAAGGGAGCTGCCCTGCACCTCTATATTGAACACGCCGAAGAAAATTCCCCCTCCCTGCCTGCCAAGAAGGGCACCTTATCAATAGAAACCATCCACCGGGAAACCTCCTCCCTGGATAATCCGGTCTACTTCATCTCCGGCCCCCCGGGGATGATTGACACATTTCGCCGTCATCTGGAAACTGAAGGGATACAAAAAGAGAACATCATAATAGACGAATGGGGTTGATATGAACGATTCAGCAGCAAGCCTGCGGGAGCAGATCATCGCTCTTGTGGGCGAGTATCATAGGCAAGCATTTGCGAAAAAAAGCTTCTCCTCCGGAGAGAGCCCGGTCCGCTACGCTGGCCGGGTTTTCGATGAGAAGGAGCTGCAGTCCCTGGTCGACTCCTCCCTGGACTTCTGGCTCACCGCTGGAAGGTTCACCGAGGAGTTTGAGGCGGACCTGGCCGACTTCTTTGGCCTGGAGTACTCCTTTCTGGTAAACTCCGGTTCCTCGGCCAATCTCCTGGCCCTCTCGGCCCTCACATCGCCCCTCCTTGAAGAACAGCGGCGGCTCAAACCCGGAGATGAAGTAATCTCGGTAGCAGCCGGATTTCCCACTACGGTGAATCCTATCATCCAGCACGGAATGGTCCCGGTCTTTGTGGATGTAGAGCTGGGTACCTACAACATCGACCCCGAAGCGCTGGTAAAGGCGATCGGCCCCAAAACCAGAGCGATCTTCCTGGCCCACACCCTGGGCAACCCCTACAACCTGGATATCATCTCCGAATTGAAAGAGAAACACGACCTCTGGCTTATTGAAGATTGCTGCGACGCCCTCGGTTCGGTCTACGGCGGAGAGCCGGTGGGAACCTTCGGAGATCTGGCCACCTGCTCCTTCTACCCCGCCCACCACATCACCCTCGGAGAGGGGGGGGCGGTGCTGACCGACGACGATACCCTGGCCCGGGCGGTGCGTTCCATCCGGGACTGGGGGCGGGACTGTTACTGCGCCGGCGGGGAGAACAACACCTGCGGGAAGCGCTTCTCTGGTCAGTACGGAAGTCTCCCCTTCGGCTATGATCATAAGTACGTCTACTCCCACATCGGTTACAACCTGAAGGCCACCGATATGCAGGCGGCCATCGGGGTAGAGCAGCTCAAAAAAGCAGACCGCTTTATTGCTGCCCGGAAGGAGAACTTCCGCCGCTGGAGCGCTGGCTTCTCCCGGTGGGAAGAGTTCTTCATCCTCCCCCGGGCCCTTGAGAAGTCGGACCCCTCCTGGTTTGCCTATCCCTTAAGCCTCCGGGAGGGTGCCCCCTTCGGCCGGACCGAGTTTACCGATTACCTGGCCGGCAAGCTGGTGGAAACCAGGAACCTCTTCGGGGGAAACCTCCTGCGGCAGCCCGCCTATCTCGATATAAAGCACCGGGTGGCGGGGGAGCTGACCAACACCGATTTTGTCATGAACAACAGCTTTTTCCTCGGCACCTATCCGGGCCTCGATGAAGAGCAGATCGCCTACTCCCTCTCCTGCGTGGAGGATTTTATCAAGGAGAAGTTATGAAAGTTGTACCCTTAGCCGGGGGCTTCGGCACCCGCTTAAGTGAAGAGACGGTGCTCCGTCCCAAACCAATGGTGGAAATCGGAGGCCGCCCCATCCTTTGGCACATCATGAAGATCTACTCCGCCTACGGGTTTAACGATTTTGTCATCTGCCTCGGCTACAAGGGCTACATGATAAAAGAGTACTTTGCCAACTACTTCCTCCACATGGCCGACGTCACCTTCGACATGGAGGAGAACAACATGATCGTCCACCATAAAAAGGTGGAGCCCTGGAAGGTTACCCTGGTCGATACGGGCTATGAAACCATGACCGGCGGCAGGATCAAACGGGTCCGCTCCTACCTGGAAGAGGAGCCCTTCATGCTCACCTACGGCGACGGCGTGGCGGATGTGGATATCCGGCAGCTGGTTGATTTCCACCGCTCCCACGGAAAAACCGCCACCATGACCGCCGTGCAGCCCAGCGCCCGCTTCGGGGCCCTGGACCTGGATGAGTCGGGCCGGGTCAACTCCTTCCAGGAAAAACCCAAGGGGGATGGCGCCTGGATCAACGGAGGCTTCTTCGTTCTCCAGCCGGAGGTCTTCTCCTTTATTGATGATGATGCAACCATCTTTGAACGCTCCCCCCTGGAACGGATGGCGGGCAAAAAAGAGCTGATGAGCTACCGCCACTCCGGATTCTGGAAGCCCATGGACACCCTCCGGGAGAAGGAGGAGCTGGAAAAGCTCTGGGGCACAGGAGCCGCCCCCTGGAAGGTGTGGCGTGATTAACCCTTCATTCTGGAAAGGCAGGAGGATCTTCCTTACCGGTCATACCGGCTTCAAGGGCGGCTGGCTTTCGGTCTGGCTCCACCACTTGGGAGCTGAGGTGACCGGCTACGCCCTCGACCCCCCCACCGAGCCCAGCCTCTTCGAACTCTCCGGTGTCGGTGCCCTGGTGAACGATATTCGGGGAGATATCCGGGATAAAGAGGCGCTTCAACGGGCGGTAGCCGCATCGGAGCCGGAGATTGTCATCCATATGGCCGCCCAGCCCCTGGTACGGGAATCCTACCGGACTCCCGTGGAAACCTGGGAAACAAATGTGATCGGTACCCTCCGGCTCCTTGAAGCGGTGCGTCAGGCCCCCTCGGTTTCCGCCGTCCTGATTATCACCACCGATAAGTGCTACGAGAACCGGGAGTGGCTCTGGCCCTACCGGGAAGAGGATCGGCTCGGGGGATACGACCCCTACTCCAGCAGCAAGGCGGCTGCGGAGATTGCCCTCGCCTCCTGGCGCAGCTCCTTCTTCAGCAGCCCCGAATCCCCATCCATCGCCACCGCCCGGGCGGGCAATGTGATCGGCGGAGGCGACTATGCCGCGGACCGGCTGGTCCCGGATATCATCAGGGCCATCGGCAGGGGCGAGGCGGTGCGGATCCGTAACCCCCACGCCATCCGTCCCTGGCAGCATGTATTGGAGCCCCTGCACGGCTATCTGAGTCTATGCGAGCATCTCTCTTCCCCGGCGGGGCAGGAGTTTGCCGGGGCATGGAACTTCGGACCCTCCTCCACAGATGTGAAGCCGGTACAATGGATCGTAGAGAAGCTCACCTCCCTGGCCTCCCACGCCCCGGGATTCACCGTCGATGAAGGCCCCCATCCCCATGAGGCGACCTACCTGAAGCTGGACACCTCCAAAGCCGAGGCTCTCCTTGGATGGAAGCCGGCATGGAATCTGGAAGAGGCGCTGGTGCGGATTATGGAGTGGGAGGGTGCTTCGAATGAAACGAAGCGGGCTGTTATGGAAAAGCAGATAACAGTATATCAAGAGGGAAACAAGTAACAAGGACATGAGCCGGAAGATCGTCTCTATCATCCTCAACAGCGGGGTAAATGATTCCCGGGTCTTGAAAGAAGCATCAAGCCTGGGAAGGGCCGGATATGAAGTGCTTGTCTCCGCCCTCCATGATGAGGGTCTGCCTTACCGGGAGGAGGGAGAGCACTTCTCCCTGATCCGGCTGAAGTTGCACAGCCGCGGCCTTCCCAGACACTCCTTCTTTCAGTTCTTTAAATATATTGAGTACGGCCGCCTCTTCCTTCGGAAATTCGCCGACTATGACTATTTCCACTGCAACGATCTATCGACCCTCCCTTTTGGGGTTTGGGCAAAGCTCTTTTGTAACCGGAAGGCAAAAATTGTCTATGACGCCCATGAGTTCGAAACCGAAACAAATGGGCTTTCCGGGTTCAAAAAGCTTCTCACCAGGGCCCTCGAAGGATTTCTTATCCGGTTTGCCGACCGGACCATAACGGTAAGTAATTCCATAGCAGAGGCGTATCGGGATCGGTACGGGATAGAAAAACCGGCCCTGATCCTCAATACCCCGCCTCTGCGGGAGCTTGAAAGGGGAGACCTTTTCCGGCAGGAGCTCGGAATTCCCGAAGAAGCTACCATTTTTCTCTATCAGGGGAATCTTGGGGGGGGGCGGGGAATCTCTATTCTCCTGGAAGCCTTCA
>CAYMWV010000241.1:0-4309 GCA_964394395.1 uncultured Sediminispirochaeta sp.
ATTGCTGTCCAAATGGCGGATAGCGAGGCAAGAGAGAAGCGGCTCTTTGCCATTGCACGAAAGATGGCCGGGATTGATGAGGGTCATTTCAGCTACGCATATTCCTGGTACCTTCGCCTCCGTCTATCCTACCTGGAGCAATTCGCCACCGCTTCGGAGGCCCAATCCTTCATTGATCAAAACAGCTCAATTCCTGATTTCCGAAGGATGAAGCTGGAAATGTTGTATAGAGCTGGGGACCATGATGGAGTAATTCATCTTGCCCGGTTGGGAGTAGAGAGGGATCACGATCTCCCCGGCCTGATTCGCGACTGGCTGGAGTGGTCCTTGAAAGGAGCAAAGGGAAAAGATGATCGGGAGCTTCAGAAGGAGATTCTGGCGAAGCTCTATGGTCGGTTCCATGAACTCCGCTATTACAGGGAGCTTAAATCACTCTATACGCCAGGGGGTTGGCAGGCGGTCCGACAAGAGATCCTGCAATCCTTCACAGGTAGCTGGCGTGACAGGGCAAATGTTTTTATTGAAGAGAATATGCGTGACGAGCTGTGGCAGCATATTTCACAAAATATCACCCTTGATCTCCTTGCAACCTACGATACCTATCTGTTGCCATTCTATATCGAAGAGATTCGTGATTACTATACCCAGCTCATCCCGGAATCCCTGAATCAGATAACTGGGCGCAAGCATTATCAAGGAATCGCAGATCTTCTATCCAATCGAGCCGATCTCCTGGGTGAAGCGTTCTGTGATAACCTGATTCAACAACTCCTGCAGCAGTATCCAAACAGACCGGCCATGCGGGATGAGTTTAGGAGGGCTGGCTTAACCGAGGGCTGATCAACGGGACAGCAATTTCCGGGCCTCCCGAACATCGACCAGCAGTCCGGAGGTGTATTTGTGGAGAATGCTTGTCACCAGACTTTGGTAGGGGAGCCCCTCCCTCGCCGCTGCCAGCTTCAGGTTCTCCATGTCCTGTGTTGTCATCCGAATGTTCATCCTTTCAGTTTTCTTTGCGCTCTGCTGTGCCGCCTGGATAAGCTTCTGACGAAGCTCCTCGGGAGCGGGGAAAAAGTCATCTGCGTGGTTTTCGTACCACTGTCTAGTACAGGAAGCCGGTGGTGGAGCTGCTTCCTGAAGGAGTGTAATTTGACCGGAGGGTAGTAATTCAGCCCGTACCGCAACATTAATCCCACTGAATCGAGGCTGTCTAAACAACAAGAACTTCGGCAAGGAGCTGGCCCTGCTTTGCTGGGCGGTGGAAGATGCCGATGCCCTCCATGTGCCCATTGCCGACTCGGTATTAAAAAAGCGCAGGAGCGATTTTGAACTTGATCTGTTTGCCGAATAGGGATGTTTGGGATAAGAATACCGGGTTGTTACAAAAATAAGAAAAAATATAAAAGATTGACGGATTGTAACAGCCTTGGTATACTTAAAAGGAAAGGAGAATTATGATCATGTTAGGAGAAAACCTCAAAGCCTTCAGGGAGGCTTGCGGCTGCACCCAGCAGGAAGCGGCGGATTTCCTGGGCATTTTGCGGGAGCAAATAAGTTATTTTGAGACCGGACAACGGGTGCCCTCCGCCCCGCAGCTTCTGCAGCTTTGCGACTTCTACGGTGTTGATCTGGAAGACTGTTATGAGAGATCCCCTGAGGAAGCTGGAGATGCCATGGTCCTTGCGTTTCGCAAGGACTCCTTTACCCCCGAGGATCGGGAAAGCCTGGCATCTTTCAGAAAAATCATCAAAAACTTTATCAAACTGAAACGGATAGCGGCAGGGCATGGATTATAAAACGAAGGCCGGGCTGGATGCCGATGATTTCCGCTCCATTCATGGCCTGGGACGGAAGGATCCCCTGGATATCCACTGGCTGCTGGACAGCTTAAACGTGCCGGTGGTTTTCAAACCCCTTTCCCAGGGCTTCTCCGGCCTGGCAGGTAAAGCCGAAGATCTCTCCTTCATACTTATCAATTCCTGGCATACCCTGGGCAGGCAGAATTTTACCATAGCCCATGAGCTGTATCACCTCTATTTCGACAAGTCCTTTGAGAACATGCACATTGATCTTTCTATCGAAGGGTCCGGTACCGGTTCATCCCTTGGAGAAAAACAGGCTAATGCCTTTGCCTCTGCCCTGCTTTTGCCCCCGGGGTTTCTGGAAATCATTCCAGAACAGGAAAGGAAAAAAAACAGCCTTTCCGTGCCCACTCTGGTCAGAATTGAACAATTCTACCGCTGTTCCCGTTCGGCCCTGCTTTACCGGCTCAAGGAATTCCATCTGGCGGATGAAAGTTTTATTGCCAAACATGAAAACGGGGCTTCGGCCCAGGCCAAAATGCTCGGCTATGACACAAGCCTTTACAGGCCCGGAAGGGATGGCCTGGTCATCGGCAATTATACCAGCCTGGCCCTGAGGTTGTATGAGCATGAACTGATCTCCGAAACCAGCCTGGCCCAATACCTGCAGGATATTGGCCTGGACCCGGAGGAGCTTCAGATTGAACAAAAAGAGTGATCACCTGACAATCCTTGTGGACTGTGATGTGATCAGTCATTTCATAAAGGGAGAAAGGCTGCACCTGCTCAGGGAACTGTATCAGGACCGCCTGATAATCCTGGATGTTGTCAGGGATGAACTGATGCGTGGTCCGCAGCAGATCCGGACCACGGCAGAAAATTTTATTTCCTTCCATTCCGTAAAGGTTTTGCCCCTGCCTGTGGACAATGTCCCCTGCATGAAGGAATTTGTCCGCCTGCTGAGGACCTTCGGCCAGGGAGAAAGCGCCTGCATGGCCTATGCCCGGTTTAACGAATCCATAATTGCCAGCAGCAATCTTAAGGATATCCACGCCTACTGCCTGGAAAACAGGATTCAGTACCTGACCACCATGGATATCCTTCTGGAAGCCCTGGATGTCCAGCTGATCAGTGAGATAGAGGCAAACCAGTTTATTACCCAGGTAAAAAGCCAAAACAACCGGCTGCCTGTAGATACCATTAAAGAATATAGAAAAAGGATTCGCCAATGACCCACACCCCCTTTATGGAAACCTAATTCCCTCTGGCTCTCCTGAGCGCTGAAAGCTACAAGGAACGAAAAGCCGAAGCCGGCCAGACCCTTACGGGCCTGGATAAATGGTGGGGCCGAAAGTCCCTCATTCTGGTTCGGGCGGTTATCGTGGGCCTTCTCCTACTACCCCGGCCCGTTTGTTTACCAGTGAAAATAATGGCACTGTCATTGTATTGTACTTGAATTGGTATTACTATAAAGCCATGATTGCTGTGCTATCCGTTAAGAGTGGGTTCATAACCCACCCCTTGGCGGAATGGTGCTTTTTAATGGGTTACGCTTCGCTATAAGTGATAGATGGGGATGCGTAAAATGATGCTCCACGGTAAAAAATAGGGTGGAGCCGACCCTCAAGCTCATAGAGGGCGACAACTTCCGTATGATTATCAGCGCACCGGAGTTCGGAGAAAATCCGGTGCGAACTTCCAAGATTATACCGGCCCAGCAAGCAACCCAGCAAGCAAAAAAACTCTTGGACGTCTCTGTCGGTGAAATGAGTGGGGCAGAATAGATGCAGGCCATTGGTATTAAAGAGGGGGTAAGAGTTTCTCATATATTGGTTGTAGCAGTGTTGATATCACGTCCATAATTGCAGGTTCCTGGGATCTGAACTGAAGTCATCCTGGAAGATAGCGGGATCTCTGGCCAGGATGGTTCGTCTCGTTTTGAAGGTTTGCCGGATGGCTTCTTTCAAAGCAGCATGATCTATCTTTTGGTTTGTCAGGATATCATGGATATCAAAAAAGTCTTTCATCCGGCTATTGCGAACATCCAGTACGATCATGGCTTCAAACTTTTCAGTGATCACCGATTCCAGGGGGTAGGCAGAATTTTTTATTGTAAGGGACTGTTAATAAAAAAATCATGCAAATCGGTCAGATGGTGAAATGTAATAGTTCCATTCCCCATGAAACTCATTTCTTGTGATATTCAATTCTTCAAGCTGTGCATCTGAAGTCTTTATCTCTTTTTCATAGGTGTTTTCATCAACACCGCATTGTACTTTCAAACCGCTTTTTGTCGCTGTGTTGCTGATAAGCTGAATGATAACTGCCAAAGATACCAATGGAGTTCCCCTCCAGTTTTTGCTGATGTAGCTGAATAAACGATGCTCTATCTTGTTCCATTTAGATGTTCCAGACGGTAAGCGTGATACGTGAATCTCCAGTCCTGTTTCATTAGCCAGTTCCTGCAACGAAGTTTTCCACATCCGGTTACGTCTCCCGTTGCTCCC
>CAYMWV010000242.1:0-4299 GCA_964394395.1 uncultured Sediminispirochaeta sp.
GGCCCTTCCCCTTCCTGGATCAGAAGGGAGCCGATGCGGTGGCGGAGGTGTTCTGGAAACCCCTGAAGGAGTCGATGAAGTACATGCAGCGCCGTCAGGATGTCTTTATGGCCGGGACCGCAACCGACGGTAAGGAGTGGGTGATGAGCATGGGCTGGTTCATGGGTCTCTACGACAAGGAGCTCCTGAATATCCCTGTCACCTGCAAGATGCATCACCTGCAGTACGCTGAGTACAGCTGCGTTGTGGATGGAAAGATTACCCACACCGCCATGTTTGTGGACCTCATCGGTTTCATGAGGGAAGCGGGGCTTGATCCCCTCCCTCCGGAGACGGGCCACTATTTCATCTACCCCGGTCCCAGGGATCACAACGGTCTTATGTTTGAGGATGCTCCCTACGAAAAGGCGGCTGCATCCTTCAAGGTGGTGGATGATATGATTAAGGATCTCATCGCCCTCAATTCAGGTAATGAGACCCCCCGGGATGTCCTGAAAAAGTCCTGGCACGACGACATGATCTGGTATGGACCTGCGGGGATTGGAGCCAGCTATTCCATTCCTCGGTATCAGATGCAACATCAGATGCCCTTTCGGAAACAGCTGATCGATAAAAGCGCCGATGATATCAAAGCCTACTTTGCCGAAGGGGATTTCGTCTGTTTTTACGCCAGCATGAGCGCCACCGCCACCGGAGGCTGGCTGGGGCTGCCCTGCAGCGGAAGACCTGGGAAGATGAGAGGTGATATTGATATCTACTACATCAAGGAGGGCAAGATTTCTGAGAACTGGTGTTTCATCGATCTACCCTACTATCTCAATGATCTGGGGCTCAATATCTTTGAACGGACCACCAGGATTCTCAATCCCAGGGACCCAGACGGAGAGCAGAAGGTGTGGTAGATACTGTCCTTACGATTAAATGAGAACAAGGAGTAATACAGCGTGACTAACAACGATAGACGAAAAAACAAGGATGCAGTGTGGGCCTTCATCAACAATTTTGAACTGGAGGTGAAGGGCGGAGCCCGAGCGTCGGAAGCACCCGAAGCAGGCAAGGTGGCAGAGGCCCTCTCAAAATACTATGCCGATGATGCGGTGTGGGAGATTTTTCACCCCTTCAATACCCTGAAGAGCCCAGCTGCGGCAGCGGAACAGTTCTGGCAGCCCCTCTTTGCATCTTTTCCTGACCTGGAACGGCGGGTGGATATCTTCGCCGGGGAACTCTACAAAGATGAGTATTGGGTAACCGTCATGGGTCATCTGACAGGGAATTTCATCATCCCATGGCTCGATATTCAGCCTACAGGAAAGGTGATCTACTTCCGAATGGGGGAGTTCCACAAGGTGAAGGATGGGAAAATGGTGAAATCCCACATTCTTCTTGATATCCCCGATGTGATGCGGCAGGCGGGATGCTACCCCTTCCGCCCCATGCCCGCTACGGGAGGAAATTTCCCTGGCCCCAAGGGGCATAATGGGATCCGTCTGGGAGATGATGATCCAAAGCAGGAGACCCTGGACGCTGTACTTAGCATGCACAGGGCCCTCCACGAATTCGACGGAAAGGATCTCGCTTCCATGAATCACTCCCAGTGCTGGAGTGAAAACTTCTTCTACCACGCCGCCTGCGGAATCGGCACCACCCGGGGGATGGAAGCGTTCAAGAAGTTCCACCAGCAGCCCTTCCTGAAATCCTTTCCAGACCGCCACGGCAGAGACCACTATTGCCGGATCTCTGACGGACCGGTAGCCTGCACCACCCACTGGAAAACCCTCACAGCAACCCATATGGGCTCCGAATGGTTCGGTCTGCCCGCCACGGGCAAGAAGCTGGAGATGCGGGTTGCCGACTGGTACTGCGCCGACGAAACGGGAAAACTTCACGAGAACTGGCTCTTTATTGACATCCTGCACATCATGAAGCAGATGGGCTACGATCTCCTGGAGGGACAGCTATAGAGGGGAGATTGAGTATAACGGACAAAACTCACCATTCGGGGTACCCAGATTTCTCTTTTCTGCCTAAGATAGAGAGATGACAAACACCCGTCGGGTCACCCTGCTTTTCAGTCCCATCCAGTTTTTTATGTGGGCCCTCTTCACCACCTATCTCTCCTTTCTGGTTCATTTCCTTCGCCAGAAAGGCTACTCCGCCAGTGTGGTGGGGACCGCCATGACGCTGATCACTTTGGCGGGGATTCTGGGTCAGATGTTCTGGGGATGGGCGTGTGACAGAATCAACCGGCGGCGCTGGGCCTTTCTGACGGGCATCGCTGCAGCAACTGCTCTTACCCAGTTACTTCAATTGACCCCCGCTGTCCCCCTCCTGTTCCTGCTCATGGGGACTATCGGTTTTTTTCACAAGCCCCAGCCAGCCATCCTGGACAGCTGGATTTTTGCCCGTTTAGGAGACAAACCTGAAGGGTTTGGTCTGATCCGCAGCAGCGGCTCTCTGGGATTTGCGCTCTTCTCTGTTTTCATGGGCTTTCTCATTGAAGACCGAGGCTGGCAATCCTTTTTCCTGACCTCAGGCTTATTGGGCTTAATGGCGGTTCTTTTTGCTCTGCTCCCCCGGGATGCCACCATGGAAACCAACACTGACATCAGCCCGATACCTCTCCAGCATCCCCAAAGAGTTAATCCCCTGGAAGCGCTGAAAATACCCGGCTATTTTTTTTTAGTGGTGATCTCTTTTTTACTTATCTTTCCCATGCTCACCATGGTCCTTTATCTGGCACCCATTCTCGACCGGGTGGGAGGGAGCGCCTCTTGGATAGGTATTGCACTTTTTCTCAACGCAGCCAGTGAAGTTCCCCTCTTCTCCCTTTCAGGCCCTCTGCTGCGCCGCTTTAAGCCCCATAGCCTGCTCCTCACCGCTTCAATCGTTTTTTCCCTGCGCATCATTCTCATGATGGTTGCCCCCAGCCCTTTGATTGTGACCCTCACCTTCCTCCTTCAGAGCCTCTCCTTCGGGCTCTTTCTTCCCAGCATCCGTTTTACCATCAACCGACTATCCCCGATCCACCTGAAAACCACCTCAATGACGACGATAGAATCGGTATACGCAGGAATGGGAGGAGCGGCAGCAGGTTTCTTCGGCGGACTTCTGCTGGAGTTCTCCGGCGTCCAGGGTATGCTGATGATGGCCCTGGCCTCCTCTTTGCTGGCCATGATTCTCCTTCTCTTCAGGGGCCTTCCCGGTCGGGCAAGCAAATGAAAGGGTAAGGTAGTCAATGAGGCTCTCCCGCAGGGAGGAAAGTACCTGAAAGAGCTGTTGGGCTACCACGAAGAGGGTAAAAAGGTACCCTACCCCCTGGGGCACTTCTTTATTGCCGGTGATATCATGCGAAAGCTGCGCAATTCCGAAAAGGTGCCGGGAGAGAGCAGATCTACATCGCCGGGGAAAAGGAGGCTCCCCTATCCTGTGCCGGTTCCAGATCCTGTGCCGGTATTGTTCATCAAACCGATTTTTAGATACTTCTTCATCAGCTCGTAGATATCCTTTTTATCGCCTTCCTTTCTTATCCCTACCGCAATAACTACAACAATGACCTCATCATGTAATACCCTGTAGATAATTCTATAACGCTGCCCCGCAGCCCGAATTGATCGAAACTCCTTTAAGGGTCCTTTTAAGGGCTTTCCCAGCAGATGTGGCGCTTTTTTGAGGGACTCTATCGTATTGAACACCTGTTTTAACGTTGCTTTATCCAGTGTCTGAAGATGTTCAGCGGCTATTTTGGTCAGTTTAATCTTGTACATTCAGGTGATTCATTAATTCATCCAGATCCACTAATTCACCGTTCTGCATCTGTTGAATGCCCTCTTTTAACTGCGAATAGCCATTTTCATCAGAAAGAATCTCCAGGGTTTCTGCTATACTCTCGTAGGTATCCCAGCGCAGCAGGGCAAAGATCTCCTTACCGTGGTTGGTAACGGAAATAGTATCTTCGTAGGAGAGTTCCTCTTCCAGGGCAGTAATCCGGCGCCGTGTTTCTGAAATCGACATATGTCTAATCATCTAACACCTCCAATGAAAAATGTAAGATAATTTGTACAAATAAGCAGAAGAGATCTTCTTGCTTGAAACGTTAAAGGTTTCCTCAGGCTCCTTTCCGGGCAACAAAAAAACTGATACCCGAACTCCCTTCCCAGGTACTTCGTGCAGGTCTCCAGCTCCCGTTCCAGATCCTCCAGGGCCGCGGAGCCCTTCATTTCCGGCTGTAGCTCCCTTACCCGATCCGTCAGGGGGTCGATATAACTGTGCCATGCATCCATGCTTGTGGGAAAGCTTTCC
>CAYMWV010000243.1:0-4264 GCA_964394395.1 uncultured Sediminispirochaeta sp.
AGAGGTGAACCTTTTTTGAATCGTGGAACTCATAACCGATTGAGAAATCACCTCCAACTGTCAATTCCAGGTCTTCATGTTTTTGGGGTACAAGAATAGCCTCTTTTACAGCTCCACTATAAAGAATGGGCCCTCCAATAAGGTCTCGAAGACGTTTGATAAGAGGGTATCCCTCCATATCGATGTGTATCCGTTTCCATCCCTCTTCCCCCAGGATCAGGGCAAAGGGACCATCCTGGTAGGACTCCTTCATTGCCAGGACTGCATTGGATAGGGACTCCATAATATCATGCCCCTGTTTCCCAAATACCATAGCCGGTTTTTCGGCACTGTCGAAGAGCCCTTCAATTCCCCCCTTCTGGTAGCTGTTATAGATCGCATTTTCTTCAAAAAGAGCGATCTTTTTTACTGCTTCATCCAGTGGATCAAGGTTGATGTCCTTTGCTCCCCTGATCAGGTTGTCCATCTCCCACCTGTCAAGTTCAAACGAAACTCGTGTTTCCACAAGGGGTCTTACTTTGTACTGTGCGCTGTTCACTTCGCTTTTCTTGTGTTCATCCAGAAGCAGAAGCCTTCCTTCGGGAAGTACCGTGTAGTCCCATCCAAGAGGCCCTTTCACCATTAACGCACGTCTTGCCGAAAGATGGCTCTTTAAAACTTCTACTGCTCTTTCATCTATCTCTTTCCACCCTTCCTGAGCAATTGGGGCCAATTCCCGTTTTAATAAATTCATCTCTTTCCTCCTATTCAAGATTTCCGATTCCCAGACTACCTGACTCTTTTTCACCTTCCTGTTCGGATGTTTCTTCGAGACCGGTTACATCACCTTTGCTGAAAAGATACGTACGAAGCTCCTCGTCCCACCCCGCCATATTTCTTCTGAGCCATTCAAGTCCCATGCAGGCGTGTTCAATCTCTTCATCACGGTTATGGGCCATAATTGATTTCAACTGAGGGTCCTGTGAGGCAGCTACCCGTTGATTGTACCAGTCTATCGCTTCTATCTCTTCTTTTAAGCTGTTCAATGCTCTGCTGATATTTCTGGTCGTTTCATCCAGAAGTTCCACCGGTTCATGATAATTGGACATCTAATATCCTCCTTGTCCTGTTACTTTGTACAAAGATACTAAGGATTATACCTGACATCAAGGATTGTTATAATTCAGGCTGTCCCGCAACAGCGTTGATCGGGGTCGGGGGTTCACCAGTTTACCCAAGCCGCTTCTTGATATTTTCAATGTGTCCCAGACAGACCCGTTCTGCCTTGACCGGGTTTCCCTCCGCAAGGGCATCAACAATGGTCTGGTGCTCTTCGGCAATCACCCTGGGGTCCGGGTACTTCTCCTGGCTCCGGCTGATCTCCTCTTTCATGAAGGATCTCAGGGTGGAGTAGATGGCTGCAAAGGTACTGTTGCCCCCGGCGGAGATGATGGTGTGGTGGAACTCGTAATCGGCATCGATCCGTCCCGGATCCTGACGGTCCGATCCGGCCTCCCGCATCTTCTGCACCAGCCTGTGCAGTGTTTCCAGGGCCTTTAGGGCCGACGCTTCCTTCCGGCCTACAGCTTTGGTGAACTGGAGAATACTCCAGAGCTCCAGGGCTCCCCGAATCTCGATCAGCTCGGTCAGTTCCCGGGTGCCCAGGAGGACCGACCAGGTGAGAGCTTCGGAAGAGATTGATGTGCTGTCGCAGATATAGGTACCCCGGGCGGTTCGGGATTCCAGAACTCCCAGGTAGTTAAAAATCTTGATCGCCTCCCGGATGGTGGAGCGGCCCAGGCCGAAGCGCTCGGCCAGCTGCTGTTCTGTGGGCAGCTTGTCCCCGGGACCATAATTCCCCGAGGCAATCATGGAGCGGATCTGCTCCATCACCTGGCTTACCACCGTAAGGCGGCGAATTTTATCTCCATCCTGATTTTCCATTCTCTTTGTATGATAATCGAATAATGGCGCTTTGGCTACGGTGGGCGGGAACCGAAAAGATAAGGGATCAGAAAAGATAAGGGACCAGAAAAGTCGATTATTCAGCCCCCTGGCTGGGCCCTGCTGCTGGTGAGGTCAGCCCCCTGGCGGGGCTATGCTTCTGCTGAGGTTATGTCGCTGGCGGGATCATGCTCCTACGGGGTCATGCTCCTGGAACCGCTGATACCTTCAATCCACAACGCAACCCACATCCAGAAGCATGGAAAAGGATGTGCCGGGATTGAGCGCCTCGATGCGCAACTCTCCGTTGAAATGGCCTGCAAGACTTTCCACCAGGGTAAGGCCGAAGCCTCCGGAGGCAGTTTCAGCTTGTTTCCTGTCAAGGCCCTTACCATCATCCCGGACCTCAAGAGCGGTAGTGCAGGTCCCGTTCTCTTCAGTCGTTTCTGACAGGTTTACCCAGATAGTGCCGTGGTCTTTTCCTTCAAAGGCGTACTTCAAAGCGTTTGTTACCAGCTCATTGATAATAATACCAAGGTTGAAGGCGTCTGAGGCCTGCAGCTCCAGATTGGCAATTGAGGTTTCCAGGTTGATCGCCGTTCCCTCTTTCCGATAGGTGGAGCCGATCCGGTTTAAAAGGTCCTGCAGGTACTCCTTTATGTGCACAGAACGGTACTGCTCGGAGCGAAAGAGGGAGTTGTAGATAAGCAGCATGGTTGCCACCCGCTCCTTCGCCTCTTCCAGGGCGGTGACGGCACCGGGTTCCTCCAGCATCCCCGCTTGAAGGGAGAGAAGGCTCATGATGGTGCTCATGTTATTCTTTACCCGGTGGTGAACCTCCTTGAGGAGCACCGCCTTCTCCTCTTCCGCCTTTCGCTGATAGGTGATGTCCTGAACAATGACAAGAAGATGCTCCTCATCTGTTTCAACCTCCTCCTCCCGCTGTCCCGACAGGCGCACCGGAATGGGAGCATCCCCCCCGGAGAGGTCAAGTTCAATATCCTTCTCTTCCGGTTTATTGAAGAATGCTTTAAACCGGGCCATAAAAAGGTCCCGGTCCGATTTTGAGAGCAGGGTGTGGAAGGGCTTTCCCACCGGCTCTTTTCCTACCATCGCCATAAAGGTTTTATTGCACATGGTGATAATCATATTCTTGTCGATGGTGATGTACCCAACAGGAGCCTGATCGTAGAGGCGCATGTAGGCGTCCTTCGCCTTCTGCATCACCTGTTCGGTATGCCGCAGTTCGTCGTTCTGAATCTCCAGCTCTATCTGATACACCTGCAGATCGTGGATCAGTTTTGAGTCAATGTCGTTTTCCCCTTCTGCAGGATTTTGGCTCTCTATCCGCTCTTCCGCCCGCTTTCGAAGAGTCTCATTCCTATCCATTCTTCACCCGCTCCATAAGTTGTTCGTACGCTTTTTTTATCTCTTTGTGTTCATTAATATCGAGACAGGAGCCGATGTAACCGATGAAATTCCCCTGGGTATCAAAAAGGGGAGTTCCCTCATCGCTGATCCACCGGTACTCTCCACTTTTATGGCGCAGCCGGTACTCCATGGCAAAAGGTTCCTGCTTATCAAAGGCTTCATGATAGATTTTCAGGCAGCGGTCGTAATCATCCTTATGAACCCCCTCGGTCCAGCCCACCCCAAGCTCCTCTTCCATGGTCCTTCCGGTAAAGTCAAGCCAGGTTTTGTTGAACCAGGTACACATTTTGGTGGTATCACTAAGCCAGACCAGAGATGGGGAGGAGTTGAAGGCAGTTTTGAAGAGGAGTTGACTATCCTGCAGCTCCCTCTCCGCCTCCCTAATTCTGGAAATTTTAACAAAACTGGCAACCACCCCGGAGTAGGTTTCGGGACCGATCAGGTAGGGAACCACCCGCATCAGGTACCATTCATCGCTCTTGGTCTCAACCTCCCACTCCTCTGCTTTATGGGTATCGGCTACCAGGGTAAACTTTGATACAGGATCAAAATCCTTAAGGAAGTGGGAGATGTGGCCGATGGGCCTGCCAATATCGCTTTCGATCAGCTTGAAGACCTGGGTAACCTTCCTGCTGAAACGGCGGACATCCAGGTTCTCATCCAGCAGGAGGTTTCCTATATCGGTAGCTCCCAGGAGGTTGTCCACATCGTTGTTCAGCTCTGTCAGTTCGATAATCTTGCTGTGATATTCGGTATTAACCGTGTAGAGTTCTTCGTTGGTGGATTGAAGCTCCTCGTTGGTGGATTGTAGCTCTTCGTTGCTGGCCAAAAGCTCCTCATTGGTCGCCTGAAGCTCTTCGTTGGATGTTTCCAGCTCCTCGATGGTGGCCTGCAGATTTTCCCGGGAAAA
>CAYMWV010000244.1:0-2191 GCA_964394395.1 uncultured Sediminispirochaeta sp.
TCTACCGGCTGCAGCGGCGGCTCCTTCAGGAAGAGCGGTTTATTCTTCATATTCACTGTCTCGATATTCGACTTGTTCCCTTCTCTCCCGGGGTAGCTGATCTGGAAATATATGATCCCATGGCTGAGTACTACTTGGATCTGTCGAATCTTGCCGGGGTCGGGGAGAAAGAGGTTCATCAGATGCTGGAAGGGTTCTACAAGCGCCTTGCAGCGTGGTGGAACCGGGAGGATGATCTTGCCCTGTTGGATCTGGAAGCGGGAGCAGGAATGGATAGAGTAGAGCGCCGCTACCGGGATTTGGCGTTGAAGCACCACCCCGACCGGGGAGGGGATGCAGAGCGCTTCCGGGCTATTGGCGAAGCGGTGGCCCGGCTGCGGGAGGCCGCATCTTTCTCGGCGGTGAACTCTTCCCCCAGGAACGATACTTCCTCTGAAGGGGACGGGGCTCAGTAGACTTCGGGAATAAAAGTCTGCTCATCCAGGGGCGGCCTGATGTAATCGCCGGTATCCACGGTGCGGCTTTTCAGCTTCACCGGAGCCGGAGTCAGATCCTGATAATCGATCAGAGAGAGCAGGTGGCTTATGCAGTTGAGCCGGGCCCGCTTCTTGTTGTCTGCGTTGACCACATACCAGGGGGCGTGTTTCGTATCGGTGTGGGCGAACATCACATCCTTGGCCTTGGAGTACTCCACCCAGAGGTCCCGGGATTTCAGGTCCATGGGGCTCAGTTTCCACCGTTTGATGGGATCCTCGTTTCGCTTCTGGAAGCGCCGCTCCTGCTCTTCATCATCCACGGAGAACCAATATTTTATCAGGATAATCCCGGAACGGATCAGCATGTGCTCAAAATTTGGGCAGGAGCGCAGGAGCTCCCAGTACTCATCCTCATCAATGAAACCCATCACCCGGTCCACCCCGGCAAAGTTGTACCAGCTGCGGTCAAAGAGCACCATCTCCCCTTCCCCGGGAAGATGAGGAATGTAGCGCTGAAAGTACCATTGGCTCTCCTCCCGCTCGGTGGGTTTGCCCAGGGCTACCACCCGGCAGATCCGGGGGTTTAAGGGGTCGGTTATCCGCTTTATCACACCCCCCTTCCCGGCGGCATCCCTCCCTTCGAAGATCACCACCACCTTCAAACCCTTCTGCTTTACCCACTCCTGCAGCTTCACCAACTCAATCTGCAGTTTCAGCAGCTCCTCCATATAGTAGCGGTTGCGCTTCTTCTTGCTGATATCACTATTGGTCAGGATTCTCTTATCTTTACCCATGGACTTTCCTCCTTATTCTTCTATTCTATATGGTATGATGGGGTCTTGCAAAACAGTTCATGGAAAAAGCTATAGAAAAGGAGGACCAGATCCCCGATTTCTTTACCCTCACCGATAATGTTCTTCGGGGAGTCCCGGAAGAGTAGGGCGCCTCTTCTTCAAGGTATCCCGGGTGTGCTCCCGGGGGAGGGAAATCTCAGGGGCGGATTTGGTAAAACTCCGCCCGGTAGGAGTGCTCCAGGATCACCCTTGCCAGGTCGTAAATCGGACTTTTTGAAGCCCTGGCCACCACGGAGTCGGAGGTGGCTATCCCATCACCCAGGAACTCCCGCACAAAGGGATCGGCGGAAGCTACCGTCTCGACATGGATCTCCCAGTCCCTTTCATGATCCGTCAAGCTGCTGCGAAGCCGCTCCGCCAGCCTGCCGCTGCCGGAAACCGGGGCGTCCAGCCAGAGCCGCACCTCCTTTGGATCCAGGACAATCAGCATCTCCTCAAGTAGCGCAAGCGCCTCATCAAGGAATTCCCCCCTCTGCAGCCTGCCATGGACCGCTCCAACATCCCGGAGGAGACCATCGCTGGAGATAAAGAGGGGCCGACCCCTGCGGTAGTTGTAGAGGGTGAAGAGCACATTATAGCTGTCAATCCCTATCCGGGACCCCGGGGCAAGGTGCTTGATAAGCTTTGCCCCGATTTTTGCCGACTGCTCTGATCTTGATACACCCCGGAAAAGGATCATCCGCTCCTCTCTGGAAAGGGCGAAACGGTCTCCCACCAGTTTCAATGTAGCCTTTTCGGGATACCCCTTATCAAGGAGGATCCGGTAGTCCCGGATTGCAAGTTCCAACTCCTTTGAAACGGTCATGGGTGAAAGTGTATGCCCTGCCTGCGGCTCTCACAAGGGGCTTGCAAGGGGATGGC
>CAYMWV010000244.1:2291-4247 GCA_964394395.1 uncultured Sediminispirochaeta sp.
CGATACCTCACCCCCGAGAGAAAATAACAGTTTAAACCACTTGACACTATTCTCCTGATTTATTAACATCTTATATAAATAATAACAATTTGTTATTATAATAACATCAATACATTGGAGGTACACAATGAACATGAGCAGAAAGATGAAAGTTGCTATCCTCGGCGCAACGGGGACAGTGGGACAGAAGTTCATCACCCTCCTGGCAGATCACCCCTGGTTTGAGATTGCGGAGCTGGTCGCTTCGGAGCGTTCAGCAGGTAAAACATATAAAGAAGCGTGCGCATGGAAGCAGAATGGCCCCATCCCCGCCAATATCGCGGGATTGAAGGTAAAGAGTCTGGCCGCCCGGCTGGAGAGCCCCGTCCTTTTCTCGGGTCTCGACTCATCGGTGGCCGGTGAGGCGGAAGAGCGGTATGCAAACCAGGGCCACGTGGTGATCAGCAACTCCAGAAACCACCGAATGGGAAACCACGTTCCCCTGGTGATCCCGGAGATCAACCCGGACCACTTCAGCATGATCAGCCGGCAGGAGCATGATGGGGCCATTATTACCAACTCCAACTGTTCCACCATGTTTCTGGCCATGGCTTTGGCTCCCCTGCACGAAACCTTTGGTGTGGAGGCGGTACAGGTTACCACCATGCAGGCGATCAGCGGCGCCGGATATCCCGGAGTCTCCTCCTACGATATTCTGGGAAACATTGTTCCCTACATTGGCGGGGAGGAGGAGAAGATGGAGATTGAACCCCAGAAAATTCTGGGAACATTGGTGGACGGCCGGGTATCCTACGCAAACTTTGCTGTCAGTGCTCAGTGTAACCGGGTACCGGTGGTGGATGGACATACGGAAACCCTCTCTCTCTCCCTGCGAAAGAAGGCTTCCCTGGAAGAGGTAAAGAGTGTGATGGCTGGCTTTCGAGGGCTGCCCCAGGAGCTGAAACTCCCATCAGCCCCGGAACATCCAATTCTTTTCATTGATGAGGAAGATCGGCCCCAGCCCGCCCGGGATGTGTGGCTGGAAAACGGCATGGCCACCATTGTTGGCAGGCTTCGTCCCTGCAACGTCCTGGACTACCGGATGGTAATTTTGGGCCACAACACCCTCCGGGGAGCTGCAGGCGCAGCGGTGCTCAACGCCGAAGCGATGCTCCGGATGGGCCTCTTCGGAGAGGATCCGGCGGTAGATTTCACGTCCCGGCAGATGAAGGAACGGGCCGCCCGGCTTGCGGTCGATGCTATTCGGGATGTGGTCTATTCATGATAATGTGCGTGATAATGTGTTAACTAACGTTTGCTAAATCTCTTCAAAGGGGGTACAATAAAAGCGATACTGCTGCAGAAAAGGAGGATGGTATGGTAAAACGATCCCTTTTTGTGCTGGCCCTGCTCATTGTTTCTTCCCTCCAGCTTTTCCCGGATAGTGTAGGAACCAGCGGACGACTCTCTGTTTACGGAGGTATCGGAATATCCGGAGCAAGCGGCGATTATGCAGACGAAAATGATGCAAAGCCGGAGTTTTCCTTCAATCCCGGCTTACGATTAAGAATGACAGATCTCTTCTACCCCGATTCAGTACTATTTGTGGATTTTGGTTACCTGGAAACCGGCTTTATCGGATATGTTGCTCCCACGGACAGCAGATTATGGAACACCTATACCTATCTCAATCTCAACGCCATGATAGGAATCTCTTTTAATCCCATCTATCTTGCAGGGGGCTTCTATCTGGGGATTGGTCTTGATTCCTACAGTTACCGGGAATATACGGATGAGTGGGTCTCTTTTGACTCAAATGGCGATTTCGGAGTAGTTGTAGAGCTTGGAACGGAGGTGTTTGATTTTCTGACCCTGGGCGTTCAGGCAAAACACGGCTTGAAGAGTATTGGTTCCTCGGTGGAAATTATAAACTGGGTGCTTCATGGAACCTTTGCCTTGCATTTTCTGCGGTTTTAG
>CAYMWV010000245.1:0-4240 GCA_964394395.1 uncultured Sediminispirochaeta sp.
TAAGCTTGCTAAAAAAGAGGCGAAAATCGATATCCCCCTCACCTGGTACCAGGTGGTCATCACCCTTCCCCCGGTTATCGTCAACATGAAAATGGAGGGGAAGCTTCCCCACCAGAGAAGGGGCATCGCTTACTGCTTCCCGGTTGATGAAAAGATGTCCCGTATCAAGACAAAGACCGAGATTTTTGGGGGACCCTAGTTCCGCAATAGCCTTCATCCCATCTTCTACAGTTGCTATTAAATCTGTCTCCCACAGATTTCCAGGTTCAATCAGGATAAGAAAATCTCCAGGGGCAAAGCCTATCAGCTCTCGAATACTTTGTATCATCGCATCCCAGGCTGATTCCCGCCCCTGCCCTCTCAGGGAGAAACCGGGGCAGAGGCTTACCGAAGGGGCCTTCAGGCGTAGTGCAGCCTCAACATTCCGCTTCAGATAATCCACGCTTGCCACCCGCATCTCTGGAATTGGCGTTGCAATATTTACCGGATAGCGGAACTGGGCTGGAATAAAGTTGGATATCCTCAGTCCGGTTTCATCCAGGGCATCGAGAATCTCCTTCAGGTAGTCCCCCCGCATGTCCTCCCAAAAAGCGTGGGGCCGCCCACCCCAGGGCTCCACCATATCGAAACCCAAGTCAGCGTATCTACGGATAGCCTCGGGAAGGGTGTAGCGAAAATGGACGAAGCTGGAGATACTTACCGCCACAGTACCCACTGTTTCTGTGTTCGACTCATTGTTGTTATTCCTTTCCATAACTCCATTATCCAATGAAAAATTGTTCTTGTAAAGTGAATTTGAAATTTGAAATATCAAAAGTATATGATATAATAGGGAAGCATCACGCTGGCACTCTTGTCGGCGTTTCAACTGGAGGTTACATTGTCAAAGCAAGAGAAAGGAGCCTGCTACACCTTCCCAAAGGACTTTCTTTGGGGGACTGCAACCGCAGCGTATCAGATAGAGGGGGCCTGGAAGGAAGAGGGCAAGGGCCCTTCCATCTGGGACGCATTCTCCCATATTCCGGGAAAGGTAAATGGGGGAGATACCGGCGACACAGCCTGCGATCATTACCACAAGATGGCTGAGGATATTGATCTCATGGGAGCTTTAGGGTTTCCCGCCTACCGTTTTTCCATCTCCTGGCCAAGAATCATCCCTGACAATTCGGGGAGGGTTAACAACCGGGGCCTTGATTTCTACGACCGGCTGGTAGACAAGTGTATGGAGAGGAATATCCTTCCCTTTGTGACCCTCTACCATTGGGACCTGCCCCTCTGGGCACAGGAGAAGGGAGGGTGGCTCAATAGAGAGACTGCTCATCATTTCGCCGAATATGGAATGGTCGTGGCCAATCGTATTGGTGATAGGGTGAAACACTGGATAACCCTGAACGAGCCCTGGATCGTAGCCATCGCCGGACACGTTTTAGGGATTCATGCCCCGGGGATACGAAAGCCCTTTTCCCTGTTTCGGATAGCCCATAACCTGCTTCTGGGCCACGGACTCTGTACCGAAGCCTTAAAAGCTTCCTGCCCCGATTCCCGGGTCGGGATTACCAATGCCCTTTCACCCATACACTCCTACCGATTGGACAGATACCCTGCCGCAGTACGAAGAGCAGAAGCGATCATGAACTACCTTTGGCTCGATCCGATAATGGGAAAGGGTTATCCCCCAGAGATCCGCCGGGCAGTAAAGAGACAGAACGGTGGTAAGATCCGGGAGGAAGATATGGACATTATCTCCCGGCCCATCGATTTTCTTGGAATAAATAACTATCACAGGACCATTGTAGCTCCCGCATTGAGACCCCTCTACACTTTTCGTCCGGTAGAACCATCCTACCCGGAAGCACAATTTACTCGGATGGGATGGGAAATCTACCCCCAGGGGATAAAAGAGATTGTTCTCGACATCAGTCGAAGGTATAACCATGTTCCCCTCTACATCACCGAAAACGGAGCAGCCTTCCAGGACAGGCTTATTGACGGAAAAGTGGAGGATCCTTATCGGGTCAATTTTATTCGCTCTTACCTGAAAGCCCTTCACGAAGCTATTTCCGAAGGGGCAAATCTGAAGGGTTACTTCCTGTGGTCATTTATGGATAATTTTGAATGGAATCTGGGCTATGAAAAAACCTTCGGGCTGGTTCATATAGAGAGGAGTTCCGGTTCCCTGAAACGGACCGTCAAAGAGAGTGGCCACTGGTATGCCCAGGTTTGCGCAGAAAACGCCATAATTGATCAGGAGAAGTACTCATGAAAACGTCAAGAAGCTATGGGACCATCATCCTTATGGCTGCCAACATCATTTTTCTGAATGCTGATAACAATATCATCGGGGCGGTACTCCAGGAGATCGAGCTGGAATTCAGTGTCGATTCGGGACAAATAGGACTGGTCTCTTTCTTCTTCTCCATCATAGGAGCCACGGTAAGCCTTCTTTGGGGATATGTGGCAGACAAGGCGAACCGCAAGCGGCTTTTTGCCTTCTCCATTCTCCTGGCGGAGATTCCCTGCGCCCTTACCGCTTTCGCCCCCAATTTCAGGGTATTTTTTCTCTTGAGAATTCTTACCGGAATCGGGGTAGGAGCGGCTTTCCCCATCGTCTTTTCCATGCTGGGAGATTATTTTGATAAAAAAGGGCGTATCCTCGGTGCCGCAATCCTCACCACCTGCTGGGGACTTGGAGGGATGGTCGGAGTACTGGTTGCCGGTTATTCCCTTGGCGCCGGTGCAGGCTGGCGGCTTCCCTTCATCCTGGTGGCGGCTCCAAACTTTCTCCTGATTCTGCTCTTCCTGGCCACTACTCCAGAACCCCGAACAGGGGCCTCCGAGGAGGGAGTGGGAGAGCTGGTGGAACACGGATACGCCTATCCTCGAAAACTGAGCATCAAAGACTATGCAGGACTGGTCAAGGTGAAGACGAACATCTATCTCTTCCTTCAGGGAATCCTGGGGAATCTGCCCTGGGGAGCTCTTTTCCTCCTGATCAAGTTTTTAACCACCGAAAAGGGCTTTACCATTGGAGAAGCAACCACCATCTATGCTATTTTCGGGATAGGTGCTGCATCGGGAGGAATCCTGGGCGGCGTGGCGGGTGGAAAACTGTTCTCTCTTAAATACGCCTTCCAACCCCTATTTGCGGGAATTACTACCATCCTGGGATCCCTGGCCACTCTATCAATCCTCTTCTTTGTTCCTTCCCGCCTTATAACGGTTTCCATTTTCGGTTTCTTTGCCGCCGCCCTGGTCTCTATCACCGGAGCCAACATGAGAAGCATGCTCCTGAGTATCAACGCCCCGGAGGAGAGGGGTGCCATCTTCTCCATCTTCAATCTCACCGACTCGGTAGGCTTCGGGATTGGGCAATTCCTTGCCGGTCAGCTGGCAGTCCTTCTCACTACAGGAAATGCTCTAGGAATAGCAATTGCTGCATGGATCCCCTGCGGCCTCATTCTCATCCTTGCCGCCCGCACATTTCCGGAAGATGTGAAACGACTGGACAGGGAAATGGTCCATCTTTCAAAAATAATGGTCGAAAAGGAGACAACGTCATGAAGAACGGTTCAATAGCTCCACCCTTGGAGTTGAAGCCAAGCGAAATCCGTTATGAAAGTGGAGGAGCACCTGAGGAGATCCTCAGTAGTATTACCCATGCAATGGGGGCAGGAATGTCCATCGTCGGCTTAATTATTCTGCTGGTACTCACCGGCCGCAATCCAAGTCCCTGGAAATATGTCAGTTTTTCCATCTATGGAACGACACAGATCATGCTCTTCCTTGCTTCGGCAAGTCTTCATGGCTTCGCCCCCTACCCTGGTATTCGGCGGCGGCTGAGCAGGCTGGACCATGGAGCCATCTACCTGCTGATCGCCGGTAGCTACACCCCGGTGGCTCTAACGGTGCTTCGGGGTCCCTGGGGTTGGTCCATTTTTGGGATCATCTGGGCCCTGGCTGCTATCGGATTGATATCAAAGCTCTTTCTCATGAAAAAGCTGCCCCTGGCGATCGATGCCCTGTATCTCCCCATGGGGTGGCTCATTGTGGTTGTTCTAAAGCCCCTCAGCCAGGCAGTACCGGCTGGCTTTCTGGTGTGGGCGGTAATAGGGGGGCTCTGTTATTCAGTGGGTTTTGCCTTTTACGCCTGGAAGAAGCTCCCCTTCAGCCACGTGGTGTGGCACCTCTTTGTACTGGCCGGGAGTATCTCCTTTTTTATGGCCTTTTTTCTTTACCTGGT
>CAYMWV010000246.1:0-4227 GCA_964394395.1 uncultured Sediminispirochaeta sp.
ATAGAGCGGGAGAGGTTGCTGGTATTTCCCCAGCTTCCATCTTCAGGAACATATCGCGGGTTATAACCGAGGGTAATCACCGCCGGTCCCGTTTTGTAATTGATATTGGCTCCGATGGTTGCATTTGTCGGATCGACAAAGTCTCCGAAGCTGGTGATATAGCGTTTGTCGTAAAAGGCGTCAAAGAAGAATCCCGGAAGAATCCCCTCCGCCACAGTGAGGGTACCCCTTAGATGGGGGTAGGTCATCAGTTTTGCTTCCTCGCTGCTGTCGTTGGGGGCGAATGAACCATCCACACTGGCGTTAAAAACAAGGGAGTTTTCAAGAAAGGAGAAACCGAGACTGGCCATCCAGCCGGTATATCCGGGAACATTTGCCTCCCCGGAGAAAACTGCATATTTAGATTCCCGATAGAGGTCGTAGGTGGCATCAAAGTAGAAGGGCAAGAAGCTATCACCCAGGAAAAGGGCATTTAAGCCGTAGTTGATAAACTTGATAAGCTGTCCACCGACGCCAACCATACCACCGGTATTGGCCGATCCTCCCCCGGTCTGAAGACCCACATCCCCAAAGAGGGCCAGGGTGGCCAAATCAGCGGTCAAGAGGGGTTGTATGAAATCGAAACCCAGCATGGAGACCGCTTCTGGCTCTGTATATACTAGAAAATCGTAATTAGTCTCCGGTTTGAAATCGGCAGCAAAGGTGGTCCCAATTTGCAGATCCTTTACAATCGGCAGGGATGTACCCGAAAGAGGCCTCACGTAGACCCGGGTCCCGAATACATCAAACCGGGCGAGATTCCCCGTAAAGGTTTCAATCCCCACATAAGGAAAGTTGAAGAGTGAGCCATCCACATCCAAGGCAAGCCCTACAATCCTGGTTTCCGGCAGAAAAAGGGTGTTTGAGTAGTTGCGCATGAGAAAGCCGTTACCCAGGGTGCCATCTTCAATTGATCCAACTTTGGCGTAAAGGGGGTCGCCCTTTTGGCCCCACCGGACGTAACGGAAGATGGGCAGGTAGAGATCCAGCACCGTCTTGTCCCCCGAAGGGACCCAGTCCTCTTCCCGGATGGAAAACTCCCCGGCACTTTGGTAATGGAGCTTTATATCCAGACCGATTCCAAACTTCCCGAAGGAGATGTCCGGCGAGAAGCTGAGCATGTTGTAGGTTACCTGGGCATCCTCTCCATCAACAGTTTCGTTGAAGGTGGTTGCTCCAAGTCCAATGGTGGTGGTAAAGCCAAATCCACCAGCTTCCGCATCGCCGCTATCGGCGGAATCCTGGGCAAGCAGGGGAAAGGCCGCAAGAAGTGAGAGTGCCAAAAGGGAATACCTGATTATCCTGAACATATTGATCGCCTCCTGTCTTAATATAACTCCGGAGATGAAAAAAATCAGTCTCCGTCGGAAAATTATTCCGGAAAGAAAAGCAAAACATTGAAGCCAATAGGGGTTAAAACATCAATTTGAATCCAAGCCCTGCTTCAAAGCCTATTGTGTAGTATACGATGTTAGTCCCGGTTGAATCAAACCTCTTTTCACTGTAAAGAAGGGAAATATGGCCTCCGATCTCCCCTTTTTCCGAAAGTTTAAGGGTGCTGCGATGAAGGGCTGAAAGGGTGATGCCGGTTTCGCTTCCTGGAAGATCATGGAAAAATGCGAAGGTGAGACCACTTTCATGGTCAAATCGGGAAGCTGACTCTCCCTGTACCACTTTTGGCAGGGAGGAAATCCTGAAATCCTCTGACTTTCTACTCCAGGTGAGAGAAAGGGTATCATCAAATGTTGATGGATCAAGCCCTTGAGCCAGGGAGAGTTTCAGGTCGTTTTTTAGCTTTACCGATTGCCGATGGTTAATCATCAAATCATAGATGAAGAGATGAAGGAGATCACCCTTTAATGTATCATCCAAAGAGAAGCTGCCTGAATAGGAGATAGCTTCGGTCCGGTACCAGGGGAACAGTGGATATCGGCCAAGATTGCCAAAGAGGTTAAGAGCGGCTCCGGACCATCCTGCCTTAAACTTTCCGCCCCGACTGGTTTCCCAGGATTGTTCATCTCCCTGGCCAGCAAATTGGCCGGTAAAAAGAAGGCTGCCGATGAGATCAATCTTCTCCGGGATAAAGAGGTCTCGCAGGAGGCTGGAGGATCTTCGGGAGAGGGAAACGCTTAGCTCTGGAGTGTAGCTGTACCGGTTTACCGATCGATCGAACAGTGCGACGAGGTTGTTCTGGAACCTTTCGGCATCATCGATCCAGCCTGTAATGGGGTCGCTATACGGGGAAAGGCTCTCATCAATGGATTGTTCTGTCTCCAGATGATGAGCCGCCGCCGGGGTCAAACCGAGCTTCTCTCCTATCCTGGTCGACCAGGAGATGGAGAAGTTATGAGATAGGCGACTTATATCGATGCTCGGCAGATAGCGGCTGCTGCCGTTTTTGGTCTCCATAGCTATGGATCCCCTGGCAGTCGGTATGGAGAGGTAGGCATCCATCCGGGATCCAGATCGTGAAATTTCGGTATGCACCGGGAGGATTGTTGATACAAGGTATTGATCAAACCGGGTTGCAGGATCTGCATCCAGGAGGGTCGTTTGCCCCCCCCGGTTATGGTGCAGGGATAGTGAAAAGGATGGGGGGGCGCTCTTTTCCCCGGATTCTCCGGTATCCCCGGCATCCCCGGTCCCCCCGGTTCCGGCCTCTTTTTTAGAACTTGCCGCCTTGATGCTCCAGTATTGATCTGCCGTGCTGCCGGGTTGATTCATCCCGCTGGAGAGGGTCAGGCCAGCCTCTTCACTTTCATTCTGTTCCGGCCCCAGGGTGATGGATGCGGCCACAGATCCGCTTTTCCCGACAAGTTCCGATCTCTCCCCCCGGCTGTACCGGAGCCAGAACCGCTTCCCTCCCAGGGGCAGGGCAAAATCACCATACCAGTAGGGATAGATCAGGATATCCGAAGCGGTGAATCCGGCCTCCCCGGCTATGCGGCCCTCAAAGAAGCCGCTTTTCATGCTGCCCGAACCATCCACAATATGGCTTGCACCCATCCCTGCCAGGGTGCTGAAATCGCCATTCCAGAGGGCAGCAGCGGAGAGGGAGAGGTCCGAAAGTACCGGCTTTCCGGCGATGGATAGATAGGGACCGGAGAGATTGTAGTCCACATTTGCGTAACTGTTCCCCGAGAGGGAGAGCAGGGGCTCTGCAAGGTGCACCTCATCCAGGTAGAGGCTTCCGTCACTACCGGTGGTGACGTCAAGCTTGAAAAAGCTGGCCCGGATATTGCCTGGATCGACGTTAACTGAAGAGCCGGGCAGTTCTTCTCCCGCTTGAAGGACTCTTTTTTGTACAAGATCAATCTCATACAGCCGCCAGATGTTATCATCCGCTGGAGAAAAACTGGCGTTTACTCCCCGGCCCGAGGGGTCGGTGAATGATAGGCTGATGGTGGGATCAGTGGTCTCCAGTCCGGTGCGCAGGAAAAAGCGAAGGGATCGGTAGTCGGAGAGATTTACCGGTGCGGTCAGGGTGGATGCGGTCCAGTTACCAGCGCTGTCATAGTCAAAAAAAGCACAGCGCTGGGGCCCCCCATCACTGAAGCGACCCGCTTCGTCGGGGTAGAGGCTGATCAGGGTATCTGCATCGTCGTCGCCTATGATTGATTCGTACTCCTCACCAGCGGTAACTTGAGGCCCGTCGGTTTTCACCATGAAGGAGGAGCCGATGAAGCGGATGTCGGAGACAAGAATGGTACCCTCCAGAGCGCCTGTGCTGCTCTTTATAATAATATCCGCCGCAGTAACCCGGCGAAGCTTCTCCCGGTCTGCAGGGCCCAGGTCGATAAAGACCTGGTTCCATACCCCTGGGGATGAAGCTGTGATCTCCGAAGAAGTAGCAGAGGTGGAGGTGAAAACAAGTGATGAATCCTCTCCTCCCATCCAGCTGAGCCTGCCGTCACCGTTCAAATCTTCACTGTCGATATAGCCGTTATCTCCTCCTATGGGAAGCTGGTACCCCTCGGGGCTGTTGAAGATAAAGCCCTTGGAGAGGGGGCTGCTCTCCTTATCCAGTACTCCGTCTCCATCTATATCTTCTTTAAGGTCTCCCAGGCGCAGGTAGATTTCCAGACCTGTGAGGTCATCCGGGGCCTGGACAAAGAGGCTGATCCGGGAGCTGCCGGAAAGGTCCAGGCTCTCCCCCCGGTTGGCCAGGGGGATCCGGCCGCCCACCCA
>CAYMWV010000247.1:0-4222 GCA_964394395.1 uncultured Sediminispirochaeta sp.
CCCCGCATCGGCGGTCTATCGGGCCAGCTGGGAGGATGAAATACGGATTGAAGCCACCGTTTCCACCCTGGCGGGTCGGATGAAGGAGGCGGGTATTGAGCGGCAGGCCCTCATTCTGGTGGGAGAGGCCCTGGGACGGGAGGATTTTACCGCCTCAAAGCTCTACAACGGAAAATTCACCCACGGTTACCGCAGGGGTGAAGGATCGGAGCAGTGATGAAGCTGGCCGCAGTGACCATCAATAATGAGGGGTTTGAACTTGCCGCTTCCCTGAAGGCTCTTCTTCCCGAACAATACTCCCTGGATATCAAGGCAAATCCCCGAAAGGGGGGACTTGATGAGCTATGCCGGGAGCTCTTTCCCTGCTATGAGGGGCTGCTCTTTTTCTGTGCCACCGGGATTGCGGTCCGGCATATCGCACCATTGGCGAAGAGTAAGTATAGCGATCCGGCGGTGATTGTGGTGGATAACGGCTGTCGATATGCGATTAGCCTGCTCTCCGGGCATGAGGGTGGGGCGAACCGTTTAGCTGTTCTGGTTTCCAGGCTTTTGGGCTGCGAAGCGGTCATTACCACCGCCACCGAGGCGAGGAAGGATCTGGTCCTGGGCATAGGGGCCCGGAGGGGATTGGAGAGCTCCGTTATAGCCGGGGAGATCGAAGCCTTTTTGCAGGAGATGAAAATCGATCCGGAGAGGGTGAGAACTGCGGCGAGTATCGCTTTGAAATGTGCCGAGCCGGGATTTGTCGGGGCCATGGAATCCCTCGGCCTCCCTCTTAGACTGATAAGCAATGATGAGATCCGGAAATTTTCCGGTGCTTTTATCGAGAGCGCCGCCAGCCGACACCTGGATATTCCCGCAGTGGCGCTTCCCTGTGCACTCCTTACCGCCCGGGAGGGGCAGCTGATTGGAGAAAAGCGGGGCAACGGGGTGAGCCTTGCCCTGGTCCGGGAACGGGTTGGGGCTATCCATACTGCCGGTGCTGGGAAAAAAGAGCCCGAGGGGAAAAAAGGAGAAGAGCAGTGAAGGAGACTCGACATGAAGAATCGACGGTAGAAGGGAGGCCGGGGAGAATCCGGGTTGTCGGTATCGGCCCGGGATCGGAAGAGCAGATGACCCGGGCCGTACGATCTGCCCTGGATGAGTGCGATATCGTAGTGGGATATTCCGGATATCTGAAGCTGATTGAGCCCATCCTGGGAGATAAGGAGAGGGTGAGTACGGGAATGCGGGGGGAAGTGGAACGGGTAGAAAAGGCGGTGGAGCTGGCGCTTCAGGGCCGGTGGGTAGCTCTGGTCTCCAGCGGTGACCCGGGGATATACGGAATGGCCGGGCTTTTGCTGGAGATCCTCGAACTGCGGGAATTAAATGAGATAGACCTGCAGATCCTTCCCGGGGTGACGGCGGCAGGAGCGGCGGCAAGCCTCCTCGGTGCACCCTTGATGCACGATTTTGCAGTTATCTCCCTTAGCGATCTCTTAACCGGCCGGGAGCTTATCCGTAATCGGCTTCGACTGGCCGCCGAGGGGGATTTTGTAACGGTACTCTATAATCCAAAGAGCAAGAGCAGGAGCGATCTTTTTGCCGATGCAGTTCGCATCTTCCGTGAGTACCGACCCAAAGAGACGCCCCTTGGGGTGGTTCGCAACGCCTACAGGGAAGATGAGGATGTGCGAATCACCTCCCTGGAGGAGATCGATCCCGAGGACGGGAGCATCGATATGCTTACCGTTGTTATCATTGGAAATGGAAGCAGCCGCAGGTGGGGAGATTTCCTGATCACCCCCCGGGGGTATGAGAAAAAGAGAGGCTGGAAGTGAAAAAAACAGAGAAACAGGCGATTGCAGTGGTAAGTTTTGGTACCAGCTATCCGGATGCCCTGAAGAACAGCATCCAAGCGTGCGAGAGGGAAATCGCCCGGGCCTGTCCGGACCGGGAGGTGAGAAGAGCCTTCACCAGCAGGATCATTCGCAGGAAACTGAAAGAGCGGGATGGTCTTGAAATCCCCGACCTCCCCGGTCTGCTGGAACAGCTGCTATCTGAGGGTTTTACCGATGTAGCGGTCCAGCCCCTCCATCTTCTGGCGGGAGAAGAGTTCCATGAAAAGATTGTAGCCCCGGCCGCCTCCTTCAGGAGCCGGTTTGAAAGCCTTACCATCTCCCGCCCATTTTTTTCCGGGGACAACGATTTTCTCGCCCTGAAAACAGCCCTCCAGGAAGATTACGTCGATATACCGAAGGGCAGCGCCCTTCTTTTGATGGGCCACGGCAGCTCCCATCCCGCCGATGCCGCCTACAGCAAACTACAGCATCGCTTCTTCAGGGACCGACTCCCCTTCTTTGTTGCCACCGTGGAAGGCTATCCAAGCCTTGATGATACCCTCCCATTCATTGAGGCGGCGGGGTTGAAGAGCATCATCCTTCTCCCTCTGATGCTGGTTGCCGGGGATCATGCCCGAAACGACATGGCAGGTGATGCTGAGGATTCATGGAAGAGCATCCTCCAAAGCCGGGGGTATGAGGTTACGGTTGTTATGAAGGGCTTGGGGGAGGATGGCCGGATTCGGAAGGTCTTCCTGGAACATCTGGCGGAGGCTCTGGCCGGGGGTGCTTAGGGCTGGGCTTTATAGGAGAAGGTGATGGGATTACAGAACGAGGGGAAGGAAAAACTGAAAGCAAAGCTGAAGCTGATGCCCCCGGGCTTGAGGCTTCGGGTACTCCTGGGCCGGCTTTTCGCCGGGAAGAACAGTGATCGGAGGAAGAAGCTTATGCGGGATGTCGCTTCCAGGAGGCGGCTCACCCTGCCTCGGGAAGAGATCCCCTGGAATCCGAAGGTTGATGCTGATAGATGTACCGGCTGCGGAGTATGCAGTCGATTCTGTCCCAGGTCTGTGTATCGACTTGAGGGAGGCAAGGCGGTGGTGGGAAATCCCGCCTCCTGCGTACTCCTTTGCACCGGCTGTTTTCCCAAGTGCCCGGAGAAGGCGATCTCCTTTCCCGACCGGAGGGATTTTTACCAGTACATATATTATGTTTGATTTCCCCACTATTCTCGTCTGAATTCGATATATGAACATGAAGAATATAACCTTTTATTTTGGTTTCCGCCCTCCGGGGGAATGCAAAAATCCTCTATACTGAGAATTTGCAGCATAATCGGATATTCCGGGGCTTGCGGATTTGTAATCCCTTTGTGAAAGAGTAGATTATAGAAAAATTCTATATGCTGGTATAATATGGATCGAGTTGGAGTGAAGCGACAACCATGGAAAAAAGGCTTTTTGAGGCAGCATTACCCTATCTCACCACATCCTATTTGCTCACGCTCTATTTGGACTATTCGGCACCCGGGACAAGATCAAGAATTTGGTGAAAAAGGGGGCACTCGAAGGAGTTGGCTTCCGGACTGCTGTATGTCCCGGCTGCCTTAGATAGGTGATTAAAGGGGCTGCCCATTTTTCTTTAACCCGCTGACTCTTCTATGCCGTGGAGTTTTCTGAACCTGCTTGGACTCAATCCCTCGTTTTTTTTGAAAATAGTACCGAAATAGCTTTCGCTGCTGTAGCCCGCCCGTTTTGCTATCTCCGATATTCGCATCTCGGGCCAGGAGAGAAGAAGTTCCTTGCTTTTATTCAGTCGGAACTGGTTTACGTACTCAAAGGGCCGTGTGTGGAGCAGATCCCGGAAGAGCTGGCAGAGATATTGGGGAGTGATGTCGATGCAGTTCGCCAGATCTTCCATGCTGATTGGATCGGAATAATGTTCAGCAATGTACTCCAGAACCGGATCCAGACGGCTCTGTTTTATATGAAGGGTTTCATCTGCGGTTTTATGGGTATATTTATAGAGATCAAGAAGAAATCCGTAGACAAGGGCTGAGCAGTCTATGCCAGCAAAGCTCTTTTTTGCCTCAACAAGGGAGAGGGCAAGACGGATTTTTGACTCCAGAAGATCGCTGTTGCTGCACCAATAGATGCCTGAATCTTCAAGACCGATACTCTTGAGAATATTGTCCACCTGCACCCCGTCAAAGGTAAGCCAGTGAACAATCCATCGTTCTGTTTCTGCCTGGTAGCTGTGACTAATCCCGGGAAAGAGCAGCATGCCCTGACCCGCTTCTACCAGCTGCTCTTCTCCTGCAATGGTTACTTTTCCGGACCCTTCCACACAGTGGATCCACTGGTGGGTAGGATAACCGAAAGGACGGTCTATCTCTTCCTGCT
>CAYMWV010000248.1:0-4200 GCA_964394395.1 uncultured Sediminispirochaeta sp.
ATATTCCTGGAACCGCAGAGGGGCCCTTTTTGCCTTTTCCATTACACTACTCCTCCATACATTGGGCGTACAATTCCTTGACACTGATCTGTTCAGGATAGACCTGATCTACAATCCGGCCACCTTTCATAATGAGAATACGGTGGCATACCTCTACCAGCTCCTCCAGTTCGGTGGAAACAAAGATGGAGCTCAATCCCCTTCTAGAGAGATCCCACATAATCTGGAAGATCTGCTGCTTAGCGTGAACATCGATTCCGCGACTCGGTTCATCGAAAAGGACCACCTTTGGAGCGGTGTTGAGCCAGTTTCCGATAACTACTTTCTGCTGGTTCCCACCGCTTAAGGAGGAAATCAGGTGTTCAGCATCACCAATTTTAATATCCAGTTCCCGAACCTTTGGCTCGGTACAGGCACTCTCCATCCTCCGGGTAATAAATCCCCTATGACCAATTCTATCCATGCTGGCCATACAAATGTTTTGACGAATTGAAAGGCCCTGTATCAAGCCCTCACTTTTGCGGTTCTCCGGGGTCATCGCAAGTCCTCGGTCCCGCATCTTTCCTGGATCCCCGGGGATAATGGGTTTCCCCTCAAAAAAGATCTCCCCCCCAGAGTAGGAATCGGCGCCAAAAATGGCACGGAGCAGCTCGGTTCGTCCCGATCCCAGCATCCCTGCTATTCCCAGCACCTCCCCTTTGTAAAGGGTAAAAGTGATATCCAGAAATAGCGGCTTTCTGGAGAGATTTTTAACTTCAAGGGCAGGGTCGCTACTCACTACCAGGTCCGCTGGTCGACTCCGCTGTTCTACCTCACCAAACATCATTTCCACAATTTTGGCAGCAGTAAGGTTCTTCATCTCTTCAATGCCGATGAGGTGTCCATCTCTCAGAACGGTAACCGTATCGGCAATCTCCGAAAGTTCCTGCAGCCGGTGGGAAATGTAAAGCACTGCCACTCCCTTAGCCTTTAAACGGCGGATCAAATCAAAGAGACAACCTGTTTCGTGTTTCGCCAGGGCCGATGTAGGTTCATCCAGAATCAGGACCGAAGGGTTAAAACTCATCGCTTTCGCTATTTCCACCGTCTGCTGCTGTCCCACGCTCAATTTCCCCACCTTCGCTTTTACATCAACCTCGATACCGATAGATGAGAGAAGCTTCTCTGCTTCTCGGTAGAGCCGCTTCCAGGAGATTATCCCCTTTATTCCGGTCTTTCCTGAATCCCCTATAGGATAGCGGTTCAGAAAGATGTTCTCAGCCACCGTTAAATCCGGAATGAGACTCAGCTCCTGGTATACCATGGCAATTCCCTTGGCAAAGGCATCACCGGGGCTGTTCAGTTCTACCGGTATACCATCCACCCAGACCTCTCCTGCAGTAGGCGCAATAGCTCCAGCGAACAGTTTCATTAAGGTGCTTTTCCCGGAACCGTTTTTCCCTATCACTGAATGGACCTTACCGCCGGTAAAACCGGCGGTAAAATCGTCAAGAGCTACGGTTCCAGGGTAAACCTTACGCAGGCCTCTGGCCTCCAGTTTGTATGTGCTCATGGATTTACCCTAAAACCACTCTATTCGGTGACCGTCTTAAGCCATGCCTTAAACTCATTGATCCCCGCAGGATCGTCTCTGCGTAAGGGAAGACCGGGAACAATGATAGTATCAGGAACATCCTTGCCATTTATAGAATCAACCGCAAACTGAACGCTCTGATATCCAATTTCGTAGGGCTGCTGGCCGGTTACTGCCTGCAAAATGTTATCATCGGAAAGAAGAAAATCCGCCATCTGTTCGGAAACATCAATCCCGAATACCGCAACATCACCAGCCTTGCCGCTATTCTTTACAGCCATGACCGAACCGATGGTACCACCGTCGTTGGCAGCATAAATCAAATTTACATCGGGATTGGCAGTAAGAATATCACTGGCCCGCTGCACTGCATCCTCTGCGAGCCATGCATCCTGCTGGGCAACAACCTCTACTCCAGGGATATCCTTGATTTGGTCAAGAAAACCGTTTACCCGAGCGTCGCTGATTTCCGGAAGTAGAGCCTTGAAGGCAAGAGTTGCCACTTTAGCTTTTCCACCCAGCTCGTTCATGATGTACTCTCGGGCAGCCTTTCCAGTGGTTGATCCAAGCTCGTTCTGGCTGGAATTGATATAGGAGACTGGAAAATCTGCATTTATCGGAGAATTATACGTTACCACTTTGATACCCTTGTCGTGTGCTTCTTTAAGAGCGGTTATTGAAGCAGTTGCTGAAAGGGGGCTAATAGCAATAGCATCTACTCCCCGGGCAATATAGGTTTGAACCAGCTGAATCTCCTTATCCGGCTTATTCTGACTGTTCGCCTCCAGCAGGTTAACTCCCAGATCCTTGGCGGCATCCCGCATCCCAATCTGGATAACCTTGAAGAATTGATCTTCCTGGAAGACAATTCCTGCCACACTAATCTGATCCGATCCAGAATCCTTCTGGCCCGCAGCAAAAGCAAGTGAAGCCACAACCAGTACCATCAAAAACACCATCACACTTCGTTTCATCAATGAAACCTCCTGTTTGTTTGTTATCTCCCTTATGCAAGTTATATGCCAATCATTGCTATTTCTTGAAAGAAAAGACACAATTTTTTAACTTTCTATTGCATATGCACTTATAGGATTAGCTTTGTAGGTGATGAAACCGTATCCAGAAAGCGAAAATTTAAATAAGGAACTATCTGAATACCGGTGTATCCATACCTGCATACCTATGTATCCAGACCTAAGTATCCAGTTGCAGTTTTTCCAGTTTCCTTGCCAATGTTTTTCTGGTTATCCTGAGCTTCCTTGCCAATTCAGATTTATTGCCCCGGTACCGGACCAAGGCTTGCCGGATGAGCTCTTTCTCTATTTTGGCACTTTCCCTTTCCACAACCTCGAGCAAATCAAATCCGGAGTCCCAGGAGAGATGTTCTATAAGAGATGCTTCATTACCAGAATCCCTGGCTACTGGCTCTATCAAGGACTCTAGGCAATTCGTCTGTCCGGTCAACACCTTCCCCTCGGAGAGCAGTACAGCCTGGTTTATAACATTCCGTAATTCCCGAATATTCCCCGGCCAGAGATGCTTCTTCAATACTTCAAGAAAAGAAGGGGATAGAGAAGCGATCTCTTTACCATAACGTTCGGAAAAGAATTGGGTAAAAAAATCAGCCAGGGGCACAATATCTTCGGGACGTTTTCTAAGGGGCAGAAGTTCCAGGGTCACCACCCGGATCCGGTAGTACAGGTCCTCCCTGAACCGGTCCTCCTTCATCATCTGTTCCAGATCTTTATTGGTAGCACAAAGCAGCCTGAAATTGGAGTGGATATTTCTGGAACCTCCCACCCGTTGAAAGGTGCGCTCCTCCAGAACCCTGAGGAAGCGGGCTTGCACCGATAGCGCCATATCTCCAATCTCATCAAGAAAAAGGGTCCCTCCGTTAACAAGCTCCAACTTTCCTTGCTTCCTTTCCACCGCTCCGGTAAAGGCACCTTTCTCATGGCCAAAAAGTTCACTTGCCAGGAGGTTCTCATCCAGGGCTGCACAGTTGAGACTGATAAAGGGCGCTTCGCCAAATCTGCTGCTGTAATGGATGTGGCTCGCCAACACCTCTTTACCGGTACCACTCTCCCCGAGAATAAGAATGCTCGCATCACTATGTTTAACCCGGTCAGCTATGGCAAGCAGGGCTTTTGTCGTCTCGTTTTTCGTTATGAAGCGACTTGAGGGGAATTGCCAATCCTTCAGCCTCTGACGCAGATATCGGTTCTCCTGTTGTAAACCTGCAACCTCGATTGCCCTGGCGAGTATTTCTACCATGGCACTGTTATCTATAGGCTTTAGCACAAAATCAAAGGCTCCTGCCTTCATAGCCTCTACAGCGCTTGCAATGGTTCCGTACCCGGTAATCATCACCGCAGGCAAGGTATTATCCTCCTGGTGAAGCCTTTTCAAAAGGTCTATGCCAGACTCTCCACCGGAAAGGCGGAGGTCGATAACCACCCCGTCCCAACTTTTTTTACCAAGCTCCTCAATGAAGCCAGCACCACCACTAAAAAGCGAGACCTCCGCACCCTGCCGGACAAGAAGCTTCTTTAAGGCAAACCGGATTCCTTCCTCATCATCAACCACCGCAATATATTTACCCTCAAGAATCCCCATCATCTTCCTCC
>CAYMWV010000249.1:0-4196 GCA_964394395.1 uncultured Sediminispirochaeta sp.
CACCAGCACCCCGTTCAGTTGTCGTAACAACTGGATGGGGTGTTCTTTTGCCTGGTTTTTTCCTTGACAACTGAAATCCTTGTAGAGTGTCCCCGAAATAACGCAAAACCAAACTATATGGACTGTGTAAACCCCTAACTGGTCTAACATTACCTGCAGAACCCGTCATCCCGTTCCCCGGTTCCCAAGTATACAGGCCTAAAGTACCCTGGCAGAAACCTTTCCCGAAAGTTTTTGCGCTATTTCGGGGACAGTAAGAAATCCTTGACATCTGGACTTGTATGGTCATTAATGGTTATTGACAAAAAGCAATAGAAAAGGAGACGAAGTATGAAAAGGAGTATAGTTATGGAAAAAAGTACATTAATTGCAGGCAGGCAGTGGGAGGAGATCTCGAGCCGGGCCCGGGCGATACTCAACTACAGTATTGTGCAGAAAGAAGTTCTGGAAAAGAATAAAACCGCCCGGTTTATTGCGGCGATCCCCTTTCTTGGGGAGTGTGCAAAGCCGGTTGAAACAGCTTTCTCTCATCTGCTTATATACCTGGTATCCCTCGATGAATCGGCAAAGGATATCTACTTTCACAAGGCCGAGGATGATCATGATCTCTACTCCCGAATCCGTCCCTTGCTCAATTTCATCGGAGGGAATGAAGACATCCTCAACTGCTGCAGGGACCTCCTCTCCCTCTGCATGGTTTCAAACTATATACATAACGCAGAAGCCGATAATTCGATCGGAAAGTACAACCCCGTGGCGGCGGGTATTTGGGATGGTAAGGCGATACAGCAGAAGCTTATTACCTCGATAGAGGAAACCATCACCCCCGAAATCGCTGCATATTACACCATAGACGATGCAATTAGGGGTTTTTGGGAGGCCTGAAACACGACATGAAAAACATTGCAGATACAGTCCAGAAAAAGATCGGTCTTTTAATCAGTATTGTAGGCCTGGCGGTAGTGATCCTCAACATCATCTATCGCATGCAGGGGGGGTACGATTTTTTTTCTGCAGTTGCCGGAATTTCGGTCTGGGCTGTTTTTCTGCTTACTTTGATTTTCATCACCAGCACCTTTGTAGAAAGCAGATACCTGAAATATCTACAGGTGTTGAGCTTCTTTACCACGGGGATTCTCAACATCCTTGATTCCTATAATGAGTTTTACGGTCCGGGGATGTTCTTTGCCGCCTGGCTGCTCATGCGTCACTACGGCTTTCTGGAGAAACGGCCGGTACTGAAACATACCTTAATCCTCATTCTGCTGATTTCCATGTCCCAGTTATCCGCCTTAATCCATATCGGTTCACAACGGGCCGTATATGCCGGCTTCTCCACCCTGGCTTCCACCCTGTTTCTAAGCTTCCTGATTATCATCATCTGGCGGGATATGGTGAAGCAGCAGAAACTCTTGAAGGAACAGAACAAGCAGCTACAGACCAACTACAAGACCCTTCATAGCCAGCTGAAAGAGATAGAAGAAGAACAGAAACCCTACAACCTGAAGGCAGCAAAAATCTCCCCGGCGGAAGAGCGGGTAATAGAGACCCTTACCCGCTACCGGGCCAGTAACCTGGAGATTGCCGAGCGGCTCAACCTCGCCGAATCAACAGTAAAGCTGCACCTCTATAACATCTACAACAAGATTGGGGTGGATAACCGCTTTGCTGTTATTGATCTGTGCAAGTACAACTTCCCGTAGGAGTAAGGGTTTCATGAGCGCTTTTAGTAATAATCCTCAGCTTGATGATCTTTCCGAAGCTGATATCTTCACAGTACAAAAAGCACTCTCCCGGGGTGAAATAAGCTGCCTGGAGCTGGTGGATCTCTTCATCCGAAGGATTGAGCAGGTTGATAAAACCGGCCCCACCCTAGAGGCGGTGATAGAAATGAACCCCGATGCTCGGGATATCGCCCGAGAGATGGACCAGGAGAGGAACCGGTCAGGAAGCCGGAAGCGCAAAGGGGTTTCTGCAAATGAGAGCGCCCTAGCGGCGGATAAACCCCTTTTCGGAATACCGATTCTCCTTAAAGCAAACATCGACACCGGGGACAAGATGATAACTGATGCGGGCTCTCTTGCCTTGGCGGGCCATCGGCCAACTGAAGATGCCCCCCTGGTAAAACGCCTCCGGGCTGCGGGAGCCATCATCCTGGGGAAAAGCAACTTAAGCGAATGGGCCAACTTCCGTTCCACCCGGTCGGTTTCGGGCTGGAGCAGCCGGGGCGGACAGACCCGTAACCCCTATGTGCTGGACCGAAACCCCTGTGGCTCCAGCTCCGGGTCCGCCGTGGCCGTTTCTGCGGGGCTCTGCATCGGGGCTGTGGGAACTGAAACCGACGGATCGGTCATCTGCCCATCATCAAGCAACGGCATTGTGGGAATAAAACCGACGGTGGGGCGCATCTCCTCCCGGGGGATCATCCCCATCTCAAAGAGCCAGGATACAGCAGGCCCCATGGCCCGGTCGGTACAGGACGCAGCACGGATGTTGGAAGTGATGTCGGAGACGCCGCTTTACCGGAAAGGAAACCCTCTATCTGGGGGCCGGTACAATCAAGCCCACAGCCCCGAGAGCGCTGGCGGCCCTGCCAGCGCTGGGAACCTCGATAGCGCCGGCGGTCGCAGCAGAACTGGCAGCCCCGGCAGCTCTGGCAGCTTTGGGCCGGCTGATCTCCGGGGGCTGCGTATCGGCATTGTGGAAAACCTCCTGGGCAAGGATGGCGATGTGGATGGCATCTTCGACGAAGTGCTTCGAATCTTGCGGGGGGCGGGAACAGAGCTGATTCCTGCTCCCCTGGTCGATCCGGAGAGATATGAAGAAGCGGAGATGGAGGTTCTGCTCTACGAGTTTAAGGCAGGAGTGAACGATTATTTAGCTTCCTGCACCGCCTCCACGGGAGTTCGAAGCCTGGAAGATCTGATCGCTTACAACAATGAACACCGGGACCGGATAATGCCCCATTTCGGACAGGAACTTCTCCTCGAGGCAGCAAGCCGGGGCAACCTGGATGCCCCGATCTACCTGAAAGCCCGAAAACATGCACAAAGTCTCACCCGGGAAAAGGGGATCGATGGGGTGATGAACCGCTTAAACCTTCAAGCCCTCATTGCTCCCTCAGGAGGTCCTGCCTGGAAAACCGACTGGATCAACGGAGACCACTTCCGTATCGGCAGCTCCTCCTATGCAGCGGTCTCCGGCTACCCCTCCATTACCGTTCCGGCAGGATTCATCAGGGGGCTTCCGGTGGGGATCTCCTTCTTCGGCTACAGGTGGTCCGAGGGGGATCTGATCAGCATCGCCGGTGGTTTCGAGGAGATTAGCCACTGCAGGAGAGCACCGGAATATCTTCCATCGATTGAGGTAGCGTCCTTTTAGGGGTAGCATCCGGCCGGGGGCTCTATTATACTTGAGGTAGGAACACAGGAGCACAGGAGCGCCCCATGAAGGTACAATTCCCTCTTAAACTCATCCTCCTTCCCCTGGTTCTTTTCTCCCTTCTGCTGATATCACCGCAACTGATATGGACCCAGGCCGCCGAAGCCCGGGAGCTGATCGGGTGGAACGACCTGCGCACCGGTATCCAGAAGGGGGGTATGATTGCCCTCGGCTCCTGGGCGGTGGGAAACATCGGCCTGTCGGGATACCTCATGACGGTCCGGCAGGGAGAGGAGCACTATTTTCATCAGATGAACCTGCTCTGGAATCTGGTAAACCTTTCCATTGCAGGGTTTGGCTACGCCGGTGCTGTAGGAAGCCCCCTGGAGCTGGACGCCGCAGCTACCCTTAAAGAGTTCGGCAGCTTCTCCCGCATCCTGGCCATTAACGCCGCTCTTGATGTGGCATATATCACCACAGGAATCATTATGCGCTCCCGCAGCGGCAGCTCCGAGAAATATGGAGATCTACTGGGAGGTTACGGCTCTTCTTTGATCCTGCAGGGGGGCTTTCTTCTCGCCTTTGACCTGGTGATGCTCTTGATCAATCAAGGGGCGGTAGGGACTTTTCAAGCATCTCCTGAGGGGGCGCTTGGGGCAGCGGGTACGCAAGGGGCTCAGGGGGCGCTTGTTCAGGCGGCCATGCTGCCTGCCGGTGGAGTGGTGAGGGTGGCCTGGTAGGGGTGCTCTTTGATAGCCATCGGTGGTTGTGATTCCTCATGTGATTGTCATGGATATTTCATTGGCAGGATCCAT
>CAYMWV010000250.1:0-4176 GCA_964394395.1 uncultured Sediminispirochaeta sp.
GGCCCGGGCAAAACGGTGATAGATCTCCTCCGCTTCAAGAGGACCAGTAATAAAAAATGTCTCTTGCTGTTCAGTATGTGTTCCGGGAATAGCCTCCAATAATCGAATAATCTGCCGTCCAACCCCTTCAAGTGAATCGACCAGGGTAATCTTCTCTCCCCACATCCGGGAAATTTCCCGCCGGAGATGGAGAAAATGGGTACAGCCGAGAACCAGAGTATCTATTTCGGTTTGAGAAAACCATTCTGCTGCGGGTTTGAGGACCTCCTCGATATCTTCAGATGAGGCAGTTAAAAAGTGATTTTCCACAAAATCGATGATATCAACCCCGGCAAAACGTCTTACCCGGTGTGACCCGGCGAAAAGACGGACCAGATTATCGGTGTAGGGATCCTCCACAGTTCTTTTTGTTGCCAACAATCCGATCTCTCCACTTTTCGTAAGCGATGCGGCGGGTTTGATGGCGGGAACAACCCCCACAAAGGGTAGATCGAAGCTTTCCCGCAGCGCCTGCAGGGCGGTAACCGATGCGGTATTACAGGCAACCACCACCAGATCAGGATGAACCCTCTGCAGGTAACGATCCATAGCATCCAGAATCAGATCTACCAGCTCTCCGGGAGACTTCTCTCCGTAGGGAAAATTTCTTCTATCCGCCAGATAGCTGCAGCGCACCCTTGCATGGTTATCCCGAAGCCACTGAAGATAGGGTAAGCCCCCTATGCCTGAATCAAAAAATGCTACAAGCCCACCCGTTTTCATGGACTTATAGTAAAACCTTCCCTCCATATTGACAACCCGGCCTTTTCGATTAACCATATAAAGATGTTCTCTAACCCAGTATGCAAACACCGGGAGTGCAACTCCCTTTCCATGACCGGGGGCGACACCTGCATCGCTCACGCTCCAAATCCTGACCAAGCTTTGGCTAAAGCTGCTGATTATCTTCTGAAAGAGAAAAAAATCATCGATATCAGTTATCCCGGCTTAAAACTGGAAGATATTGCCTTGAAGGAGAAGGTGTTTACCACCTCCAATTTCGGCGCAGCCACCTTTCGTAATGTGGATTTTAGCGGTTCCCGGTTTCGTCTCTGTTTTCTGAATGGATCGGTCTTTGAGAACTGCACATTCCGGTTTTGCAATTTTATCTACACCGTTTTTTCAGAATCCACCTTCCACTCTTGTGATTTTACCGGTTCAGATATAACCCACTGTAATTTTATGGGCATTGATGGGGCAGACACGGTATTCAACGATACGGATCTCTATTTCTCCATTTTCACTGGAGCGAAGCTGCGGGAGGTAACCTTTATTGACTGTAATGTAAAAAAGACAGATTTCTATAAAAGTCAGCGGGATGGAGTCAACTTCAAGTACAGCAACTATGAAGAGGCCATCTTTCAACGGAGGTACCTCCTGTGAAACTCTTTTTCCATTTTGCGGTAACCGGCTTCTCCAACAGCTATCTGATAGGCCCTGAAGAGGGGGGGGACGCCTTATTGGTCGATCCTGGTGTAATGGACTCTACTCTTCTGCAGCTGATCGAATCAAACTCCTATTATTTGAAACATATTCTGGTCACCCACTCCCATGAGAGCCATACGAAAGGAATCAAAACACTGCAAAAAATATATGACGCCAAGATCCATGCAAAAGAGCCCACGCTCTACTCCTTTCCCACATCAATTATGGAGGATGATCATCAGTATGATTTGAGCGGCATAGAGGTGCACACCATTGATGTCAAGGGCCACTCCCACGACCACCTGGTCTACCGGATAGGAAATATGCTTTTTACCGGGGATATTCTTTCAGCCGGCCAAGCGGGAGATAGTGAAGGAGCCCTGGAGCGGGCAGTGTTGTTGAACTCTATCCGGGACCGTATTTTGTCCCTGCCGGACTACCTGCTCATTTTCCCCGGCCATGGCCCCCCTTCTACCCTGGGGAGTGAACGGCTTTTCAATCCGGATTTACAGTTTCAGGATCAAGATTGAGGAACTCTTGTAAGGGGGCATAAAAGCGTTTAGCCAGGGGGGCAAGAAAGGTTCGGGGTTCTTTCTCGTCAGGAAGGGTTACCGCAAGCTTCATTGCATGGAGCATCAGCCCTGACTCTTCCGGAATCAGCCCTGACCGGCGGCTGTAGATGGAGTCTCCAATGATCGGATGGCCCATCATCAAGGAGTGAACCCGGATCTGGTGGGTTCTTCCGGTTAAAAGCGCCACCGAGAGGAGGGAGAGCTCCCGGCAGAAAGCAATCCGTTTATACTCCGTTACTGCCCACTTCCCTTTCGATCTACTCTCAGTCCAGGTAAACCGTTTTCGGTTATCCGGATCCCGGATAATACCGCTCTCAATTCTTCCTGAGGGGGAGCTTACCGCACCTTTTACAAGGGCGATGTAGCGTTTTACCACCCTTCTCTCTGCAAACTGCCGGGCGAGAAAGTCCCGGGCATCAGGGTCCTTTGCTGCTATAATGACTCCTGAGGTCTCTTTGTCTAATCGGTGTACAATGCCGGGTCGAATCATCTCCCCCTCAAAGCTCTGCCCCAGGTTGGAACAGTGGTGGAGCAGCCCCTGAACCAGGGTTCCCGACCAGGATCCTGTTGCGGGATGAACCACCATCCCCTGGGCTTTGTTGATTACAATCACCCGGTGGTTTTCAAAAAGGATATCCAGCTCCATCTCCTCGGGGCCAAAATTCGGCTCTCTTTCCTCATCATAGAGTAGTTCCAACCGGTCGTGTACCCTTACCCTGCAGGAGGCTTTTACCTCCTTTCCGTTGAGAAAGAAACGGGGGTTCCGCTGTTTTAACCTGCTTCGGGGGATTACACCCTCCTCATCACAGATGTAACGGTCTATGCGGATCCCCTCAGGACTATCCTCTTTCACTGAGCCGTGCCAGGATAGGGATTGCGGTGATCGGGGCTGCAAAGAGCTAACATCATCATCAGCAGAATTGGTCATGAACCACCCTTCTCTATCCTTCCCAGAATAAAATCCACCAAGACCAGCACCAGCGAGCCGGTGGCAGCAGCAATGAGTCGCTGCACCCGCTCCTCATTGGAGATGACCGATGCAGTCCCGCCGGAAATGAGAGGGGCGTAATCGATATTAAAACCGGAGGAGGCGTAGCGTCCAACAGAAAAAAGCATATCCGATAGGAGAATGGTTATGGGAAGGGAGCCAAAAAAGATCACCTCCCCCCTTCTCAAATTTCGTAACCAGAGGGGAAACTCCTCATTCTGGTAGGGTTCATACTCTTCCCTCTCCTGGGGGTAGATGGGCACAGTTCCACCAAAGGTAAAAAGGATAAGCAGCGTAAGAGATAGCAGCTGCCGGGGCTTCATCAGTGACGATCTTTTCAATACGCAGCTCCTCAGGGTCGTTCTCCAAAGAGAAGGGTTCCGATCCGGACCATAGTTGCCCCCTCCTCTATGGCCATCTCATAATCTCCGGACATCCCCATGGAGAGCTCTGTAAGCTTAATCCGGGGAAATGATTTCTCAAGCTTCGCTTTTGCCTCCCGGAGGTCGGAAAAAGCCCTTCGTACCGCCTTTTCATCCCCCCCCAGGGGGCCGATGGTCATAAGCCCCCGGGGAATGATTCGGGGAAGTTCGATAATGGAAGCAAGGCTCTTCTCCAGGGCCTTGTAATCGGCAAAACCGCTCTTACTCTCCTCTCCGGAGCTGTTGAGTTCCAGGAAAATCTCCACATCTTTATCAAAAGCCAGGGCCCGTTTGGATATCTCTTTGGCCACTTTTTCAGAATCCACCGACTGGATACAAGTGACCAGGGGTAGAATCTTCTTAACCTTGTTGCTCTGTAAATGGCCAATCATGTGCAGTTCCATCCCCTCCGGAAGGGGGGCGGAAAACTTCTCCTCCGCCTCCTGAACCCGGTTTTCACCAAACAGGCTTAGTCCCAATTCAAAAGCGGCCATAATCTCTTCATAGCTTCGGGTTTTAGAGACGGCCATGAGCTGAATATCCCCTCCTGATCTTCCGGACCGGGATGCAGCCTTCTCAATCCGCTCCTGTACCTCAGCTATCCGCTTCTTCAGCCCCTCTTTGTATGCACTCATACAAAAATAGTATCACGGCAAAGATTGAAGGTAAACGCTCTTTGTACTATCTTTAGCCCCATGAATAGATTCCATAGCATGAATAGATTCCATAG
>CAYMWV010000251.1:0-1675 GCA_964394395.1 uncultured Sediminispirochaeta sp.
TCGTCGAAGCCGATGCGGTTTCGCTGGGGGTAGACGTGGAGCTTTCCCGACGCGTAGGCCTGGTACCCGGCGTCCCGAAATGTCTGAGCCATCGTCGGGAGGTCCGGCATCGGGAGGGTCTGCTGAAACACCCGGTCGCCGTGGGTCTTCGGGGTGGTCCCGGTCATGAGGGTCCGCCGGGCGGGGATGCAGACCGGGCACTCTGAGTACGCCCGGTTAAAGCGGATTCCGGTCCGGGCGATCTCGTCTATGGTCGGAGTCTGGATGACCGGATGTCCCTCCACCCCCAACAAGGGCCCGGGCCAATGGTCGGTGCAGATTACGAGGACGTTCTTTCGCTCCTGAGGTGCGTTACTCATTCAACTTCTCCAGATTCGGCAATTTCGCTTCCTGCCTTCTCGAAGACGCTCACCTTCTGGCCGAACTCCCGATAGAGGGTCCAACCCAGGGTGGCGATCGCGATGATGATAAAGGTCAGAGAGATCGGCCGGGTGACGAAGGGAAGCAGCGAGCCATCGGCGTACATCAGGCTCGAGCGCAGATTGAGCTCGGCGATGCCGCTTAAGATAAACCCGATAATAAAGGGACCGAGGGGCACCCGGGCCTTTTCGAAGGCGAACCCGAGGAGCCCGAACCCGAACATGACCCAGACGTCGAAGAAGCGGTTGTTCAAGGCGAAGGTCCCAATAACGCAGAAGACAATCAAGAGCGGTTGGAGAATCGCCCGGGGAACGTCGACAAGCCGGGCCATCACGACGCTTCCCCCGATCATCACGATAAACATAACGACATTCGCGACGAACGCCGCGGCCATAATTCCGTAGACGACCTCCGGCGCGCTGGTAAAGAGCAGGGGCCCCGGGTTCAGGTCGTGGAGAATAAAGGCTCCGAGAAGAATGGCCGTGATGATACTTCCGGGGATCCCGAGGGTGATAAGCGGGATAATCGCGCCGTTGATCGTGGCATTGTTCGCCGCCTCGGAGGCGATAATGCCCTCCTCGGACCCGTGGCCGAAGCGCTCCGGATGCTTCGAAGAGTTCTTCGCCGCCCAGTAGGCCATAATCGACCCGATCGTCGCGCCGACGCCGGGGAGAATACCGATCCATGTCCCGATTACAGAAGAGCGAATCAGATTGACGGCGTTCTCTTTGAGCTCCTTGAGCGAGAGGAACATCCCCTTGAAGCTCAAGGGAATCCGCTCGAGCTTGGTCTCGACGTCGGAAACGTCGTTTAGGATCTGGCTAATGCCGAAGAGCCCGATCAGAACGGGCAAGAGGCCGAAGCCGCCGATCATCTCGTTGGCGCCGAAGGTCATCCTGACGCGACCGACGATCGGGTCGACCCCGGGGACCCCGGCCATCAAACCGAGAAACCCGGCGATAATCGCCCGGATAATGCTCCCCTGTCCCACCGCGGCGATAAGCACCAGCGCCATCAACACCAGGGAGAACAGCTCGAAGGAGGTAAACTTTAGGGCGAACCGGGCCATTATCGGAGCGAGCAGCACCAAGAAGAACCAGGCGATAAGCCCGCCGACAAAGGAGGCCATAATGCCGACGCCAATGGCCCGGCCCGACTTTCCGGCTCTCGCCATGGGGTAGCCGTCGAATGTCGTGACTACCGATGCCGGCGTCCCGGGAATCCGTAAGAGGGTCGCGGTAATCAGTCCGCCGCT
>CAYMWV010000251.1:1775-4109 GCA_964394395.1 uncultured Sediminispirochaeta sp.
CCGATTAGCTGGATCGCGAAGATGTAGACGACAGTGGTAAAGCCGGTAAGAAGCGACAACAGGGGTCGCTGAGGTCCCTTCGGAGGGGCTTTGAGCTCCGGCTCCGGGGTCTCCTCTTCGGTGGTGGCCGGGGTCGAGGTCTCCGGTGTGTCGACCGTCTTGCGGCCCCGGACCTTCTTGATTCCCTGAGCAAGGACGGGAATCGCAAGAAAAACCAGGGCGACACTGAGGGCCCGGGGCAAGGCAGCGGGGCCGAGGGGCTCATACTGAGACGGCTTTAGCTTGAGCGTCTCGACGAACATAAGGATGCTAACGCCGAACAGACCGGCCACCAATAGAAAGTCCGCCACGTAAGATTTGTCCTTGGTGCTCACATTTCCTCCTTCGAACGGCACGGTCGGGCTCCGGGTATGGCGAGGCGGTCGACAGCGCCGACCGCCCCTCGTTTGTTTACATCGTAGTACGAACTAAGGCCGACTTCCATCAACCGCCGAGGTCGTAGACGTCGGCAAGGTTAAAGAGTCGTTCACCCTGGGCCTCGATGGCTTCGTCGAGCTCTTCTCCCCGCTTGAAGGTGGGAAGCATGGTGAGCTCTTCGAGGCGGTCCAAAACGCGTTGGGACTGCATGGCTTCTTCCAAGGCGTCCGCGAGATACTCGACGATATGGTCGGGGGTCTCGGGAGGAGTAAAGAACCAGTAGCTGACCGGCTGGACGTAGTCGACGCCCTGCTCCCGGGCCGTCGGGACGTCGGGCATACCTTCCACTCGCTCGGGAGCGTAGACGGCCAGCACCTTCATCTCTCCGGATTCGTGGTACGGGGCCGCCTCGTTGGTTCCCATGATGGTCAGGTCGACGTTTCCACCAAGAACCGATGCGATCCGCTGAGATCCGTCGCCGATGTGGACCATGTTGAACTCGGCTCCTCCGCCGATCTCCTGCTGGACCCCGAGGCTCGTAAAGTGGGTAATCGCCCCGATGTTGGTCGCGATCCGGACCGAGCCCGGCTCTTCCCGGATGGCTTCCGCTATCTCGGAAAAGCTATTCCACTCCGAATCGCCGGCAGTCGTCTCCACCAGGTAGAAAGTCCCAGCCTCGGCGACCGGTGTCAGATCGAAGGGCCCGAAGTCGGTGTTCCCAAGCGCCTGGTTGGTCCAGATGTTTACGATGTTGATAAGCACCGTGTAGCCGTCGGGGTCGGCCTCGAGGACCTCCCGGGAGCCGATAGCGCTGGCGCCTCCACCCATGTTCACGACGACGACGGGTACCGGCAGAATGTCTTCCAACGCGCGAACGATAAGCCGTGCGTGGGTGTCGGTTCCACCACCTGCTCCGTAGGGTACAACGAGCCTAATCGGCTGGGACGGGTACTCGTCCTCCGCCCCTTCTTGCTCGGCGTCTCCCGCGGCGAAAACCAGGGAAACCGAAAACAACGCGACAAGAAACAGTAGCGCAGTCTTTCGTAGCATAAAGCCCTCCTTGCGAGCTTGCTGGGCACCCAAAGGCGCCCGCACTTTTTTCTAAACGGCCCCCGAAGGCGCCGCGTCAATTCCGATCTATCAGTATACACCCGTTCGCCGGACCCCCGGAGTAACCGTCCCGAGGTAGGCGTGAAAGGCCTTCTTCACGAGCTCGGTTTTCTGCGGAAGAAAATCCTCGGAAAACCAGAGGTTCTCGAACTCATCGGGGTCGTTTTGGAGATCGTAGATCTCTCCGACGTCGTGCCCCTCGTAGACGCAGACCTTGTAGCGACCGTCGAAGTACATCGTCCCGTGGGTCTGGTCCGGCATCTTCTCTCCACCGATGGCGCCGTGGTACTCCGACACGACGTGGTCCTTGTGCCGCGTATGCTTCTCCGGAGCCGTCAGAAGCGGTAATAGCGACTTGCCCTGGACGTAGTAGGGAATCTCGAGCCCCGCCGCCTCCAAGACGGTCGGCGTAAGGTCCACGAGCTCTACGAGGGCGTCGCTCCGGACGTCCTTCGGGAAGTGCCCGGGCCAGGAGATTACGAGGGGGACATGCACCAGAGACTCGAAGAAGCGACAACCCTTGTAGATAAGGCCGTGGTCCCCCAACATCTCCCCGTGGTCACTCGTAAAGATGACCACGGTATTCTCCCGCTGCCCCGTCGCTTCGAGGGCGTCGAGAATCTTTCCCACCGACTGGTCGATCTTCTCGATCATCGCGTAGTAGTACGCCTTTACAACCCCGGGGTCGTAGTTCTTCGGCGGCACCGAGCCCAAGTCTCCCCGGGAGACGCCCGTGGGCTCCTCCCCGGGCTCGTCGGCGCTAAAGGGGTTAACCGCATCCCGGGTCTGCTGGTCGATCTCCCGGAA
>CAYMWV010000252.1:0-4047 GCA_964394395.1 uncultured Sediminispirochaeta sp.
TCAGCGCTCTCCTGCACAGTTCGATCATTGAACATTTTGGCTGGGCCTATCTATTGGCAAGCTTCGGTTTTGTCATTTTCAGTATCTACCTGGCCTTCAGTAAATTTGGGCGGATTAAGCTGGGGAAAGATCATGAGAAGCCTCAATACAGCTATTTTGCCTGGTTCAGCATGCTCTTTGCCGCCGGGATGGGCATCGGCCTCATCTTCTGGGGTGTAGCCGAACCTCTCAGCCATTTCGCTAATCCCCCCGGCTACATAGCAAAGGAGAGCGGCGATGCTGCAAGCTTTGCGATGGTGCACAGTTTTTTTCACTGGGGTATCCAGCCCTGGGCCATCTACATCGTGATGAGTCTCTCCATCGCCTACTTCTCTTTCCGCCGGGGCATGGCCCCTCTTATCTCAAACACCTTCTATCCCCTTTTGGGCGACAAGGTCTTCAAGACCCCGGGGCACATCATTAATGTGCTGGCGGTCTTTGCAACTGTGTTTGGTATCGTCACATCCCTGGGACTCGGGGCGATGCAGATCAATGGAGGACTGCACTCGGTCTTCAATCTTCCTGTCAACAACACCGTCACCTTCTCCATCATTGGAGTTGTCACGGTGCTCTACCTCATATCGAGTTCCACCGGCCTCGACAGCGGGATACAGATTCTCAGCAAAACCAACGTGATCCTCGCCATTGTGCTGCTTGCTTTCGTCTTTATCGTTGGGCCAAGCTCCTATATATTGAATGTTTTTACCACCACCTTTGGAGATTACATCACCCGCTTTGTGGATCTCAGCCTTTCTGCCAACCCCTTTCAGGGCAATGAGTGGACCAAATCCTGGACCCTCTTCTACTGGGCCTGGTGGATCTCCTGGTCTCCCTTTGTAGGTCTGTTTGTGGCCGGAATTTCCCGGGGCAGAACCATCAGGGAGTTTATCACCGGGGTGCTGCTGGTTCCCACAATGCTGACCTTCCTCTGGTTTGCGGTCTTTGGGGGAACCGGGCTTCATATGCAGCTATTTGGCGGAGTGGACCTCGCCTCGGAGGCGCTCTCCGATGTGACTACCGTCCTTTTTACCCTCTTTTCCCATCTCCCCCTGGGCAGCATATTGAGCGTGATCGCCATAGTACTCTTGAGTGTCTTCTTTGTAACCTCCGCCGATTCGGCCACCTTCGTGCTGGGGATGATGACCAGTAACGGAGACCTCAATCCGCCCCTTTCAAAAAAACTCATCTGGGGAGTGATCCAGTCCTCTGCTGCGGTGATACTCCTGATGTCCGGTGGTCTGGAAGCGCTGCAGCGGATGGCAATCGTCGCAGCATTGCCCTTTACCCTGGTGATGGTGGGGATGCTCTTCAGCCTCCTCGCAGCCCTGAGGTATGAATGGCGCTATGAAATGGAAGATAGGCGGGCAGGTAGATAGAGGGGCTATCACCATGATTTAGGTCGGCACCTCCTTACGCCAAGCTCTTTCTTAAAAGGAGGGTAAAGGTGGTTCCGTGGTTTTCCGGATCCTCCTCCCGGGTGGTCGACTGGATCTGAATCTCTCCACCGTAATGTTCGACAAAACTCTTTACCAGGGGCATGCCGAAGCCGGTTCCCTCTTCCCCCGCCGTCCCCGGCCTGTTCGTTTTAGATGATATGTCAAAGAGTCTCTGCTGCATCTCCCTGGGGATACCGATCCCCTTATCTGAAATGGCAATCCGGATCCAGCGATCCTCTTCGCTTGCCTTTACCCTCACCTCCGATCCCGGGGGAGAGAACTTTACCGCATTGGAAAGAAGATTGGCGAAAACACTGTTTCCCAGAGAATGGTACTCCGCCTCTGCACGCAAAGCCTCAGGAACATCAAGGCTGAAGCTCACCTCTTTGTCCCGGAACCGTTTTTCCAGTACCTGAAACGAGGCTTCGATACACTGCTTCAGATTGATGGGTGAAAGTTCCAGTTCTATTTTTCCCGTTTCCAAAGCCTCCAGCTTTCGCACCAGATTGATAATACCCATGCTGCGGTTTACACTTTCTGTCACCATAAAATGGTATGTTTTGCTTCGTTCCTGATTGGTATCCTCCAGGCAGAGCTCGCAAACCGATTTTATTGCACCGATAGGATTGGTTAAATCGTGACTGAGCATGTGAATAAGCTGCATCCGTTGATTATTTGCATTCTCCAGAAGCTTGTTGGATTCCATAAGCTCCCCGTATAAACCCTCCAATCTGCTTTCATACCGGTTTACTTCGATATGCACAACAATGAAGATGAAGAGACTGATTACCAGGGAAAAGGCCAACATTAAGAGGAGGATCGGTTTTGTAATCTGGTAAGCCCGCTCCTGCACAGCCATTCTGTTTTGATGAACGAGGATTCTCAAGTCGGTATCCTGAATAGGCATGGATACAATGATGTCGTTAGCACCATCATCGGGATTGATAAAAAATCCTTCAAAGGATTCAGTTGAAGAGAGATCACCCACCCCTTTCGGCTCCTTACTATCCTCATTCAGGCTTATAAACTCTGCCCGGGCGATACTCATCTCCTCATTGGCCTGTAAACCCGGAAAGGCCACCAGTTTCCCCTTGGCGTCGGCGACACAGATAAATCCCTCATTGGGAAGCATCACCTGGTCACAAATCTCCTGCAGCTGCCCCACCAGCTGTTCCTGTGAGAGCGCCTCATAGTCGAAGAGAGTGAGAATATCCAAAACCTGCTCCCCCATAACCCGATTATCCTCCACCACCTGCTCTACAAGAATACCAAACATCACCCTGCGGAGAAGGAATGTGAAAGTGATGGTACTGACAAGCAGAAGTAATAAGACAGAAAGAGAGAGGAGCAGTTGAAAGCTTCTTTTCATACTTTCACAATACGCTCTTACAGGAGTGGAGTCAAGAAAAAGGTGGGGGAGGGTGGGGCATCACTCAACAGCTTCAGGGAAAGGACAAAGCTCCCGAAGGCAACAGCTGCCGCAAGCCGGTTTCCCCGACTTGCATACGTAACGGCCATGGAGGTTCACCGCCATGGAGAAACGGGTCTGATTCTTCTCGGGGATGATCTGCCGCAGTTCCCGCTCCAATTGCTCCGGATTCTCCTTTGTTGAAAGCCCCAAACGGCGGCAGACCCGGCCGAAGTGGGTGTCCACAATGATGGCGGGCTTTCCGAAGCAGTTTCCCAGAATAACATTGCCTCCCTTTCTCCCCAGACCGGGGATTATGAGCAAATCCTCCATCCGGTCCGGAACCGTTCCGCCAAAGGTGGTGAAAATCGCCTCCGCAGCTCCCACGATATGCTTGGCTTTCGTATGGAAAAACCCCAGAGACCGGATTACCTCCTCCACTTCGGGAAGTTCAGCATCCATCAGCTCCTTCGGGCCGGGCCAGCGGGAAAAGAGTTCCGGGGTGATGCGATTCACCTGATTATCCGTAGTTCTGGCCGAGAGGATCACCCCGATAAGCAGCTGATAACAGCTCTCATGGTGCAGCAGGGTTTCCGGCTCCGGGTATTCTGAAAAAAGGAGTTCTGCTATAAGGGATGATCTCTCAGCCAGGTCGGAAACCCACGTCATGAGCTAATACTATACCTGTTCCCCCGGACTGAGCAAGAAGAGAGGAGCAGAACTCCGCTACAGCTTGACCTTGCCCCGCCCTATCGCTATACTATCCTTCGTTTCCGGGATGTAGCCTAGTGGCTAAGGCGCCTGCTTTGGGAGCAGGAGATCGCCAGTTCGAGTCTGGCCATCCCGATAACCCGCGCTCATAGCTCAGCTGGATAGAGCAACGGCCTTCTAAGCCGTAGGTCAGAGGTTCGAGTCCTCTTGGGCGTAAACAATAAAAGCCCCCCAACGGGGGCTTTTTTGTTTTCCGGGCCCCGAGAGGAGTCGAACCGTAGCCAGTATTGGCATGACTGAATAATCAAATATGCTAAATGGATGTTCCAAAGAATACTATGCTGTAGTATAATTATGTATGCCGAAAGTATTCGAAATCAAAGGCCGGTAATGAAGCAAAGTTCTGGCTCTCACCAAATGTTTCAATAGCCGATACCTGGGGATTCTTCGGGA
>CAYMWV010000253.1:0-3977 GCA_964394395.1 uncultured Sediminispirochaeta sp.
CCTCCTTGGAGCTGGCAATTCCAAAGTCGACCAGCTTTACATCTCCGGTTCTTGAAATAAGGATATTGGCCGGTTTGATATCCCGGTGAATTACCCCCCGCTGATGGGCATAATAGAGCGCTTTGGCCACCTGTCTGAGGATGAAGAGGGCCATATCGTTGGGAAGATAGCGCTCTCTTCGGATAAGCTGCTCCAGAGAGAGGCCATCGATATATTCCATCACAATATAGTGGCTCCGTCCCTCTTTGAAGTGGTCGTAGACATCGACGATCCCTTCATTTCGGAAATCCATCAGGATTCTCGCTTCCCGGCGAAAGCGCTCGGCAAAATCGGGATTCCCCCGGAGGGTCAGTTTTTTGATGATAACGTACCGCCCCAGGGTTGGGTGCATCCCTTTGTAGACCGCTCCCATCCCTCCAGTTGCAAGTAGTTCATGAATCTCATATTTTCCGATCAACTCGGGTGTTTTTGCCATTACACTTCTCCTTTGGGAATCACTTTGCTGATAGGGGTTGATCCAGGTCGATGATATCCTGGTCGGGATCAGGGATTTCACCCGGCCGCAGAAGGATGATCTGATGGAGCAGCGGATTGTGGAACTGTATATACCGACCCTGGGCTCTAACGGTGTAGCGGTTGGGGATAACCCGGTGACCGCCAAAGTAGAGAGCCTTTTCCGGGTGGCTGCAGAACTCATTGATCATGGCTGCTACACTACCCGGCTGGGCCCCATCGTTGGGGGTCCAGGTAAGGCCTTCGGTTACATCCGGGCGGCTGCGGTAGCCAATCACCTCTTCCCGGGAAAAACCCCGGGCTGGTTCTGCGTGGGAGACCATAAAGGTGGCATCTGCCGCTACCAGGGGTAGTTCCTGCTCAAATTCCGCATACCGGGAAAGCAGCTCTTCTCCGTAAAAGGTTTCCATGTATAGCCGGACCATCTCACCTTCGAAGGCGAACTTACGAAAAGCGTGATCCCCCTGCCCCTCCCTGTTGAGGATGTTTTCGTGGTTTCCTTTCAGGAAGTGGAAATTGGCGGGATGGTCCCGCTTCAGGGTCATCACCAGCTGCATGAGTCCCAGCCCCTCTCCCATCTCCTCATCCATGGCGCCATGTTTGGAAAAGGAGCCGATAAACTCCTTTAAAGCCTTTTGCCACCGTTTGTAGCCCCGGGATTCCGAGTGGAGGCCGTCACCAACACAGACAATCTGCAGCTCTCCCGAGGAGAGCAGCTCTTCTGTGGTGGGCGCTCCGGCCGGTGGAGCCATAGTAGCAGCCCTGGGCGGTGTATTGGAATGGGGACCCATAGAGCCTTCCGATACTCTCTTCAGGGGCGGGCGCCACTGCAATAGCTGCTGCAAAAAATCGATCCGACCGTGCAAGTCCGGTACGAGGATTACCGGAGCATTCGAAAGTTGTATAAGCCCTCCGGGACGACCCTTCTCGTCCCGGGGGCGATAGTGTTGATTCTCCTGCTGGAGGGTCGGTATCACCTCTTCCAGAAGAAGCGAAAGCTCCTTCCGGGAGGGGAGTTTCACGGTTGTGTTCATTGGATAATGGTTTTATTCACATCCACAAAATTTTCTGTCAGGATCTTTGTCACATCAGAAAGCAGCTCTTCCTGATCCTCTGTCGCCATTGTTTTGGGGGTGATCGCAATCCGGTAGATAGGAGAGCTTGTTTCAATAGGTCCGGCGGTAAACTCTGCAGTTCCGTCGATGGCGACCTGCCGGGAGAGAGCTGTTTTGTCCGCATCCGCTATTTCGGGAACATCATTTCTGATACCGATACTGCGGTATTCCACATGACGCAGGATGGTCTCCTTTGGATTCTCCGGAACATCCTCATCGTTCTCTGCCGGGCTGATAGAGATGAGACTACCCGAATAGGTCATCAGAAGGGCTCCCCTGGAATCTCCAGGCTCAAAACTATCTACCCCTTCAAGCCCCTTCTCCTCTACCTGGGCTTCAAAAGCTTCCAGCTTCTCCACCCATCCATCTTCAAGCTGCTGCAGGGACTCTTCGTTGTCCGGCAGCCCCGCACTCTTTACAAGCTGTTTAAGATGCATCTTGATTTTTTCAGTTTCCATCTGTTTGCCTCCCCTTTTAATTCTTCTTTTGCTTTCTCTTATGTTTCCACCCCTAAGGTAATTCGCCCCGGAGGGAAAAACAAGATTTTCGCCGATTTTACTAGCTTTTGGCTGAAAAAAGTTCTCTTTGGTAGTAAAATACCAGTATGAGTAAAGATAACGCAGATATCGGTAAAATTCCCAAAGAAATTGAAGAACATTTGGCGGGACTGGTGAGGAGCCTTGATCCGTCAGATCCAAAGGAGCTGTTTCAGCGCTTACAGGAGGGCTGGATAGAGAAGGAGCGGCTGTTTACCAGTCAGACAGAGATGCTTGATATGGAGATTATTTCCGGGATGAGTAAGGAGGACTCCCGGGGGTGCATCCTGCTGACCAATTCCGGCTCCCTTTTGGCCCTCTCCCCGGAAGGCAGCTGGATGGAATATGCCAGTATTCCTATCCGTTCTGATGTTCCTGAGATCCTGCTGGGGAAAGATGTAGCCTTTGAGGCTCCTCTTTCTGTGGGAGATCCTGCCTTGCTGAGTCATGGATCCTTAAAAAAAACCTCCCCGATATATCGTATAGCGGTGTGTAAAGGGGATACTCCGGCGACGGAACAGGAAAAACGGATCCGGGAGGCGATGATCTTTCTGACCAACGGGTTTGCCAGGATCAACAAGAGTATTGAGGCTCCAAATTCGGGAGAGATTGAGCACTTTACCAAGCAGGGAATGGTCAATTATGTGGCAAAACGAAATGGCTTGTCTCAGAAGGCGGTTAAGTCAGTAATAGAGGACTTCTTTACCATGGTGGAGAGCGGGGTTCTCCTGGGTGAGCGGGTGCCCCTGGGGAACTTGGGCCGCATCTCCTACAAAGTACAGGGACCCAGAAAAGCCCGGGTGGTGAAAAATCCCTCCTCCGGTGAGGAGATGACCATTCCTGCCAAGCCGAGTAGGGCTGTTGTTGCCTTTTCTGTCTCCGGAGCTTTAAAGGAGCGGGCCGAGGGGCTTCCGGTGGATGACCTGGAGTGATAGAGTTACTTCATGAAGTATATCGGAGCCCATGTGAGTGCCTCCGGGGGAGTGGAAAACGCCCCGGAGAATGCTGCGAAGATAGGGGCGAACGCCTTCGCCCTTTTTACCAAAAATCAGCGGCAATGGAATGCCAAACCCTTAAGTGATGAATCGATAAAATCTTTCAAAGAGCGGCTTGAGGAGTACGGTATCGGCTCTGATTATGTGCTTCCCCACGACTCTTACCTGATCAATCTTGGTTCTCCCGATCAGGAGAAGTGGGATCGGGCTCTTGGTGCCTTTATCGATGAAGCCTGGCGGACAGAGCAGTTGGGGCTGCAGCTGCTTAACTTCCATCCCGGAAGTCATCTAAAACAGATTGATGAGGAAACCTGTCTGGGGCGGATCGCCGATGCCATGAACAGGACCATTGCCGAAACCGATTCGGTGGTGCTTGTAATAGAGAATACCGCCGGACAGGGGAGCAATATGGGGTACAAGTTTGAACATCTGGCCCGGCTGATTGAGCTGACCGAAGAGAAGTCCCGGGTGGGGGTCTGTCTTGATACCTGCCACACCTTTGCTGCCGGGTATGATCTGCGCAGCAGCGATGGCTGGCGGGGGGTGGCGGACCGTTTTGAGGAGATTGTCGGCTTCCGCTACCTGCGGGCAATGCATCTGAACGATGCAAAATCTGAGCTGGGCAGCCGAGTGGACCGGCATGCGCCGTTGGGGGATGGCAATATCGGTTTGGAAGGGTTCCGGGCTCTTATGGCCGACCCCAGGCTGGATGATATTCCCTTGATTCTGGAGACTCCGGAGCCGGAGCGGTGGGCGGAGGAGATTGAACTGTTACGCAGTTTTGTCCCCACCGGTGGCACTTTTTAGGAGAAGCTTCC
>CAYMWV010000254.1:0-3854 GCA_964394395.1 uncultured Sediminispirochaeta sp.
CCGCGATTTCCGCGCCGCCGGAGTGGTAATTGGGGTGAATGAGCACGATGCGCATACCGGACCGTCCATGTTGCCTGACATTGTGTTGTGTCAAGCTATCCTGACATGCGAACACCCATCTTGGTTTGACCCAGATCAAGTTCGGGAAATTTTTGCGGCCGGACCTCCCCTGCGCTTCGGCCGCCTCGGTCCTTGCCGCGCCATGCCTGCGCGGACTTTGCTCGGCGTAACACGCACCATGAAAACTCACAGAAACATTTTCATTGTGACTGGACCTTTCCGCAGTATGACCAGCCGACCTACATGCCGGGGCTAGGTTTCAAGTGCAACGAGGAGAGAAAAACGTTGATAAAAATATTTGCATTTCTGGGGATAATCTTGTTCGCTTCCGGCGCTAATGCAGCCTCGGTAACTCCTCTGCCGCAACTGCCGTCGAGCCAGCCGCTCGTCCAGCAGGTCCAAGTCCAGTGCATCGCGCGTTTCGCGGAGTGCCGGCTTCGCTTCGGTGAGGGCCGCGACTTCCGCCGCTGTATGCGCCGGGTCGGGTGCGGAAATTATCGGGGCGATCGTGGCGGACGGAATTGCGGCCGTGTCGATCGACGCTGCCGTAACCGCTTCGGCAGGGGCCCCGACTACCGCCGCTGTATGCGCCGGAACGACTGCCGTGTCCGTGGCGGAGGAGATCGCAATTGCCGCCAAGTGAACCGCCGCTGCCGTGACCGCTTTGGTCGTGGCCCGGACTACCGCCGCTGCCTACGCCGGAACGGCTGCCGGTAAGGCATCAGGCTTGCCGACGAACTGATGATGTGTTGACGCACGCGGGGACGGCTAGCCGGTTCTGCGTGCGTTTCTCTATGTCCGCTGCCCGCGCGGTTACGCGTCGCGCAGCAGGCGCTCAAGGCTCAGCGGGCGGGTGTCCATCGCCAGATTGCCCTCACCGTCGCGCGGCCATTCCGCCTCCGGCCGGTCGCGGTAGAGTTCCAGCCCGTTGCCGTCAGGGTCGCGCAGATAGACCGCCTCGCTGACGCCGTGGTCGCTCGCCCCGTCGATCGGAACCCGTGCATCGCGAAGGCGTCGCACGGCATCGGCCAGCGATGCGCGGTCGGGATACAGGATGGCCACGTGGAACAGCCCGGTATGCCCCTGCGGCGGCGGCGTTCCGCCCTTGCTCGACCACGTATTCAGTCCGATGTGATGGTGATAGCCGCCAGCGGAAACGAACGCGGCTTGGGAACCATAGCGCTGCATCAGCCCGAAGCCGAGCACGCCGCAGTAAAAGTCGAGGGCACGCCCCAGGTCGGCCACCTTCAGATGTACGTGGCCGATCCGCGCACGCGGATGAATCTGCGCCTCGGGACCAGTCATGAGACATCTCTTCAATCGTCGCGGGCGCGGCCTGGCGGCCAAAAGCGCCCGAATGCGCCCGCGATTGCATCATTGCGCCGCCACGCGATGGGCCGGCCGGCCGAACACCGACCGCGCGGAGAAAGCCCCGTCACCCAGCAGGGCCTGCACGATCAGCGCGACCGTCCAGAACGCCGGGAACTCCCAGCCGCCGTCAAGGTTCGAAAACAGCCAGCCGTTGCCGGTATGCGTGATGGTCGCGCCGATCAGGACCGGCACAAGGGCCAGCGCCACGTAGCGCGTCCAGACGCCCGCGATCAGCGCAAGCCCGCCAAGGATTTCGCCGGCGATCACGGCATAGGCCAGCACGCCGGGATAACCGAGCGATTCAAAGAACCCGACAGTGCCGGGAATCGTGAAGACGAAGACTTTGAGAAGACCGTGCGCAAGGGCCATCACGCCCAGGCTGACACGGAGAATGAAGGCGGCATACTGCGCTTGGCCTGTGTCGGTCATGTCGTTCTCCAATCTTGGTTGAGGCCGGTTGGCCGGTCATGCGTTGGTCACAGGCCGAACATACGCATGGCACCAAAAGAGATAATCTGCTATTTTCTGGATATATTGTCCTGAAATCCGGAATAATAAATGGATCAGCTCCGTGCCCTTCGGGTATTCGCCGCCGTGGTGGAGCAGGGCAGCTTCGCCGCGGCGGCCGAGCATCTCGGCCTGTCGCGCACCGCGGCGTCAAAGCACGTGCAGGATCTTGAGGCGCGTCTCGGGGCCGCGCTCCTGAGCCGGACCACACGCAGTGTCAGCCTCACGCAGACTGGCGCGGCCTATTTCGAGCGCGCGCGGCGCATCCTTGAGGAACTGGAAGCAGCCGATGCCGAGGCGGGCCTGCAAACGCGCACGCCGCGCGGGCGGTTGCGCATGTCGGTGCCCGTGTCTTTCGGCGTGCGCCATCTCGCGCCGCACCTAAAAGGGTTCATGGACCGTTATCCCGAGGTCCATCTCGATCTCGTCGTCAGCGACCGGCAGGTGAACCTGGTGGACGAGGGTTTTGACCTCGCGATCCGCATTGGCCAACTGGCTGACTCGAGCCTCATCGCCCGGCGCATCGCAACGACCCGGCTGATCGTCTGCGCCGCGCCCGCCTACCTAGACGCGAATGGCAGGCCGGCGCAGCCATCCGATCTGAGCGCACACACATGCCTGGGCTATCCATACTGGTCGGGTCAGCGCGAGTGGCGATTCACCGGCCCGGACGGCGAGACGCACAAGGTACAGGTCGATAACCACCTTTGGAGCAACAACGGCGACTTGCTTCTCGCCGCGGCAACCAGCGGATGCGGCATCATCCGGCAGCCCGATTTCATCATCCACGAAGCGCTCGCGTGTGGCGCGCTGGTGGAACTCTTGCCAGGCTATGCGAAACCAGAGGTAGGCATTCACGTGGTCTATCCGCCCGCAACCATCATGCCGCTGCGGGTCCGCGTGCTTATCGAGCACATCGCGGAGACGTTCGCCGGCCAGCCGCCCTGGGCTGTCTGAACCTCGCCGCGGCTTTCCTGTTCACGCGCTTTGCAGGCCACAGCGAGGGTTGAAATTTTCCTGTCACACGGCGATCATGGAAGGCTCAAACAAAAAACAGGGGGCGCCATGAGCGAAAGTGAGCCCATAGGTTTCAGCCCGGCGCACGAGAACCAGACACACCTGATCGCCAATGGTTCCGATGGCCGGGCACAAGTCGTTGCTTTCAACCGCGCCGAACTGAGCGCAATTCTTTCCGTGTATGGCCGGATGGTCGCCAGGGGCGAGTGGCGCGATTACGGCATCGACATGCTGAAGGACCGCGCTGTCTTTTATATTTTCCGGCGGGCGTCGGAACAGCCGCTCTATACCGTGGAAAAACGCCCGAAACTCGCCCGCAAGCAGGGCGCCTATCTCGTCATCGCCACGACCGGTTTGATCCTGAAGCGCGGGAACGACCTCAGCAAGGTCATGCGCGTGCTCGACAAGCGGCTGAGCGTGGTGAAGTAGAGCACCCATACATTGAATTTTCATGGCCGAGGCCGCCTGCGGACGACGGGCGCTTTGCGCTCCGCTGCCGAGACATGACGTCTTTCACCGCTTCCCGGTGACGCGCCACCATCGCGACCCTTTCGGCTGTCGGCCGGACCAAACGGCATGTGTGATCGTGTTTTTCAACGATTGTTGAGAACCCTTGGCGCTGTCCGGGTAGCTGAGCAAATGCGGGGGTAAGAGGCAGTGCACTTCCTCGAAGCGAACTTCGACCAAATGGAAAGGAGAGCGTTGATGAGGAATCTTCTCACAGCATTTGTTCTGGGTCTCACCGTGCTGGCCGGTTCAACGTCAGCAATGGCCGTGACAGGCGGCAACGCATATGAAGACCTCCCCCAATGGGCTGCAGAGGCTTTTGTTTCAAACAAGTAAACAGCTCGCTCAGAAGGTGAGTTGTAGCGACAAATCCGGCCCCATCGTGCCAAGCG
>CAYMWV010000255.1:0-3683 GCA_964394395.1 uncultured Sediminispirochaeta sp.
GTGAGGGATTTGGGGGAGTTTGCCAGGCATTCCTCTTTCCAGAACAGGTAGAAAAATGAAGTTCTTCCCTTGACCCTCCCCCTAAGGGGAGAGTCTATCCTTCTCCTGGAAAATTGCTTTCGAAACAGCAGAAAAGCGTATAGGATTACAGGAGAAGAAGCATGGAAAAGATTGATCTGAAGAAAACGGTTAAAGCGGCCTTTACCGGTAGAAAGCAGCCCGAGATTGTTACGATCCCGCCTATGAAGTATGTGGCGGTATCCGGGGATGGAAACCCCAACAGTTCTGAGCAGTTTGAGCAGGCGGTGGGAGTGATCTATGGAATGGCTTACACTATGAAGTTTGAAGCAAAGAAATTGGAGAAGGACTTTGTGGTCCCCCCTATGGAGGGGCAGTGGTGGTCCGAGGATATGGACGATTTTATGGAGGCGAAGAAGGATAACTGGAAGTGGAAGGTAATGGTTGCTCTGCCCGATTTTATTGACCGTGATGCCTTCGAGAAAGCCAGGGAAATCCTTAAAAAGAAGAAAAATCCTCCCTTGCTGGAAAGAGCGGAACTTGAGGAGATGGAAGACGGTCCATCGGTGCAGGTCCAATATGTGGGGCCCTATGCTGAGGAGGCTGCCACCATCGCAGCTATGCACCACTTTGCCGAAGTGCAGGGTTACCGGCTCCGTGGCTTTCACCGGGAGGTGTCCTTGAGTGACCCCCGCCGAACCGATCCAGATAAGCTTAAAACCATCATCCGCCACCCGGTGGAGAAATAATGCTATCCATTGGTGAGTTTTCCCATACCACCCGGCTCACGGTTAAGACCCTCCGCTATTACCAGGAGTTGGGAATTCTCCTTCCGGCAAGAACCGATGAGTTTACCGGCTACCGTTATTACGATCGGTACAACTTTGAACGGGCGAAACGTATTGTGATGCTGAAACAGCTTGGCTTTACCCTCAAGGAGATTGCAGCGATTCTTGATGAATGCCGGGAAGAGGCGGACTTGAAACGTTTGATCGACAAGAAGTTGAAGGATGTGGAGAAACAGCTCCAGAGCCTTCGGGAAATGAAACGGGAGCTGGAACGTTTCAAGTCCGAAACAGAGGTGGTGGAGCCTGGAGCGGATTACACCGGGATTGTGGAGTTCGAGTTTCACCTCCCTGCCTACGCCTCTTTTCCGATACGAGGCAGATATGAAGAGATCGGTCGGGGCTTCAGCGCCCTTTTTAAACGTTACGGTCGTTTCGCCCTGGGAAAACCCTACGCATTTTTTACTGAGCTGGAGTATCGGGAGGAGGATGCGGTGATGGAGGCGGTGCTTGAACTGGATGAGACGGCCTCATCCGGTATAGAGGGGGTGAAGGAGTTTCCCCCGGTCCGGGGAGTGAAGATGATTCACCCGGGAGCCTATGGGCTACAGGGGCCGGTCTACATGAAACTCTTCGATTATTGCCGCTGCAAGGGCTATTCGATAAAGCCGCCGATCATTGAGCACTACCTGAAGGGGCCGGGGATGATCTTCCAGGGGAACCCTGAGAGGTACCGGACCGAGTGTATAGTTCTGGTGGGGCAGGATATGACTGCTGGATCAGGTAGAGCATGAGCAAACTCTCTCCCAGGGCGCCGGGGGAAAAGCTTCAGCAGGATAAGCTCAACCCGCTTTTCTTTTCGAGGTTTCTTGATAGAATTGGTATCTCTGTTTTCTTGGCGCGGAACCTTTTACAGCTTGCCCTTGGTAGAAAGCACCCCGCTGATCCGGGGATCGACGGTAGTTGCCATATCCAGGGCCTTTGCAAAAGCCTTGAAGGCCGCTTCGGCGATGTGGTGACTGTTTGATCCGGCAAGCTGTCTGAGGTGGAGGTTCATCGAGGCGCCGTAGCTGAGGGCGTAGAAGAACTCCCGGACCAGCTCGCTCTCCATCGTTCCGATCCTCGGGGAGTCGAAGGTGAGGTCGAAGGCGAAGTAGGGGCGGCCGGAGAGGTCCACGGCGCAGAGAACCAGGGCATCATCCATCGGGAGGGTGGCACTGCCGTAGCGGCAGATCCCCGCCTTATCTCCCAGGGCCTGCTTCAACGCTTCTCCCAGTACGATCCCCACATCCTCAATGCTGTGGTGGGAGTCCACTTGAAGGTCCCCTTCGCAGTTCAGGTCGATATCGAAGAGGCCGTGGCGGGCAAAACCGTCGATCATGTGATCAAAGAAGCCCACCCCGGTGCTGCAGCTGCACCTTCCCGAGCCGTCAATATCGAGCTCGAGACTGATCTTTGTCTCCTTGGTCTCTCTCTTTACCCGGCCAATGCGATCGCTCAAAGGAAGCCTCCTATACAATTAGTAGTCTATATAATACCATTTGCACAACGATACTACCATATAGATTTACATATTTCAGTATCTTGTTACAATAGCGATGGATATTGAATGACTGGAGAGCCCATGATCTGTAACGAGAATTCAAAGATGCCCCTTGCCGTAAAGGTGTTGGTCCCTTTAACGGTGGCCATGCTCTTCTCCTCCTGCGCCGGAAAGAATCCCGGAGAACTCCGCATCGCCGAGCAGTTCGGCCTCGCCTACGCCCCGGTAACCATCGCCAGGGAGAAGGGATTTATTGAAGAGGCTGCCCTTCTATGGGCCAAGGAGGAGCAGGGGGGAGCCGGGGGGACGATGGAGGAGCTCATACCCGAGGTAAAGTGGCTCCGTCTCGGCAATACCGCAGCTATCCGGGAGGCTGCTGCGGCGGGGAAAGTGGACGCCGCCTTTATGGGGATTCCCCCCTTCCTGATCAGCCGGGGGAGCGGGATGGAGTGGCAGATGGTCTCCGCCCTCTGCGAGGCACCCCTGGGCTTGATGGTTCGCAGGGAGGCTTTGCAGAGGGCGGCCTCGGGGCAGCATCCCCTGCAGCGGATCGGTCCGGATTTGGCCATTGCCCTACCTCAGCCGGGAAGTATTCAGCACATCCTTCTCTCCATGGCCGCTGGGAGCGTTTTTGGCCAGCCGGACCGTTTTGACCAGCAGTTGAAGACCCTGAAGCACCCTGACGGGATGCAGGCCTTGCTCTCCGGCGGCGGTGTGGATGGCCATTTCACCTCCCCCCCTTACCTCTTTGTCGAAAGGAAGCAGCCTGAGCTTACGGAGCTTATCTCCGGGAAGGAGTGTTTCGGCGGGGATTTTACCTTTATTGTCACTGTGGCTACTGAGCGCTTTATCACGGAAGAGCCTGAATTACTGGATATCTTTCTAGCTGGCTTAGAGCTGGGGATCACCTTTTTGAAGGAGCAGCCCCAGGAGAGCGCCCGAATCCTGGCCCCCATCTACGGGATGGAGGATAAAGAGCTGGCGGCCATGCTATCCGATCCCGATCTTATCTATGGCGGGGAGGTGAAGGGAACAGACCGCTTTGTTGAATTCATGAAAAGAGCCGGATACCTCTCCGAATCATTCTCCGGGGAGGGGCTCTACTGGCGGGAAGGGGAAGAGTAATATGTTTGCCTGAGACTTTTCTCTTCTGCAATTTGGTGTGCGTTACCGCATCCCGGTACCGGTTTGTCGGTGCCCTCCGGTTTGGTCTGCGGCGCTTCTGCAGCGCCGGGGGTTTTTAATCAATATCAAGAACTATTTTTATACTGTTGTCTATTCTGCTTATTCCCAAGCGAACGAGAGGAGCAGAACCGACTGGTCGGTTCTATTCCCGA
>CAYMWV010000256.1:0-3560 GCA_964394395.1 uncultured Sediminispirochaeta sp.
GGAGGCTTTTCATTGATGGAAAAGAGGTCGGGCGCAGTGGAGAGATCGATCCCTACACCCCCCGATATGTACCTAGGGAGATCTTCTTCTCTGCAGAGGGAGGAGAGACGGATCTGCTTTTTCATATTGCCAATGAACACCACCGCAGGGTTCGGCTCACCAGACTTTACTTTGGCCCGGAGGAGAAGATCAGGGAGCTGAGCACCCGGCGGCTTATTAAGGATTCGATCCTTTTCGGAAGCCTCCTCCTGCTGGCCCTCTACCACCTGCTCCTCTTTATCGCCTGGAATCGGGAGACCGCTTTTCTCCATTTGGGGATTATAGCCATCCTTACCGCACTGCGGGTGGGATTTTTGAACGAGAGGATTCTGGTTCAGATTTGGCCCACCATGCCTGGTGAGCTGATGATGAAGGCAGGATTCCTGCCAGCCTTTCTTCTGCTCCCCTTTTTAGTCTATTACCTGCTGCGGCTGACAGGAATCAGGGAGCCTGTTCCGGTAGCCCGGGGCTTGAGAGCGGTGACCTTCATCTTTTTAATTCTGGTGATCTTTTTTCCCTTGAAGGTTTACGATGCGGTATTTACCTTCACCATCATCCCCATAGCTATGCTTGGACTCTTTGGGGTGATCTTTATCAGTTTCAGGTATCGCCTTGATTCCAGGGTAGGGGCGATACTTCTTTTTATCGGCGGGCTGGCTATCTTCCTCGCTGCGGTAAACGACTACCTCAGGGAGGTAAGTGTCATCCGAACCGGAGAAATGGTCTCCTCGGGAATACTCTTTTTCCTCTTACTCCAGTCATTCTTCCTCTCCTGGCATTTGAAGCGCTCTCAGGACGAACAGGGTCGCCTGGCAGGAGAGGTTGATCAGCTGAACCAGGAGCTGGAGATGCGGATACAGAAGCGAACCGGGGAGCTGGAGGAGGCAAATCAACAGCTGGAAACTCTCTCGAGGATTGACGGCTTGACCGGAATCCCCAACAGGCGCTATTTCGATGAAGTGTTGGCGAACGAGTGGAAGCGGGGAGAGCGGGAGGGACACCCCTTGAGCTTGATCATGGCGGATGTCGATTTTTTCAAGGATTACAACGATAACTACGGCCACCCCGCCGGGGATGAGTGCCTGAAGCAGATCGCAGCGATTCTTCAGGAAAACCTGCTGCGGGGCGAAGATTTTGTTGCCCGGTATGGCGGGGAGGAGTTTGTGATCCTCCTGCCCGGTCACAGCACCGAGGAGGCAGTACAGGTGGCGGAAAAGCTGCGCAGCAGGATAGAAGCTGCCGCAATCCTCCACGAATATTCATCTACCGCCCCGGTGGTTACCATCAGTCTGGGAGCAGCAGGGCTGGCCTTTCTTGGCGATTATACCATGGAGGATCTGTTGAGACGGGCTGATCAGGCCCTCTATACCGCCAAGCGGATCGGCAAAAACCGGGTGGAGGGATTCACTCCCTAAGGAGAGGCTCAGTGGAGAAAGCTCCTCTCAGCTGGATCGGGGGAAAAGCAGCGAAGAGGCCACAATCGACGGGCTCACATCCCTGGACCTGCCAAACCTCATCATCTGGGGAGGTAAGGATAGCTGGATTCCGATGGAAGAGCTTCCGGATCAAAGTGTAGAGATACTTCTCGATTTTTTACTTGCCCAGAAGGCATCATTGCCATAAAATAGCAGATGCTTGCCGCTGGCCGCCGACGTCGGTGGTGGTGGTGTGTCGAAGCGGTGTGCTAAAAAAGCCACGGGATTGAACGGAAGATTGAGGATACCCGCCAGTTATACGAAGGTGCGGAGCAAGTTTACAAAACAGTGAGAAATATGGAAGGAAAGGGATACACAATGAACCCGGAAAAGGAACTGGCGGAACTGCGGAAAGAGATCGATTCCATCGACAAGGAGCTGCTGGGTCTTTTGGTAGAGCGCTTTTCAGTTACCCGACGGATAGGAGAGTTGAAAAAACGGGAGGGTATGGCGGCGGAGGATCCAGACCGGGAAGGGGTGCAACGGGAATCCTACCACCGTTTTGCAGAGGAGCTTGGGCTGGATCCGGAACTGGCGATCCGGTTTCACCAGTTTCTTGTGGAAGAGACAAAGCAGCGGCACCGGACCTTGTAGCTGCTATTTCCATCCCCTATTCCAGACCTCGCTTTTTATAGACGACTATCATTACGTTTAAGTTGAAGGTTGCGGGACAACACGTATCAACTTGAAATATCCTGATTTTATCATTATTTTGATATTAAAGGAGGGGTTATGCCTAAAATCAGACCGGTTTCTGATTTGAGAAACCACTTCACCATCATCTCCCAAATTGTTCATGAACAGAATGAACCTGTTTTCCTCACAAAAAACGGCGTCGGTGATATGGTGGTCATGAGTATTAACCATTATGAAAAGCTTATCGCCCGGCAGGAACTGTACAGCAAACTTGAAGAAGCAGAAGAGCAGATTCGTTCCGGAGCCAGGGGGAAAACTGCAACAGAAGTAATGGAAACCATGAAGGAAAAACACTTTGGCTGAACATCCCTGGCCCGTGATCATCTACCCCAGCGCACCATCATCCCCCGTACCGCTCACATAATCCCTCGAAAATCAGTACCACTGCGGGGCAGAAACGGCTGTTGGCAAGGGTCAACTTCAGGAGGGAGCGGATGGCGGGATCGTCGGTGTGGGGATACTCCCGGCACGCCTTTGGCCGGGATTCGTAGACCAGGCAGCGGTTATCGGCCATTAAAAGGGGACAGGGATGCTCCCGGAAGACGGTGTCCCCATCCTCATCGATCTTCAGGTACTGGCGCTTCAGCTCCCCGGGTTTTATAGAGAGAGCCCTGGCAAGACGATTTACATCGGTATCGTTGAGCCGGGGGCCCACCTCGGCGCAGCAATTGGCACAGCTCAGGCAGTCTATCTCTTCGAAAGCTTCCCGGTGGAGCAGTGCAAACCGGGGAAGAAGGTCCGGCGGTGCGGTTTTTATAAGCCGCCGTATCAGTTTCCGGTAGCTCCCCCGGCGGCTCTCCCCCCGATGCAAGAGTAGTTGATACTCCGAATCGATACGCTTCATGCGGTTATTCCTCAGTTTACCTTCGGTATGCTCACAGGCTTTACACAAAATCCTTTTCCTTTGCTTCCCCCCGGTCCTTCCCTTCCGGGGATTTTCATACTATTTTGATATAAGAGCACCAGAAGACGACGACCCGCAGCGGTAGTCGGCAATGCCGGTTCCGGCCGACAGGGAGAGGAGGCGACCATGCGTTACCGGTCCATACTGAAACAGATTACCGAAGACGGAAGAGTTGATAAAGAGGCGATTGCCCAACGCCAGGGAACCAGCGTTGCCATGGAGGAGGTACTGCTGGAGGAGATGGTTCACCGGGGATATCTTGAACACGATGCCTTTTCCGGCGCCAGCGGGATGTGCAGCTCCTGCGGTAACCGGGACAGCAAGGTTCACCAGGGCAAGGGCTGTGGGGGCTGCGCCATGGCCGCCAAAGGCTTACCCGAAAGCTTCTGGACCATCACCGGGAGGGGGGAGGAGCTGCTCGGTTCATTGCCCGGGGAGTAGTACTT